>JAYPLD010000037.1:9105-17998 GCA_038129265.1 Crocinitomicaceae bacterium
CCACTTCATAGAGCAAATTTTGTCATGTTAATTAAAAAAGGCTTCTATGATTCAACGTTGTTTTACAGGGTAATAAATCATTTTATGATACAAGGTGGCAACAGTGATGATAATAAGATGTTTAATAGGATAGCCCAAATTGGTAATTATAAAATCCCTTCAGAGATAATGTCACACCATATCCATAAAAGAGGTGCTCTTGCTATGGCTGTTCAAGAACAGTATTATCAAGATGTTTCAAAACAGGACAATTCTTCAAGTGCTTACAATTTTTACATTATTCAAAAAGGTCCTATTTCAGATAAGTACATGGACAAATTGGAAGAAACATATCAAATAAAAATACCTGAAGAAAACAGAAAAGTTTATAGAAAATATGGAGGAAATCCCCATTTGGATAATGATTATACTGTATTTGGTGAAGTTACAAGTGGAATGAGTGTAGTCGATAAAATAAGTCAAGTAATCACTGATGATAAAAATAGGCCCTTAAAAAATGTATATTTATCTATGAAAGTGCTTAAGTAATGGAAAAATACTTTTTTGAGGCAGTTAAGAATTATGATCGTGTAAATATTCCAAAAGTGGGCTCTTTTTCGTGGAATAAAGGAAATCTAGAGTTTAATCCTTTTTCTACTTATCATGATGGAAAATTTTTAAAGTACCTAAAGGAAGAACTAAAATGGGATAATGAAAAGGCTACCTCAATATCTTCTACATGGTTTACTTCAGTTAGTGAGGAGCTTAATGCTAAGAAGTCTTTTATGCTAAAAGGCTATGGTACGTTGTTATACCAAAATGATAAAATTATCTTCAATAAACAGAAAAAATACAGGAAAAATAAAATCTTATTGTTTGGACTACTTTCAGTTTTATTTGCTTCTGCATCTGTAGTAATTTTTTTATTAACCACTACTGATAAAACGATAGATGAAAACATTACCGTCTCTTTTGTAGAACCTATAGAAAGTAAAAAAGATAGTGTGGAGTCTTCAATCCCAACAGAAATTGATACAGCTTCAGTTAAAATGACAGATTCTATTTCTCCTCCTTCAATATCAAAAAAACCAAAGCCACTAATTGAGCTTCAAAATAAATACGAAGATCAATATATTATCATTGCAGGAACATTTAGTAAAAAAAGTAATGCTATTGGACTTTATGAATCACTTGTCCAAAATGAGTTATTTTCTTGTAAAGTTATCTATAATGGTTCTTCTTTATACTGGGTTTCTGTATTTATGACTTCGGATAAATTAAAGGCCAAATCCTTTTTAAAGACACATAAGATAAATGGTTGGATAAAAAAAATATGATATGAAACAGATAATGATACTCATCCTTTTATTAAGTGAAACTTTCATACTAAATGCTCAATATCAATTTAGAGTAAGTGAATCAGATTTTCAATTTTCAAAAGCCTCACATCATGGATTTTCAGTGCATATTTATGAATCAAATATACATGACATCGAAAAGGGGTGGAAAAAAATGATGAAGGGTTGGGGTGCTAAAGTAGATGAAAAAAAACATGAGTTTTTTTCTGATAATGCTTCCTTTAAAAAAATGGGAGATAATGTATTTGACACGTACGCCATTTGCAACGAAAAAGCGAATTACATTGAATTTGTTACGGCAGTTGATCTAGGTGGTGCATTTTTAAATTCAAATGACCACAGCGAGAAAACATCCATTTACAAAGAGCAACTATTGAGTTTTGCAAAACAGACTACTTTATCAGCCTTGGAAGAGAAAGCGAAAATAGAAGAAAATAATGCTCATCGATTGGAGAAAGAATTGAATCAACTTATTAAAGATGAAAACAAGTTGGAAAATGATATTGAATCTTGGAAAAAATCTATAAATGAAGCCAAAAAAGAAGTGGGGTCTAAGCAAAATGAACAGGAACTCAAGAAAGTTGAAATCCAGCAACAAGAAAAAACAGTAAACACTTTAAAGGACAAATTGAAATCAATAAAATAGGAGATAGTTAATCTACTATGAGCTTGATAGATTGATGATGATCTTTATTTTGAGTAGAAATGAAATAGATTCCAGATTCTAATGAAATACTTACATTTCTATTATATCTATCTAATTTTCCGAAATTCATTAATTGTCCTTGTACATTGTATATAGCATAATTGATTTCTTTTACCACATTTGAAAATTGTAAAAGATCATTTACGTAGGTGACATGTAATAAATTCCTTTCTTTGCTAGAAATGGTTGTGGTGTTATAAATCAGTTCTAAATCATCAATTTTTAATTCGCTATTTGCTACGGCCTGGGTGCTATCTCCAGCGCTTATGTTACACAAGATGTAAGCAGGGTTGTGAATAGTAGGATAATAATTGAACGGAGTACTAAATCTAGTCCAATTTGAATTCGAAGAAAAGTCAAATTCAGCTAATGCTATTACGCTAGTTGAAGCGTCTATAGGAAGTTGACCGTAACTACTGTGTAAAAGTACTTGTATATTACCCACGTCATTTCCTTGAGGAACGTATTTATACCAACCAACTATACTATCTGGATATGAGGTGAATGGCTGACTGTGGTCGCTACTATTTAAATCTGTATACACATATGAATCTTGTGGATTAGTAGTCGTATGAATTATACCATTAGTTACTATTCCATTGGCTACTATATTTACAAAAGGTACATTTTTATTGATCAGTTTAGCCGCGTAGGTACCCGTATGTGCATCAGTAGTACGACTAATAACTTGAGGTGCAAGTCCATTAAGCGAACTATTGTCTGATGTTTTAGTTGAACTCCATGAAAGTGGTTCTTCTTCACCAGTCCCTACATTTTCCCATTGCTCAAATCCACTGTTTTCTAATTGTTGTGCTTCTGTTCTGTTGATCATCAACAGCGCAAAAATGATATGTAAATACTTCATCATTAATTTAAATCAATACCTACAGGACAATGATCAGATCCCATTACATCATTTAAAATAAAGGCATCTTTGATCATGTCCAAACCGTCTTGGCTGGCCAAAAAATAATCTAATCTCCATCCCACATTTTTGGCTCTAGAGTTAAACCGATAACTCCACCAAGAGTATTTAATTTCTTCGGGATAAAAATGCCTAAATGTATCGGTATATCCAGCATTTATAAAATTGGTCATCCCGTCAATTTCCAGTTGTGTATATCCAGGTGTTTTATTGTAGTTTGATTTAGGGTTTTTTAAGTCAATAGGTTGATGTGCTACATTTAAATCACCACATAAAAACACAGGTTTGATCTTATTTTTTTCATCTATAAAGGCTAATAAATCTTTATCCCATTTCGTGCGGTATGTCAATCTATGTAAATCACCTCCACTATTAGGAACATAGGTTGTGATAAAGAAAAAGTGTTCATATTCAGCCGAAATTAACCTTCCTTCCTGGTCGTGCTCATCAATTCCAAGGCCATAGGTGACGTTAATGGGTTCTTTTTTGCTAAGTATTGCGGTTCCACTGTATCCTTTTTTAATAGCGCTACTAGAATAAATATGATATCCTTGAACTTCATGTAAGGCTTCTCTAACTTGGTTGTCTTGAGCTTTTGTTTCCTGAAATCCAATGATATCCGCATTTAAATAATCAATTATTTCAGCAAGTCCTTTTTTTTGAACTGCTCTAATTCCATTTAGATTCCACGAGATTAATTTCATTTCGATTTTAAAAAAATTCCTATATGAATGTAATAATTCTTTTTGAATAGAATATTTTCGCATGGATTATAAAAATCATTCAGACATGAATATAAATTCATATAATTTTTCCAATAAAAGAGCACTAATTAGGGTAGACTTTAATGTTCCCGTAAATAACGAAGGCCAAGTTACAGATGACACTAGAATAAGAATGGCTGTTCCTACCATAAAAAAAGTACTTGAAAGTAATGGATCTGTGGTGTTAATGTCTCACATGGGAAGACCAAAAGATCAATTCGAAAAGAAATTTTCCCTTAGTCAAATAGTAAGTACGGTGGAAAAAAACTTGGGTCAGTCCATTTCCTTTGCTGAAGATTGCATTGGTGATCAGGCTTTTGAATTGACTGAAAATTTACAAAACGGTCAAGTGGTTTTGCTGGAAAATCTCAGATTCTATGCTGAGGAGAAAAAAGGGGACTCTTCATTTGCCTTGAAATTAGCCAAACACGGAGATGTATACATTAATGATGCTTTCGGTACGGCACATAGAGCACATGCCTCAACAGCTGTAATTGCAAATTATTTTAAAGAAAATAAGATGTTCGGTCGTCTTATTGAGAGTGAAATTAAAAGTGTTGAAAAAGTATTAGGATCGGATGGCCATCCTTTAACAGCGATAGTAGGTGGAGCAAAAGTATCTTCAAAAATTACCATTTTATCTAAACTAATATCAAAAGTGGATCATATCATCATAGGAGGTGGTATGGCCTACACTTTTGTAAAGGCTATGGGCGGAAATATTGGAAAATCATTAGTGGAGGATGATTACCTTACCGTGGCAAAGGAGATTTTAGAAAATGCGTCTAAAAACAATGTTAAAATTCATCTACCAGTTGATACGCTAACAGCCAAAGAATTTAGTAATGAGGTGGATATATTTTCACATGCTATCGATGTCATTCCAGATGATCAAATGGGGTTAGACATTGGTGTGCAATCCATATCGATTTTTTCATCTGTGATTAAAAATTCTGCTCTTATTTTATGGAATGGCCCAATGGGTGTTTTTGAAATGACAAATTTTCAAAAGGGTACTGTTTCCATTGCAAATGCAGTTGCTGAAGCTACTGAAAATGGTGCTTTTTCCCTAGTTGGTGGTGGAGATAGTGTTGCTGCGGTTAATCAATTTAACTTAGCCCATAAAGTAAGTCATGTTTCTACTGGAGGTGGTGCCATGTTAGAATATTTAGAAGGTAAAGTGCTTCCTGGTATAAAAGCTATTCAAGAGTAATCCGTATGAGATGAGACAATTTTTGAAAGGGTCGATATTATTGTTGGTTTTAAGTTCATGGATGTTATCCTGTCAAGAAGAAAATAAATTCAATTGGGAAAATGCCATCATTCGATCTGAAAAAGATGCCATATTAATATCCTCATTTGATGTAGTCTCATTAATTAAAAAATCAAATCCATCTGAAAATGAGCAGTTAAATTTTAGCCAGAAAATGATGTTAAGAGCAGCAACCTCTTCATTGGCCTCATCATCTGCTGGTTTCAGGATTGAAGGTCAACATCATATGTTTGTTGTTCCAAAAGGAGGAGAAATTAATGGTGGTGTGTTTTATCCTGGTGAAATCACTAATTACAGAAAATTCTATTCAACGGTTCAAGATGTTTTTGGGGATAATACAAACGCTGAAAATCAAGTTAATTATGTATATAATAAAAACTACAACGTCATGCTTGGGTTTGATAGCGATCATTTTATTATGGGGTCATCTTATGATAGTGCCTTTTTAAAACAAAAGATTTCATCATACTTCACGGTTAATCAAAGTGAAATGGAAGATCCTTTTTTAGAAGAATTCCTGTCTTTTGAAGGTGATCTGTGTTTTTATTTTGATGGTAAAAAAACCTTAAATTACATTTCCAATTTAAGTGCTCCGTATTTAAATACTTGGTTGCCCTTTTTAGAACTTCAAGACAAAAAGGCCATACTTAAAACTGCATTTAATGAAGGTGCTGTTCAATTGTCATTTGTTACTGAAAATGAAGAAGACAAGTATGTTCAAACGGATGTAATGCATCATCATAAGCCTTATTTTTTAGATTCTAGTTTCCTAAATGCAGAGTACAGTTTTAATGATGTTGGTTTAAATAACATTATAGAAAAAGAAATTAACAAATACGTTGATCTAGATTCCATCTTACATTTTACATCAACCTATTTGTCATTAAATACCAATGCACTAAAATCCATTCATAATATTTCTATATCACTTAAAAAATTAAATGTGGCAAATTCCTCCAATATCGAAGAAATGAGTGATGATTGGGAATCCGAAGAATATTGGGATGATGATGATTTTGAATCACAAGAATCGGAAATATCTAACTCTTTTGATTGGTTAGCGTCTATCGAGTTAGATTCTAATTATCAATCTGAAATGGTGTTGAAAGAACCGTTATATGATGGATCGCTATTGTACAAAGTATTCACAAAAAATGGGGTATACCTTTCTAATGATAGTGCAGTTATTCATAAAATTCAATTCAAAAAGGCAAATGGTCTTGTAAATAGTGTCTTTGGGAATAATAATTTCCCTTTTAAATTTAGATTGAATCTTGAGAACCTGCCATCATATGAATATCTAACATACCTACCAGTACCTTTTGATGAATATGTGGATTTATCCAAAATTCAACATATGGAATTAGTTGGGAATCCTAATCACATCATGTTAGATGTTAATTTAAAGGATAGGAAATCCAATGCACTGCATGTGCTAACTAAAGATTTTTGGAAATTTTTAATTGGCTTGAAATTGATTTAGCTCTGGGACTGAATCGCTTTTCTTACACTACCGTATTTCTCCAATAATCTTTTTGCTTCTTTTTCATTAATCTGGAGGGCCTCCATGATCATCTTTTCACCTCTGTTAACTAGTTTTTTATTGGATAATTGCATATCAACCATTTTATTACCCTTTACACGACCAAGCTTGATCATAAGTGAAGTTGAAATCATGTTGAGCACTAGCTTTTGGGCTGTACCTGATTTCATTCTTGTACTACCCGTTACAAATTCTGGGCCTACAATGGGAACCATGGCGTATTGCGCTTCAAGGGCCAGGGGACTACCAGGATTACAAGTAATACCTGCTGTTATTATTTGATTTGTTTTGCACTTTTTCAATGCACCTATTACATAAGGGGTTGTCCCTGAGGCTGCTATACCCACTACCGTATCATGCTGATGTATTTGATGTTTTTTTAAATCCAACCAACCTTGATTAGAATCATCCTCTGCAAATTCTACTGCTTTTCTAATGGCGCTATCCCCACCAGCAATTAAGCCAATAACCATATCATGATCTACACCAAATGTGGGAGGGCATTCACTGGCATCCACAATGCCTAATCGACCACTCGTCCCCGCACCGATATAAAATAATCGACCCCCCTTTTTCATGTTTTCATAAGCAGCATTAACAAATTTTTCGATTTCAGGAATGATTAACTGAACAGCTTTAGCGACCTTTTGATCTTCATTATTAATGCCTTGGAGTAAATCTACCGTGGATTGTAAATCTAAGTTTTGATGTAAAGAATCACTCTCTGTAATTTTCTTGAAATTCATTTTAAAAGATAAACTTTGTTAAGTGTTGAAAATTAACTTACACAAGTATTGTTATTATCTGGGCTTATTTGCTACTTTGTTAGAAATATTTACGAACAACAATGAGTGAACTAAAAGAAGGAGATAAGGCACCGCATTTTAAGGGTGTTGATCAAAATGGTGATTCCATTTCATTAGATGATTTTAAGGGTAAAAAATTAATATTGTATTTCTATCCCAAAGATGATACGCCTGGTTGTACCAAAGAAGCTTGCAACTTAAGAGATAATTACAACGAACTTAAAAATACGGGTTTTGAAGTAGTAGGGGTTAGTGCTGATACTTCGTCCAAACATGTTAAGTTTATTGAAAAGTATGATTTGCCTTTCTCTTTGATTGCAGATACAGATAAAGAAGTTATTAATGCATTTGGATGTTGGGGTCCCAAAAAATTTATGGGGAGAGAATATGAAGGCATTCTTAGGAAGACTTTTGTCATTGAGAATGATACTATACTAAAGGCTTTTGAAAAAGTAAAAACTACAGCACATTTTGAACAAATAATGGAAGCGTTAAATTAGTTCGTAATTACTTTACGTAGTAAATGCTAATCTTAGCATAAACAAATAAAAAAATGGAAGAAATAAAGCAAGCAAAATTAAAAGCGCTTCAAGCAACTCTTGATCGCTTAGATAAATCATATGGAAAAGGGGCAGTGATGCGTTTAGGTGATGATCCGTCAGAGTCACTGGAGGTGATAAAATCAGGATCAATAACGTTAAACAGAGCCTTGGGTGTTGGTGGATTTCCTAAAGGAAGAGTAATAGAGATTTACGGACCGGAATCCTCTGGAAAAACAACACTGGCTATACATGCTATTGCAGAAGCACAAAAACAGGGTGGCATAGCTGCTATTATTGATGCTGAACATGCATTTGATCAATTTTATGCTCAAAACCTAGGGGTAGATATCGAAAACCTATTGATTTCTCAACCGGATAACGGAGAACAAGCACTAGAAATAGCAGATAACCTGATACGTTCAGGTGCCATTGATATTATTGTTATTGATTCTGTAGCTGCTCTAACTCCAAAAGCGGAAATTGAGGGTGAAATGGGGGATAGTCAAATGGGCCTACAAGCAAGACTTATGTCAAAGGCATTAAGGAAACTAACTGGAACCATTAGTAAAGCCAATACGTGTTGTATATTTATTAATCAGTTGAGAGAAAAAATAGGAGTGATGTTTGGAAATCCTGAAACCACTACTGGAGGTAATGCCCTTAAATTTTATTCTTCCGTTAGAATTGATATCAGAAGATCTTCAGCTATTAAGAATGCCGATAAAGTAATTGGAAACAGAACTAGAGTTAAAATCGTTAAAAACAAAGTTGCACCTCCTTTTCAGCAAGCAGAATTTGATATCATGTATGGTGAAGGGATATCTAAAGTAGGTGAAATTATAGATTTAGGCGTTGATTTAAATATTATTTCTAAATCTGGTTCTTGGTATGCTTATGGCGATACCAAACTGGGGCAGGGTAGAGATGCTGTTAAAGAAATTCTTAAAGATAATCCAGAGTTATTTGAAGAACTTGAAAATAAGATCGTAGAAGAATT
>JAYPLD010000037.1:18098-21622 GCA_038129265.1 Crocinitomicaceae bacterium
AATGTTTACCTAAAAAGAGCATTATACTATAAAGAAAAGAGAAAATTCAGTAAAGCTATAGAAGACATCAATAGGGCATTAAGTATTACACCCGATGTTTCCATTTTACAATATCATAAGGCAGCCATATTATATGAATTTGCCGTTCAAAAACAAGACGTAACCTTTTTAGATGAATCTAAAATATACCTGAATAATTGTATTGCTGAAGACAATATGTTAATTGAGGCTCGTCTTTTGAGAGCTAAAATTCATCTTTTTGAAGATGAAACGGAAGAGTGTATGGGAATGCTTTCAGATGTATTACGGATCAACGAACGAACTGCAGAAGCGTATTTAATTAAAGGTATGGCTTATGAAACACTTGAAAATGCCACTCTTGCAGCATCATCTTACCAAACTGCAATTGAAGTAGACCCAAATTATTATGATGCTTACATTCATAGAGGAATGTTAGCAGATAGATTAGGCGAAAAAGAAGCATTAGACTACTATAATTCTGCTTTATCATTAGAACCGATGAGTGTAGAAGCCCATAGAAATAAGGCCTTACATTTATATTTTACGGATCAACACATAGATGCAAGAAAATCTTTTTTAGATGTCATTGATATTGTTCCTGATTTTGAAGAAGCTTATTTTAATATTGGGAATACCTATCTTGGACAATATGCTCAAAATGAGGATATTAGAGCTTATGTGGACTCTGCATTTCATTATTTTTCTGAAGCATATAAAATGAATAATAACTATGTGCAAGCTATCCACAACATGGGGGTTTGTTTTGAAATAAAAGGAGATTTGATGGTGGCCAAAGAGCATTATCAAAAGGCCATTGATTTAGATAACAATTTTCAACCTGCGTTAGATGCTATAAATCAATTGAATTGATGATTAATTCAGCAATGAAACGAGTTCTGAAATTCTGAAGAAACGTCCTCGTTTTACATTGTTTAATACAATTATGGTTTGGTCTTTTGCTGGTACCTTAATAAAGTAAGACCTAAATCCTTTCCACCAACCCGTGTGGTATACCAATTTTCCATACACTTCATCCTCTTTGATACGAAACCCATAACCATAATTTTGGTTTCCTTTGAAATTTCTGCTTTTGGGAGAAAATGCCATTTCCTTTAAGGAATCACTTAACAGGATATTTAATTCCAATGCACGATCAAATTTATAAAGGTCTTCAGTAGAGGAATACACTCCTTTGTCACCTACACATCCATTTAAGTACACATCTTCCCATGGTATGCGGTTTTCATACCCTTGGACAGGCAGGTGGAGACTAGCTACGTTTGTTCTATCATAAATGGCAGAGTGTTGCATTCCAACAGGGTCAAAAATATGTTTTTGTACATACACACTAAAGGGTTCATTTGTTACTTTTTCTATGATTAAAGCAAGAATGATGTAGTTGGTATTGCAATAATAATAACGTTTGTTAGGTGGATAATTTCGCATCGGTATGATACGCTCCATAATGTTTAGTACATCGTGATTTGTAATGGTTTTACTTTTGTCAGGCCAAATGCTATCGGGTCTATCACAAAAGTGTGTGTACTGACTCATTCCAGATCGATGACTCAGTAACTGATGAATGTCAATTCCATAATAAGGGAAACGGGGTAAAAATTGTTTTACGGTATCGGTTAACTTTAATTTTCCTTTTTCAATGAGCTGTAACGTAGCAATGGCTGTAATGGTTTTGGATACGGATGCCAATTGAAAAGTATGATCACTTGTAAGCGTATCTTTTTTTCTGAAATGAGCCATTCCAAATGATTTCTGCGTGATGATTTTTCCTTTTTCTGCAAAAAGTATGTTTCCATTAAATAGGTTTAATTTTTTTCTTTTCTCAAAAAAATAATCAATGCTTTTCTTTCTTCTATCAATGGAGTCTAACTGTATATGTTCTGCAATAATTTCAGCTGAATTAGGCTCAGCTTTAATCTTATTTTCATTTGCATTCTCATTAGAACAACATTGAAATATAAATAGACTGCAAAGGAGTAAAATCTGATGTTTGAAATTCACGTATGCGAAATTACAACTATAGCAAAATGATTTACAATTTACTTTATGGTCTTATCAACATTCGTCATCTATTTTAACCAAATAGAATAAATAATTGACCAATTCCAGCACCCATTCCTAAAACTGCACCCACTAGAATTAATTTCAGTTCATCCTCTTGAAAAACAGGTCTTAAGAAATCAACGAAATCCTTAGGCGGTAATTTCTGCATTCTAGTTCTAAAGATATTTTCTAAATCCATGGCTTTTTCGGCATATGGAAAAACAGGCTTTACAGAGTTAGGCAGTTCTTTAAGTGTTTTGTCGATCGCAATATTTTTAATTTTCTCATAGCTTCTTTTTCCAGCTACAAGCGTAATAACGGGTTTGGATAGTCCAGCAGCTTCATCTATGGCATGGTTAGCATGATTGGCAATTAAATTGACAAAACGATCTTTTGTTGGACCCGTTATGATGGATGCAAAAATTCGATCAAACGTAAAAATATCATGTGCTAACATGTAGGCATATTCTTTTGAAACTTCATTTTGTCTTTTGATGAATAATCCTTGGTACGTAACTCCCAGAAATGAAATGGGTTCAATAGGATTAAATATGAGTTTTAGGGCTAACCAATTAGTTGCATATCCAACCAACAAGCCGAATAGGGGAAGAATCCAAAATTTGGGATAGAAATACCATACTAGCATTTGTACTATTCCAAAAAGAAAACCAAAGGTGAATCCTGAACGTTCAATAAATTTGAATTCTTCATCACCCACTTGTAAAAACATCTCATTTAATAGCCCTTTATCTTTTGTTAGTCTCTTAATAACCATGTCTTTGATATCAAACATTTCATCAATGTTCTCTTTGATATCAGTCATCATTTCAGTGACTATTTCGGGTAAGTCTTTAGAAATTCTGGAGTAGGCTAATTTTTTTACACTTTCAGGAACCCTAGACCATATTTCCGGAGCTTGCTCATGCATGATTTCATCCATGATTTCTTTAGAAATTCGATCAAACTCAGGATGCATTTCCTTAGCTACTTTTTTTGGATTGATTTTAGCAAATAACTCTTTAACATTAATGAGTTTAGAAGTCCATAGATCAACCGAAATAGAAGACATTTTTGCTGCTTTACTGGGTATAATACCTTGCCAGCCAATGGGTTTTATCCCTATAAAATGAATAGGGTAGAATGTCATCTTGATGGCAACCACATTCGTTAGCCAACCCACTAAAGCACTAGTTATGGGAATTGCTAAGTAAATAAGTAAGGATTGATATTCTTGCCAAAATGCTAACATCACCTACAAACATAAACATATTCAGAAAGAATATTTTTATATTAGACTCATCTATGCTTAGAAATATAGCCTATATATCCACTTTTATTTTTCTTATGACTTCATGTTATAAATACAAGCACCATAGCATTACCAATGGCATTTGGTTTATTGATGCAGTTGAAATTAATGGTGGATCTACCAATTTCATGGA
>JAYPLD010000038.1:0-18692 GCA_038129265.1 Crocinitomicaceae bacterium
TCTAAAGGAAAAGGCTTCCAAGGTGTTGTTAAAAGACATGGCTTTGGTGGTGTTGGTCAAGCAACCCACGGACAACACAATAGAATGAGGGCTCCTGGTTCAATTGGTGCTGCATCTTATCCTTCTAGAGTTTTTAAAGGAATGAAGATGGCTGGTAGAACTGGTGGCGAAAGAGTGAAAATGATAAATCTACAGATCTTAAAAGTTATTCCAGAAAAAAATATTTTAATAGTAAAAGGATCTGTGCCAGGTTCTAAAGGATCATATTTAATCGTTGAGAAATAATGGAATTAAAAGTATTAAACAAAGAAGGAAAAGCAACAGCAAAAAAGGTGAAACTTAATGCTGAGGTTTTTGGTATTGAACCAAATGACCATGCTATTTACCTAGACGTGAAACAATACCTAGCTAATCAGAGACAAGGTACACACCAGTCAAGAGAAAGAGGAGAGGTAATTGGAAGTACAAGAAAAATCAAAAAACAAAAAGGTACTGGTACGGCTAGAGCAGGTTCGATTAAAAACCCATTATTCAGAGGTGGAGGTCGTGTTTTTGGACCTAGACCAAGAAATTACGGTTTCAAATTGAATAAAAAAGTAAAATCCTTAGCGAGAAAATCAGCTTTAACCTACAAAGCGAAAGAAGAAGGAATCATGATCATGGAGGAGTTGTCATTTAAATCTCCTAAAACAAAAGACTTTGTATCCATTTTAAAGAACTTGAAAGTTGATAATAATAGAACATTATTTGTTGCCAGTGAAAAGGATCAGAATACGTTATTATCCTCAAGAAATGTTAAGAATACAAAAGTGATTACAGCAGATAAGTTGAACACTTATGATATTCTTAATTCTGCGAAATTGATCATTTCTGAAAAAGCTGTTGAACAGATAGAAAACCAATTTAAGGCATAAATCATGAACGATATTATTTTAAAACCCATATTGACTGAAAAAATGGCTGACCTTGGAGAGAGGTTAAATAGATATGCCTTTGAAGTTAACAGTAAAGCAAATAAGATTGAAATCAAAAATGCTATCGAAAATGCTTATGGAGTTAATGTTAAAGCAGTTAACACTATGAAGCATGGTGGTGGCAAAAGAAAAATGAAATATACCAACAGGGGAGTTTCATTTCAAAGAACTAAATTGATTAAAAAGGCAATTGTTACTCTTGAAGAAGGTGATACAATTGATTTGTATGAAAATATTTAATGATAAGGAATCATGAGCTTGAAAAAATTTAAACCAACTACTCCAGGACAACGTCACAAGATTGTAAGTGATTACAGTGAAGTTACTACGAATAAGCCTGAAAAATCCTTAACAAAGGGTTCAGGTAAAAGTGGTGGTAGAAATAATTCTGGTAAAATGACTATGCGTTATATTGGAGGTGGTCATAAAAGAAAATATAGAGTTATAGATTTTAATAGATCTAAGCACAATATTCCCGCTACAGTAAAAACAATCGAGTACGATCCGAACAGATCGGCAAGAATTGCGTTATTAGTATATGCTGACGGTGAAAAAAGATATATTCTTGCACCAGAGGGCCTTGTGGTTGGCCAAAAAGTAGTTTCTGGAAAAGAAGCGACTCCTGATGTAGGTAATGCAATGTTTTTGAAGGACATTCCGCTTGGTACAATCATACACAATATTGAGATGAAGCCTGGTAAGGGCGGAGCTATCGCTAGAAGTGCTGGTTCTTTCGCACAGTTAAATGCTAGAGATGGTAAATATGCTATTATCAAATTACCATCTGGAGAAGTTAGGATGATTCTAACGACTTGTATCGCTACAATTGGATCTGTTTCTAACTCAGAAAACAATTTACAAGTATCAGGTAAAGCGGGTAGAAAAAGATGGTTAGGTAGAAGACCTAGAGTAAGAGGTGTTGTTATGAACCCAGTTGATCACCCAATGGGTGGTGGTGAAGGTAGAGCTTCAGGTGGACATCCAAGATCAAGAAAAGGATTACCTGCTAAAGGTTACAAGACAAGAAGTAAAACGAAATCTTCAAACAGATTTATAATTGACAGAAGAAAAAAATAAGTAGAAAAGCATGGCAAGATCACTAAAAAAACCACCGTTCGTTCATTATAAATTAATGAAAAGAGTTGAAGAAGCACAAGACTCTGGCAAAAGACAAGTTATTAAAACTTGGTCGAGAGCTTCAACTATTACTCCGGAGTTTGTCAATCTTACGATTGCGGTTCATAACGGAATGAAATTTATACCTGTATTTGTTACTGAAAATATGGTTGGCCACAAATTAGGTGAATTTGCTCCTACTAGAAATTTTAGGGGTCATGGAGGTAAAAAGAAATAATTAAAACCATTAACAATGGGTGCAAGAAAAAGAAATAGTTCAGAAAAATTAAAAGAAGTAAAAAAGTCAATGGCTATTGCAAAACTTAACAATTGCCCAACTTCTCCAAGAAAGATGAGATTAGTTGCTGACTTGGTAAGGGGTGAAGATGTATACAATGCGTTAAACATCTTAAAATTTAGCCCTAAACATGCATCAAGAAATTTAGAGAAATTATTGTTATCAGCCATCAATAACTGGGAACAAAAAAACGAAGGTGAAGATGCAGCTGAGGCAAATTTGGTGGTGAAAAGCATTCATGTTGATAGTGCTAGAATGCTTAAAAGAATACAAGCTGCTCCGCAAGGTAGAGCGCATAGAATTAGAAAGAGATCTAATCATGTTACACTAATTATTGATAAAGCTTAAATAAAAGAAATGGGACAAAAAACTAACCCGATAGGAAATAGATTAGGATTCATAAGAGGATGGGATTCCAACTGGTACGGTGGTAGAGATTACTCTGCAAAACTGGTTGAGGATAACAAAATTAGAAAGTATCTTAATGTAAGATTGCAGAAAGCAAGTATTTCTAAGATTGTTATTGAAAGAACATTGAAGTTAATTACAATCACTATCAATACTGCTCGTCCAGGTGTGATCATAGGTAAGGCCGGATCTGAAGTAGATAAGTTAAAAGAAGAATTAAAAAAATTAACATCTAAAGAAGTTCAGATTAACATTTTTGAAATCAAGAGACCAGAACTAGACGCTAAATTAGTTGCAGACAGTATAGCAAGACAAATTGAAGCTAGAATTTCTTTTAGAAGAGCGATTAAAATGGCTATTGCCTCTACCATGAGAATGGGAGCAGAAGGAATTAAAGTTAAAATTTCTGGAAGATTAAATGGTGCTGAAATGGCTAGAAGCGAAATGTATAAAGATGGAAGAATTCCACTTCACACATTCAGAGCAGACGTAGATTATGCTCTTTCGGAAGCATTAACAACTTATGGATTAATTGGTATCAAAGTTTGGATATGTAATGGTGAGGTGTACGGGAAGAGAGATTTATCTCCAAATATTGGTTCTGGAAACAGAAAACCTAAAGCTGATTCAAGAAAAAGATAGTAAAGAATAGAAGTTATGTTACAACCAAAGAAGACTAAATACAGAAAGCAGCAAAAAGGTAAAATCAAAGGGAATGCCCAAAGAGGTAGTCAAATTGCCTTTGGTTCCTTTGGAATTAAATCTATGGATGAAGGGTTCTTGACATCAAGACAGATTGAAGCTGCAAGGATTGCTGTTACTAGATATATGAAAAGAGAAGGGAAAGTTTGGATTAGAGTATTTCCTGACAAGCCAATAACTTCTAAACCAGCAGAGGTTAGAATGGGAAAAGGTAAAGGTGCATTAGATCATTGGGTTGCTGTTATAAGACCTGGAAGAGTATTGTTTGAAGCGGAAGGTGTCCCTTATGATGTTGCTAAGGAAGCACTTAGGTTAGCAGCACAAAAACTTCCTCTAAAAACAAAATTTATTGTCAGAAATGACTTTGCAAACTGATTAAGATTTAAAAAGTGAAAAAAAAGGAATTCAACATAAAACTAAACGGGTTAACTCTAGAAGAACTCAGAGAGATGCTGAATAATACTCAGGTTGATTTGAATAAAATGAGAATGAGTCATAGAACAGCTGAAATTGAAAATCCAGTAGAAATTAGAACAGTTAGAAGAAACGTAGCTAGAATTCTTACTGAGATAAAAAAAAGGGAATTGCAAGACAATACTAATTAATGAACATTATGAGAAATTTAAGAAAAGAAAGAGTAGGTATTGTGACGAGTTCAAAGATGAACAAGTCAATTACTGTGGAAGTTGAAAGAAGAGTTAAGCACCCAAAGTATGGAAAGTTCGTTAAGAAATCGTCTTCCTTTATTGCCCATGATGAAAAAAATGAGTGTGCAGAGGGTGATACCGTTAAGATCATGGAAACCAGACCTTTGAGCAAGCGAAAAAATTGGAGATTGGTAGAAATACTTGAAAAAGCTAAATAATTTAAAATGGTACAACAGGAAAGTAGATTAACAGTTGCTGATAACAGTGGAGCCAAAGAAGTCTTAGTGATTAGAGTTCTGGGTGGAACTAAGAGAAGATATGCTTCTATTGGTGATCAAGTTGTTGTTACAGTGAAGGAAGCAACCCCTGCTGGAAATGTCAAAAAAGGACAAGTTTCTAGAGCAGTTGTAGTAAGAACTAAAAAAGAAGTTAGAAGAAATGACGGTTCTTACATAAGGTTCGATAATAATGCAGTTGTATTGTTAAATAATACTGGTGAAATGAGAGGAACTAGGATTTTTGGTCCTGTTGCTCGAGAATTAAGAGAAAAGCAATTTATGAAAATTGTCTCTTTAGCACCAGAAGTACTTTAAATCTTAAATAGATGCAGACGAAATTAAAAATAAAAAAAGGAGATACAGTTAAAGTTATTGCTGGAGCAGCTAGCGGTCAACAAGGTATCATCTTAGACGTTGATTACAAAAAGGAGAGAGTCTATGTAGAGGGTCTTTCAGTAGTTAATAAAAAACATGTAAAGCCACAAACTGATAAAGCAAATCCAGATGGTGGTATTATTGAAAAAGATAGAAGTATTCACATTTCCAACGTCATGTTAATTCACAATGGTGAATCTACTAAAGTCGGAAGAAGAATGAACGAGAATAATAAGTTAGTAAGATTTGCTAAAAAAACTGGGGAGGAAATAGACTCATGAGTTATACACCAAGATTAAAGGATAAGTACACAAACGAAATTGTACCTGCCTTGAGAGATAAGTTCAACTACAAGAGCTTAATGGAAGTTCCTAAAGTTGAAAAAATAGTTATTAGCCAGGGAGTTGGTGAAGCTGTATCCGATAGAAAGTTAATCGAAAATGCAGCAGCAGATCTATCATCTATAGCTGGTCAAAAAGCTTTGATAGTGAACTCCAAAAAAGACGTTTCTAACTTCAAACTTAGAAAGGGAATGCCAATTGGTACTAAGGTTACATTGAGAAGAGAAAAAATGTATGAATTTTTAGACAGACTTATTTCTGTTGCTCTTCCTAGAACAAGAGACTTTAGAGGAGTTAAATCTAAAGGTGATGGGAGAGGTAACTTTACTATAGGTATTAAGGAAAGTATCATTTTCCCTGAATTAGATATTGATAAAGTAAAAAAAATATTAGGAATGGACATTACCATTGTTACTTCTGCTAACACAACTGAAGAAGGTAAAGCCTTGTTAGAAGAGTTCGGTTTCCCATTCACAAAAAAATAAAGTTATGGCAAAAGAATCAATGAAAGCTAAAGAGCGCAAGAGAGCAAAACTTGCTGCTTTATACGATGAAAGAAGAGCTCAATTAAGAAAAGCTCAAAGTGAGGGAGATTGGGAAGCTATGTTCAAATTACAAAAGCTACCTAAAAACTCAATGGGAGTTAGAAAGCATAATCGATGCCAAATAACAGGGAGACCAAGAGGATACATGAGACAATTTGGTATCTCTAGGGTTACTTTTAGAGAAATGGCAGTAGCTGGAAAGATTCCTGGTGTAACTAAAGCAAGTTGGTAATAAAAAAATAGTAATAATGACTACAGATCCAATATCAGATTATTTAACAAGATTAAGAAACGCTATCAGTGCTGGTCACAAGGTAGTGGAGGTTCCAGCTTCTAATATGAAGAAGGAAATGACTAAAATTCTTATGGATAAAGGTTATATTCTAAACTACAAGTTAGTTGAGGATAATAAACAAGGAATTATAAAAATCGCCCTAAAGTATAATGGTAAAACAAAACAACCTGCGATAAATAATTTAACTAGAGTAAGTAAACCAGGACTAAGAAAATATGCTGGAGTGGAAGATATGCCAAGGGTTTTAAACGGACTTGGAATTGCAATTGTTTCTACATCAAAGGGTTTAATTACAGATAAGGAAGCTAGAAAACAAAACGTAGGCGGAGAAGTAATTTGCTTCGTAGATTAATTTTAAAGACATGTCAAGAATAGGAAACGCACCCATATCAATACCAGAAGGAGTTGAAATAAACTTATCCGCAGAAAACGTGGTTAATGTTAAAGGGAAGTTAGGAGAACTTTCAGAGTCAGTTGATCCTCAAATTAAAGTCAACATTGAAGAAGGTCAAATTACATTATCTAGACCTAATGATGAGAAGGATTTAAGGTCTAAACATGGACTATATAGAGCACTAATAAACAATATGGTTGTAGGTGTTTCTGAAGGATATGTGATTGAACAAGAACTAATTGGTGTTGGATATAGAGCAAAAGCTCAAGGTCAAAAATTAGAGCTTGCTCTTGGTTTCTCTCATCCAATAATATTTGAATTACCCGAACAGGTAAAAGTTACAGCTACAACTGAAAAGGGTAAGAATCCAATGATCAAATTAGAATCTTTTGACAAACAACTTATAGGTCAAGTTGCAGCAAAAATTAGATCGTTTAGAAAACCAGAGCCATATAAAGGTAAAGGTATTCTATTCAAAGGAGAAGTCATTAGAAGAAAAGCAGGTAAAACTGCCGCCAAATAATAAAACGAATTCAAAATGAGTACTGTTAAAGCAAATAGAAGAGCAAGAATTAAAAAGAGAATTAGAAAAAATATCTCTGGAACTGCTACTAAGCCTAGATTATCTGTTTTTAGAAGTAATAAACAAATCTATGCTCAAATCATTGATGATTTATCTGGTAATACATTAGCTTCAGCTTCTTCGTTACATGAAGAAAATGCGCAGAAAGTTAATAAAGTAGACCAGGCTAAAGAAGTAGGTAAATTGATTGCTGAAACCGCAACTAAAGCTGGAATAAAAGAGGTAGTATTTGATCGTAATGGTTATTTATTTCACGGAAGGGTAAAAGCGTTAGCTGATGCGGCTAGGGAAAATGGATTAAAATTTTAATAGATAGGAATGTCAGATTTAAACAAAACAATAAGAGCAACTGATATTGAGTTAAAGGATAGACTCGTTGCTATTAATAGGGTAACAAAAGTTACCAAAGGTGGAAGACATTTTAGCTTTTCTGCTATTGTAGTAGTTGGTGATGAGAAAAACATCGTTGGCCACGGACTAGGAAAAGCTAATGAAGTAACAGAAGCTATCCAGAAAGCAGTTGAGGATGCTAAGAAAAATTTAATTAAGGTTTCTGTTGTAAATGACACCTTGCCACACTCCATTAAAACAAAATATTCTGGAGCACAAGTTTTTATTAAACCTGCATCTGCTGGTACAGGAGTAATTGCAGGTGGTGCCATGCGTGCTGTTTTGGAAAGTGCAGGCATTAAAAATGTATTAGCGAAATCACAAGGGTCATCAAATCCTCATAACGTAGTCAAAGCTACTTTTAAGGCTTTATCTATGCTTAGAGATGCAAACAGTATTGCCCAACAGAGAGGTGTTAGCTTAGAAAAAGTATATAACGGTTAATTGTAAGTTATGGGTAAGATTAAGGTAACTCAAGTTAGAAGCGCTATCAACAGAACAGGTAGGCAAAAATTAACACTTAAGGCTTTGGGCTTAGGTAAAATAAATAGAACAGTTGAACATGAAGCTACACCACAAATTTTAGGTATGGTAAAACGTGTTGAACACTTAGTAAGAATAGAAAAATAAGAAATTTAGAACTGATGAAATTACATTCACTAAAACCTGCTGAAGGGTCTACTAAATCAAAGAAAAGAGTAGGTAGAGGACAGGGCTCTGGACACGGAGGAACTTCTACTAGAGGTCACAAAGGTGCGAAGTCAAGATCTGGTTATAAGACTAAAATAGGTTTTGAAGGTGGTCAAATGCCTCTTCAAAGAAGAGTTCCTAAATTTGGATTCAAGAATATTAACAGAGTTGAATATAAAGGCATCAACCTTGACACTATTCAAGCATTAGTTGATAAAAGTAAACCCAAATCAATAACACCAGAATATTTAGTTGAGAATGGTTTAGCGAATAAAAAAGACTTAATAAAAATTTTAGGTCGAGGTGAATTAAAATCTAAAATTTCTATTTCAGCACATGGATTTTCTGCAAAAGCAAAATCTATTATTGAAGAACTTGGTGGAAAAGCTGAATTAATCGAAAAAAAGAAATCAAAAGCTGAATGAAAAATTTGTTCAAAGTCATAAAAGAAATCTGGACAGTTGATGAACTAAAAAAGAGAATCACCTATACTCTTCTTCTTATTTTAGTGTATAGAATTGGTTCTTACATAGTTTTACCTGGTATCGATGTAGAACAATTAAATGCTTCAGGTGGTGGGGATAATAGTATCCTAAATTTGATAAATATGTTTGCTGGTGGTGCTTTTTCTAGAGCATCTATCATGGCTCTTGGAATCATGCCTTACATTTCTGCATCTATTGTTATGCAATTACTTGGCATGGCTGTACCAACTTTTCAGCGTCTACAAAGAGAAGGGGAAAGTGGTAGAAAAAAAATCAATCAATACACTAGGATACTTACGATTTTGATTTGTTTATTTCAGTCTCCAAGTTACATGTGGGCTTATGTAGGTAGTTCAGTTGATTTACCTACGTTTGGTCAATCTCCACTTTTTTGGATTCAAACGATTTCCATTTTAACTGCGGGAACCATGTTTGTAACTTGGTTGGGAGAACGAATTACAGATAGAGGTATTGGTAATGGAATATCTTTAATCATTACAATAGGAATTATTGCAGGCCTACCTGGATCTTTCTTTCAAGAACTAGGAGCTAAAATTTATGATGGAGGATTGGTAATATTATTAGTTGAACTTGTCATATTATTGGTTGTTATATTAGTAACTATATTATTAGTACAAGGGACAAGAAGAATTCCTGTTCATACTGCTAAAAGAGTAATTGGAAGAGGGTCAAGACAAGCTCTTGCTGGAGGCCAAAGAAGTTATATTCCTTTAAAAATTAATCAAGCTGGTGTTATGCCAATTATTTTTGCTCAGGCATTAATGTTCCTTCCTTCATTAATTTTTCAAAACACCTCATTTGGAGCTACATTCTCTAATATCCAAGGATTTTGGTATAATGCGGTATTCTTTTTTCTGATAGTTGTTTTCACCTATTTCTATACGGCAATAATGATGAATCCCAATCAAATGGCTGATGAGTTAAAAAGAAATGGATCATTCATCCCTGGAGTTAAGCCTGGTAAAAAGACAGCGGATTTCATAGATAGTTTAATTTCTAGATTGGTATTTCCGGGTTCTATCTTTCTAGGTATAATAGCTATTTTACCTGCATTTGCAATGAATTTCGGAGTTCAACAAGGTTTTGCATATTTCTTTGGAGGAACTTCATTACTTATTATGGTAGGTGTTGTTTTAGACACCTTACAACAAATTGAAAGTCACCTATTGAATAGACATTACGATGGATTGATAAAGGGTGGTAGAATTAAGGGTAGATCCTCTGCGTCAGCAGTGACTATGAGTCAGGCCCTTTAAAAGTTTCTTTTCCATGATTTTTTATAAAACTGGAGAAGAAATAGAACGAATTAGAAAAAGTTCTTTACTTGTTGGTAAAACTTTAGCAGAAGTTGCTAAAAAAATCAAGCCTGGAGTTTCTACTTTGGAACTAGATAAGCTTGCTGAAGAATTCATAAGAGACCATGGTGCTGAACCTGGTTTCCTTGGATACGGTGGATTCCCTAACTCACTTTGTACGTCTGTTAATGAAGCAGTAGTACATGGGATCCCTAATGATAAACCACTAGAAAACGGAGATATAGTTTCCATTGATTGTGGTGTTTTATTAGATGAGTTTTATGGTGATTCAGCCTACACGTTTGAAGTTGGTGAAGTTACTGCAGAAGTGAAAAAACTTCTAGAAGTGACAAAAGCCTGTTTAGACTTAGCCGTTCAGCAAACTGTTTCCGGAAATAGAATTGGTGATATTGGATTTGCTGTTCAACATCACGCTGAAAAAAATGGATACGGTGTGGTCAGAGAGCTTGTGGGCCATGGGCTGGGAAGAGGTTTACATGAAAAACCTGAGGTCCCAAACTATGGCAGAAAAGGAAAAGGTCATAAACTAAAGCCAGGTATTGTTTTAGCCATAGAACCTATGATTAATTTAGGTAGAAAAGAAGTTACACAACTTCCAGATGGCTGGACAATAGTTACAAAAGATAAATTGCCATCAGCTCATTTTGAGCATGATGTAGCCATAATGACTAACGGAAAAACTGAAGTTTTATCATCATTTGAAGAAATTGAAAAAGTAATTAAAGAAAAAAGTAGTTAATATGGCAAAACAAACATCAATAGAACAAGATGGAACCATCACGGAAGCATTATCTAATGCTATGTTCAGAGTTGAGCTAGAGAATGGTCATATTATTACCGCTCATATTTCTGGGAAAATGAGAATGAATTACATCCGAATTCTTCCTGGTGATAAAGTTAAAGTTGAAATGTCTCCATATGATTTAACAAAAGGGAGAATAACATTTAGATACAAATAAAGTAAAATGAAAGTAAGAGCTTCCATAAAAAAACGATCAGCGGATTGCAAAATTGTAAGACGTAAAGGTAGATTGTATGTAATTAACAAAAAGAACCCAAAGTTCAAACAAAGACAAGGATAATATCATGGCAAGAATAGCAGGTATAGATTTACCAAAAAATAAAAGAGGTGTCATAGGTTTAACTTATATTTTTGGCATCGGAAAAAGCACCGCACAAAAGATACTTAGTGATGCAGGTGTGGACGAAAATATTAAGGTACAAGATTGGAATGATGATCAACTTGGAAAAATCAGAAAAGTCATCAGTGAGAATTATAAAGTTGAAGGTGCGTTAAGATCAGAAGTTCAGCTTAATATTAAACGTCTTATGGACATTGGTGCTCAGAGGGGTATCAGACACCGTTTAGGATTACCTTTAAGAGGACAGCGTACAAAAAATAATTCAAGAACCAGAAAAGGGAAAAGAAAAACAGTTGCAAACAAGAAAAAAGCAACTAAATAATACTAAAGCATAGGTAGTATGGCAAAGCAAACAAAAAAGAAAAAGAACGTTCAAATTAACCCAGTTGGAGAGGCTCATATTCAAGCTTCTTTCAATAACATCATCATTTCACTTTGTAATGATAAAGGGCAAGTAATCTCTTGGTCATCAGCTGGTAAAATGGGATTCAGAGGTTCTAAGAAAAACACACCTTATGCTGCTCAAGTAGCTGCAGAAGATTGTTCAAAAGAAGCATTTGAATTTGGGTTGAGAAAAGTGAAAGTTTTTGTAAAAGGTCCTGGTGCAGGTAGAGAATCTGCTATCAGAAGTATCCATAATAGTGGCATAGAAGTTACAGAAATTGTAGACGTAACTCCTATTCCTCATAATGGATGTAGACCACCTAAGAAAAGAAGAGTATAAATCAATAAACCAGAAGAGTTTATCATCGAAGGATAAAGACCTTAATTCATGATGACTTTTCATAATAATTAAATAAATGGCAAGATATAAAGGTCCTAAATCTAAAATCGCTAGAAAATTCAGAGAACCTATTTTTGGTCCTGACAAAGCGTTGGAAAAGAAAAATTACCCTCCAGGAGTACATGGTCCTAACAAAAGGAGGATGAAGAGATCAGAGTATGCAATACAGCTAGCTGAAAAACAAAAGGCTAAGTATACTTATGGAATTCTTGAGAGACAATTCTCAAATATGTTTAAAAAGGCATCATCTAAATCTGGTATTACAGGTGAAATTTTGCTTCAGTTATGTGAAATGAGATTGGATAATGTGGTATTCAGATTAGGTATTTCACCATCAAGAAGAGGTGCTAGACAGCTTGTGACTCACAGACATATTACTGTAAATGGTAAAATTGTAAATATTCCATCTTACAGTCTAAGAGTTGGTGATGTTGTAGGAGTAAGAGAAAAGTCTAAATCTTTACAAGTAGTTACTGCTTCATTGAATTCAGATCATAGCGTAATAGAGTGGCTTCTTTGGGATAGTTCTGCTATGTCAGGAGAAGTTAAAGCAGAGCCAACAAGAGAGCAAATCTCAGAAAATATTAAAGAACAATTAATCGTAGAACTTTACTCTAAATAATAGAGTTAAATAAAATTAGAAATATGGCAATTTTAGATTTCCAAAAACCAGAAAAAGTAATTATGCTAGAATCATCTGACTTTAGAGGTCAGTTTGAATTCAGACCATTAGAACCAGGATATGGTATAACTGTGGGTAATGCTTTAAGAAGAATATTATTAAACTCATTAGAAGGTTTTGCAATTACTGCAATCAAAATTGAAGGAGTTGATCACGAGTTTTCAACCATTAAAGGAGTTGTTGAAGACGTCACTGAAATGGTATTAAATCTTAAACAAGTAAGATTTAAAAGACAAATTGAGGACTCAGAAACAGAAGAGGTGAATATTACCGTTTCTGGTCAAGAAACTTTTACAGCCGGTGATATAGGGAAATTTACTTCTTCATTTCAAGTGTTAAATACAGATCATGTTATTTGCCACATGGAAAAGTCAGTTAAATTAAACATGCAAATTACCATCCAAAAAGGAAGAGGATATGTTCCAGCTGAAGAAAATAAAACAGAAACGGCAGCAGTAGGTACCATATTTACGGACGCTATTTTCACTCCTATCAGAAATGTAAAATATACGGTGGACAACTACAGGGTTGAACAAAAAACTGACTATGAAAAATTAATTTTTGATATAGATACTGATGGTTCAATTCACCCTAAGGAGGCTTTGAAAGAAGCTGCACGTATATTGATTCATCATTTCATGTTATTTTCTGATGAAAAAATCACACTTGATGAAGATGAGAAATCAGAAACTGAGGAGTTTGATGAAACCTCATTACACATGAGACAGTTGTTAAAGACTAGATTAGTGGATATGGATCTTTCCGTTAGAGCTTTAAATTGCTTAAAAGCGGCTGATGTAGAGACATTAGGAGAATTAGTAGCTTACAACAAAAATGACTTGTTAAAATTTAGAAACTTCGGAAAAAAATCTCTTACTGAACTTGATGACTTAATTGAGTCAAAAGGCTTATCATTTGGTATGGATGTTTCTAAATACAAATTAGACAGAGATTAATTCGTAGGACGTATTAAATAAATTGATATGAGACACGGTAAAAAAATAAATCATTTGAGCAGAAAGACAGCGCACAGAAGTGCAATGCTTGCTAATATGGCCTGTTCATTGATTGAGCACAAAAGAATAAATACAACGCTTGCTAAGGCAAAAGCTTTAAGAAAGTATGTAGAACCTTTGATTACTAAATCTAAGGATGATACCACACACAACAGAAGAGTTGTATTCAGCTATTTAAAAGATAAAAAGGCATCTTCTACTCTTTTCAGAGACGTTGCACCTAAGATAAGTGATAGACCAGGGGGATACACTAGAATTATTAAATTAAATAATAGATTAGGTGATAACGCTGAAATGGCTATGATTGAATTAGTAGACTTTAATGAGTTACTAACGAAAGATCAAGCTAAGAAGAAAAAGACAAGAAGAAGAGGTGGTAAGAAAACTGCTTCTGCAGCACCAGTTTCAGCTCCAGCTCCTATTGAAGACGCAGAAATTATAGAAACAGAAGAGGTTGAAGCAATTGATGAAAGCAAAGATGCAGAAACATCTGAAGAGTCGGTAAAGGAAGCTAAGGCTGAAAAGAAAGAAAAAGAGAATGATTCTTCCGAAAAAAAAGAAGATGATGCTTCTGAAAAAGAAAAAAACAAAGATTAAATGAATCTAAATATTTAATTGAAAAGGGTGGTTATTAATAACTACCCTTTTTTTTGTTCATAAATAAATTATTAAAATTTCAAGTAACAATTATTTTTGTAGGATGCAAACTAACAACACACCAGCGATATTAATACTAGCAGATGGAACTGTTTTTAAAGGAAATGCCTGTGGGAAAATTGGAACCACTACAGGAGAAATTGCTTTCAATACAGGAATGTCTGGATATCAAGAAATTTTTACTGACCCCTCATATCATGGTCAAATTATTACTATGGCTAATGCACATATTGGGAATTATGGAACCCATGAAGAAGAAATTGAATCTGGCACTGCTCAAATTAAAGGATTGGTAGTAAAGAAATTTGCTAATCATTATTCAAGATATGGTAACCAGTCAACTTTACTTCAGGATTTCTTAATAAAGGATAATGTAGTTGGGATAAAAGATGTAGATACGAGAGCCCTCATAAGTCATATTAGAGAAAATGGAGCTCAAAACGCCATTATATCATCTGAAAATCTAGATGTTAATGAATTAAAGTCAAAACTGAAAGATGCACCTAATATGAAAGGCCTTGAACTAGCATCCAAAGTTTCTACAAAATCAACTTACACTGAGGGTAATGGACAATTTAATATTGCTTTAATAGATTATGGCGTCAAAAAAAATATCATTAGGTGTTTAGTCGATAGAGATTGTACGGTAAAAGTATTTCCTTATGATACAACGTTATCGGAAATTGAAGCATTCAATCCAGATGGAATAATGTTGTCAAATGGTCCTGGAGATCCAGAACCGTTAAAGGAACAAATTGAGGTCGTAAAGCAATTAGTTGATAAGGACTATCCCATTTTTGGAATTTGTTTAGGTCATCAAATTCTATCTCTTTCTCAAGGATTAAAAACAGAAAAAATGCATAATGGGCATAGAGGTATTAATCACCCAGTTAAAAATTTGATGACAGGAAAGTGTGAAATCACATCACAAAATCATGGATTTGTGGTTCAAAAGTCTGCTGTCGATAATAGTGATGAGATTGAATTAACACACATTCATCTAAATGATCAAACGGTTGCAGGTATTGCCGTAAAAAATAAAAAAGCATTTTCAGTTCAATATCATCCGGAATCATCACCTGGACCAAATGATTCAAGATATTTATTTGATCAATTTGTAGACGTGGTTTCAAAAAGTAAATTAGAATTAGTAAACTAAACATATGGGATTTATAGAATACATACATGCAAGACAAATTTTAGATTCAAGAGGTAATCCTACTCTTGAAGTTGATGTGTACACATCAAATGGTGGTTTTGGTAGAGCGGCAGTTCCTTCAGGGGCCTCAACCGGAATTCATGAAGCAGTAGAACTAAGGGATGGAGATAAAGGAATTTACATGGGGAAAGGTGTTTTAAAAGCGGTTCAGAACGTTAACACCATTTTAAGTGAAGAGTTAAAAGGAATTTCTGTATTTGAACAAAGAGTGATCGATCAAACCATGATCAACTTAGACGGTACTCCAAACAAATCTAAGCTTGGTGCCAATGCTATTCTGGGTGTTTCATTGGCATGCGCAAAAGCAGCTGCTTCTGAGTTGGGAAGACCATTATATAGCTACATTGGAGGGGTAAATGCAACTACTTTACCAGTCCCAATGATGAATATATTGAATGGAGGATCTCATGCAGATAACAAGATAGATATTCAAGAATTTATGGTTATGCCTTTTGGTGCCTCAAGCTTTAGTGAAGCACTCAGAATGGGAACAGAAGTATTCCATCACCTTAAAAATGTATTGAAGAAAAATGGAATGTCCACTAATGTGGGTGATGAAGGTGGATTTGCACCTGCTCTAGGGTCGAACGAAGAAGCTATAGAAGTTGTATTGGAAGCTATCAAAGCTGCTGGGTATACACCAGGTAAAGATATTTGGATTGCCTTAGACGCAGCCTCATCTGAGTTTTTTGACAAAAAAACGGGTAAATATACTTTTGAATCAACAGGAGATGTTATGGATTCAAAACAGCTTGTTGAATTCTGGACGGATTGGGTAAACAAGTACCCTATAATTTCTATTGAAGACGGACTTGATGAAGATGACTGGGAGGGGTGGAAGATGTTAACTGAAAAAATTGGAGATAAATGTCAATTAGTTGGAGATGATTTATTTGTTACCAATACACAAAGACTTCAAAGGGGAATAGAACAGGATACGGCTAATTCAATATTAATAAAGGTAAATCAAATTGGAAGCCTTTCTGAAACCATTGATGCTGTAAACTTAGCCTCAAAAAATGGTTACACTGCTGTGATGAGTCATAGGAGCGGTGAAACAGAAGATAATACCATCGCAGATTTAGCAGTAGCCTTAAATACCGGGCAAATTAAAACCGGCTCAGCTTCAAGATCCGATAGGATGGCTAAGTACAACCAATTATTAAGGATTGAAGAACAATTAGCAAGTACAGCCTATTTTCCTGCAAAAGATTTCAAATTTTTGAATGGCTAATGAATGGTAGCTAAAAAGGTAAGAAATCGTTATAAAAGATGGTTTTTTATATTGTTAGGTCTTAATATTATTTATTTCACCTTTCAGTTTTACACTTTACCCCAATCTGTAGATCAAGTTAAAAACTACTTTTCTCAACTCTTTTATTCGCCAAAAGTACCAACAGGTTCGTATATATACGGAATAGATGTTTCTGAATATCAAGGGGTAATAAATTGGAAAAGTGTATCTCAGATTAATGATGGACACCAAATTAACTTTGTAATTGTTCGATCAACAGCTGGAAGAAATAAAAGAGATCGTTTCTTTACTTCTAATTTCAGAGAAGCCAAGAAAAATAATTTTATAAGAGGGGCATATCATTATTATAGACCTAACGAAAATTCTAATGAACAGGCGAATAATTTTATAAAAAATGTAAAATTAGCTTCTGGTGATCTACCTCCCATTTTAGATATTGAAAAAATAAGCAGTGTCCAAAGCCTTACAAGTCTCAAAACAGGCATCAAAAATTGGCTGAATACAGTAGAGGATCATTATGGTATAAAACCTATCATATATACAGGAGCACATTACTTCAGAGATTATTTAAAAGATGAATTCACTAATTACCATATTTGGATTGCAAATTATAATCAAGTTGAAAACCCCTTAAGAAACCATAATTGGTCTTTGTGGCAGTTTTCTGACAATGGTTCTGTTTCGGGTATAAAAGGCCCTGTAGATCTTGATTTATTCAATGGAAATTTAGTCGAATTCAAAAAATATCTCCTAAAATAGATGTTTTATTGTTTCTTTGTCAATTAAAATTTTAGCTATGAGTGATCATAAAATTATTTGTTATACGAAAACTGATGAGGCTCCAGCCCTTGCTACTTATTCATTTTTACCCATTGTAAATGCATTTTCAAAGCAAGCTGGTGTCAAGATTGTATTAAAGGATATTTCCTTGGCAGCTAGGATATTATCACAATTCCCTTCCTACTTAACAGAAGATCAAATCGTTTCAGATGATTTAAATTATCTAGGTCAATTAGCAAAATCTCATGAAGCTAACATCATTAAATTACCCAATATCAGTGCTTCTGTCCCACAATTAAAGGCAGCTATAAAAGAATTACAATCAAAAGGATATTCAATACCTAGTTATCCAGAAGAACCAAAAAATGCGGAAGATGTTGAAGTGAAGAAAATTTACGACAAGGTAAAAGGAAGTGCAGTTAACCCTGTTTTAAGAGAAGGTAACTCTGATAGAAGAGCACCCAAAGCAGTCAAGAATTATGCTAAGAAAAATCCTCATTCCATGGGCGCTTGGTCACCTGATTCAAAAACCGTAGTATCTAGTATGAGTGATGGTGATTTTTTTGGTAGTGAAAAATCATACACCTGCCAAAGTGATACCAATGTAAATATCATACTAAAGTCTACAAATGGCGATGAAATTACCCTTAAAGAAAATATTTCCCTAATTGGGGGAGAAGTCATAGATTCTGCTACATTAGACATGGAAAAGTTAGGCCTATTCTTTAAAGATCAGATTCGAAAAGCTAAAGAAGAAAATCTGCTATTTTCCTTGCATATGAAAGCCACTATGATGAAAGTATCTGATCCCATTATTTTTGGTAAATGTGTAGAGGTTTTTTATGCTTCTATTTTTGAAAAATACGGGCATAAACTTAAGGAAGCTGGGGTAGATGTAAATAATGGTTCAGGTAATTTATTCTCAAAAATAGATGAAATGTCCAATGAAACAAGAGAACAAATCTATACCGATTTAGAATCTATTTCTTTGGAACAGCCTGATTTAGCCATGGTGGACTCTGATAAAGGAATTACCAATTTACATGTCCCAAGTGATGTAATTATTGATGCCTCTATGCCAGCTATGATCAGAAGTTCAGGTAAAATGTGGAATAAAAATGGAGAATTACAAGATACATTGGCTGTGATTCCAGATAGAAGTTATTCAAGTATTTATAAAGCTACCATTGAATTTTGTAAAGAAAATGGAGCTTTTGATCCTACTGTAATGGGAAGCGTTTCAAATGTTGGCTTGATGGCACAAAAAGCTGAAGAGTACGGTTCACATGATAAAACTTT
>JAYPLD010000038.1:18792-21399 GCA_038129265.1 Crocinitomicaceae bacterium
GAACTTATTTAAAGGATCATGATACTGAAAAGCTAGAGATTCATATCATGTCACCATTTGATGCGACAAATTATACGCTACAAAGAGTAGCAAAAGGACTAGATACCATTTCTGTAACTGGAAATGTATTGAGAGATTATTTAACTGATTTGTTCCCTATTTTAGAACTGGGTACAAGCGCAAAAATGTTATCTATAGTACCTTTAATGAATGGAGGTGGATTATTTGAAACAGGTGCTGGTGGATCTGCTCCAAAGCATGTTCAACAATTTGAAAATGAAGGGTACCTCAGATGGGATTCATTGGGTGAATTTTTAGCCTTAGCGGTTTCTTTAGAACATTTTGCTGAAAAGTATAGTGACGAAAAATGTAAAACACTTGGTATGTGTCTTGACCATGCTACAGAGAAATTATTGCAAGAAAATAAATCTCCTGCTAGACGACTAGGTAAAATTGATAATCGAGGAAGTCATTTTTATTTAGCTTTATATTGGGCTGAGGCTTTGGTGAATCAAAACGAAAATAAGGAATTGGCTAAAACTTTTTCATCTCTTTTTTCTTCGCTAAATGAAAATGCTGATCAGATAAATAAGGAATTGATAGATGCTCAAGGTAGTGCTCAAGATGTAGGAGGATATTATTTACCAGACAATGAGTTAGCGTCTAAAGCAATGAGGTCGAGTAATACATTAAACCAAATTATAGATCAATTTTAGAAATATTAAAATTGAAAACGTAGTTGTGCTCTTACATCAGATTTTGAAAAATCATTGATTTGATTATAACCTGAGCCTATGCTGGTACGATTAGTATAGAACCAATTTCCATATCTTAACCAAAGATCTATTCCTTTCTTAAATTGATACCTAAGAGTTAAATAGGATCTTGCTCCTTGATAATAGTAAGCAGGAATTCTAAAATAATAAAGTACATCATTTTCATAACTATAAATTCTAGAATTATAAGAGTCCGTATCAAATAATGCAAATCTTGCATTGAATGAAAGTTTACTTTCTTTAGGTTTATAGATTACATCTTGTGCTATCAACAATCCATTCTCAGCTTGACCCCCTGTCCTTTCATAAGTCATGTATTCAATTCTGCTTCTAAGGCGTAATGATTCTGTAATTAAGACATTAAAATTAATTCTGTAGTTCCATTGATCTGCAATACCAACTTCATTTAACTCCAAATCACGATTCAGTGAATTGTATGGTCTGTTTCTATGTCTAATTCTGCCATAAATGTCTAGTTTTTTTGATGGATGGTAAACCAATTGTAAAAAACCGTCAATTCCAGTTGTATTTGGTTTGTCAACTTGGTATTTCATCCAAGGGAACTTAAATTGATCAAAATAAGAAGAAATTTCCCAATTATTATTTATTTTAAATTGTACACCAGCGTAGAGTCCTTCTTCATTTATGGTGGTGCTGTTTTCTGAAATAGCACTTGAAAAATTCCCTTGAAAATCTCTGTCATAATCGCGATACAAAATGGATAACGCTAAATTTGGGTGTAGAGATGCAAGGAGTCCATGTAGTTGAGCACTTCCTCCACTTAAACTTCTGCTTACTTCACCAAATACATTAATATTTCGTTTGATTAAGCTGTAATGCGCTCCATTTACCCAGTTAATGTTGTTATTAAACTGAAATTGACTATACATGGATAGATCACGATTTATTTCTCCACGATAGTAAGTTACTGTACTAATTCCTCCTATGGTCAGGAAATCATTTTTATACGCTATTTCTGCTCCAGCAATGTTTTCTTCTAAAGCATCTTTGTCTTGCAGCTCAGCTACAGTAGTATGTAGGCCTGAAGCTTGAAAACTACTAATTGTTAAGTCACCATCGCTTGATAATGAATCGCTAGTAATATTAGCATCTATTCTTTTTTTGGAACCAAAGGCAAGAATGTGTAGTTGATTAAAATTCATTGCTACAGCTGCTCCTCTCATAAACAGGTTTTCGTCAAGTGAGGCATAAGGTCTTATACCCATTGGATTTCTTTTGATTGCCATGGGATTTGATGTTTTTCCTGCAGCTAAACCAGACCAAAATGTAAGCCCTTGTCCAAGTTGAATATGGAAATCGCCTAATGCTAAGCCTTTTATTTTACCGACTTCTCTCAAGTAAAAATGAGCAGAATAAAAATCAAATCCAGCTGTGGTTTGTTGATTGAATAGTTCGTTTACTTTTTTATTTGGCAGAAAAGACTCTCCAGCATCTTTTTCTGCAGTAAACCCGATACTCAGATGATTTTGGTACTTAAAACGATATCTTAAGTATAAATTATCAGGTGAACCAACCTGTTTTGAGTTAGGGGAATTAAGCCAGTTGCTATCCGATAATTCATGTTGTCCTTCTACATTATTAATAACTCTTGAATACCTTAGAAACAGATCATTTTTGCCTCTGTTGAGCATTTCTGACAACGTTAAATGTGAAGCATCAATTTCGTCACTAACCTTAATAAAAGGTATTATTTTTCTAATGTCAGTAGGGGTAATACTACTGATAGTTTGTAGTTCATAAATGGTGAGAAGTTTTCCATGTTTCTCAATGTGTTTTAAAATATCAATAATTTGAAAATCACTAAGCAGAT
>JAYPLD010000039.1:0-7692 GCA_038129265.1 Crocinitomicaceae bacterium
ACTCCAGCGTAAACCATATTTTTAACCATCTCCATTTTATTTGTTTTTAAATTTGAACCAAAAATAATTTATTTATAACTATAATTTTTTAAAAACTTAAAAATCAGATAGTTATAAATTTAAAATGGGTGAACTATTTTAAAAAATTAGTTAAATAAAATTTCGTATTGGTCAGGAAGTAGTTTAAATGAATTTCGGTGAAATTCAGTTTTTCCATGTGATGATATAGCTAACCGATGAGCTTTGGTTGGGTAGCCTTTATTTTTATTCCAATCGTATTTAGGATAGGTTTGATGAATCTTATACATGTATTCGTCTCGATGTGTTTTAGCCAGTATGGATGCTGCAGCTATATTCATATATTTCCCATCTCCTTTAACAATGCATGAATGCTTAATGTTTCTATATTTTTTGAATCGATTTCCATCAATGGCTAAATGGCTTGGCTTTTTTTTTAGCTTATCTATTGCTCTATGCATGGCTAAAAAAGAAGCTTGAAGAACATTAATCTTATCAATTTCTTCCGGGCCAACAAATCCAACCCCCCAACTTACTGCCTCAGATTCTACAATTATTCGTAGTTCATTTCTTCTTTTTTCATTAAGTTTTTTTGAATCATTTAACCATTTATTTTTAAAGTCTTTAGGAAGAATTACAGACGCGGCTACAACAGGGCCAGCTAGGCATCCTCTTCCGGCCTCATCACAGCCTGCTTCATGGTGATCGGTAACGAAGGGTAAAAGACTCAAAATAGCGTTTTCATATTTACTTTCTCGGAGATTATTTCAGAAATAGAGTCAATTGGTACTCTATGTTGTTTCATGCTATCTCTTTCTCTTAAAGTAACACTATGATCTTCTTTTGACTCGTGATCTATGGTAATGCAATAGGGGGTTCCCACGGCATCTTGTCTTCTGTATCTTTTACCTATAGAATCTTTTTCATCCAACCCGCATTCAAAATTCAACTTCAATTTATGGAATAGGTCAGTTGCTATTTCGCTCAAACCATCTTTTTTCACTAAAGGGAGTATGGCTGCTTTAGTTGGTGCTATTGCTGGTGCAATGGATAATAATGTTCTAGTACTGCCATCTTCCAATTTTTCTTCTTTTAATCCATTAGATAATAAAGTTAAAAACATTCGATCCAGCCCAATGGAAGTCTCGATCACGTATGGAATGTAACTTTCATTTTTTTCTGGGTCAAAATAGCGCTGTTTCTTTTTTGAATATTCTTCATGTTGCTTAAGATCAAAATCAGTTCTTGAGTGAATACCTTCTAATTCTTTAAAACCAAATGGAAATTTGAATTCAATATCGCATGCAGCATCAGCGTAGTGTGCCAACTTAATATGATCATGAAATTGTAGGTTTTCTTTTTCAATTCCAAGGGATTGATGCCACGCCATACGTTCTTTTTTCCAATATTCATACCACTCCTTTTGGCTGCCAGGTTTTATGAAAAATTGCATTTCCATTTGTTCAAATTCTCTCATTCTAAAAATGAATTGCCTTGCAATAATTTCATTTCTAAATGCCTTGCCAATTTGAGCTATTCCAAAAGGAAGTTTTTTTCTACCTGTTTTTTGAACATTTAAGTAATTCACAAAAATGCCTTGAGCAGTCTCTGGTCTTAGATAAATTGTAGATGATTCTTGTGATAATGAACCTAATTCCGTCCCAAACATCAAATTAAATTGCCTCACATCTGTCCAGTTCTTTGATCCGCTGATTGGACAGGTAATGCCCAGTTCAATGATGAGGTTATAAATATCATTAAGATTTTCACTGTTCAATGCAGTAGACATCTTATGATTAATTTCTTGAATCTGTTTATTTCTTCTTAAAATATTTGGATTGGTACTTGTAAAGGTTTCTTCATTAAATGATTCCCCAAATCGTTTTCTAGCTTTTGAAATATCTTTTTCATTTTTATCCTGAATCTTAGAAATATAGTCCTCAAGTAATACATCTGCACGATATCTTTTTTTAGAATCTTTATTATCTATCAAAGGATCATTAAATGCATCTACATGCCCTGAAGCTTTCCAAGTGGTTGGGTGCATGAAAATGGCTGCATCTAATCCAACTATATCTTTGTTCATTTGAACCATTGATTTCCACCAATATTTTTTGATGTTATTTTTGAGCTCTACTCCATTTTGACCATAGTCATAGGTGGCACTTAGACCATCATAAATCTCACTACTGGGGAATACAAAGCCAAATTCTTTGGCGTGACTTACGATTTTTTTAAACTTATCTTCATTCATGTTTACACATTCAATAATTTCTGACAAAAATAAAACTTCAAATGAAAGAACTATATTTAACCAACTCAATTTCCATAGTTTAATTCTCAATGATTGAAATAGACAGTAAAATTATTTCTGACGACATACTAGAAGAGCAGTTTGTGTGTGATCTTAGTCAATGTAAGGGAGCATGTTGTGTTGAAGGCGATGCTGGAGCTCCTTTAGAAAAAGAGGAAATTAAAATTTTGGAGGAAATTTATCCTATCGTAAAGTCTGAAATGCGACAGCAAGGAATTGATGCTGTTGAAAAAGAGGGGTTATATTATATGGACGATTTTGGAGAACCGGTAACCACACTTGTTAATAAAAAAGAATGTGCTTTTGTGGTGTTTGATAAAAATAATATTGCAAAATGTGCAATTGAAATTTCAAGTAGAAAAAACAAGACTGATTTCATTAAACCAATTAGTTGTCACTTATACCCAATTCGGGTTAAAGAATATGAACGTTTTCAGGGAATTAATTTACATAAATGGCATATATGTGAACCCGCATGTGAATGCGGCAAAGACTTAAAGGTTCCTGTGTTTAAATTTCTAAAAGGACCTATTATAAGAAAATGGGGAGTTGAATTTTTTAACCAGTTAAACCAGGTCTATGAACAGTTTTTTAGAAAAAATTAAGCATGAAATAATATTTTGATTTATTTCTGTTTTAGTTTAATTCATTTTAAGTTGAAACGGTTTGGCCATATCTTGTTGTTATTAACACCTTATTTTTAATAATCGAAACTGATCAAACATCGTGTAATAATCAACAAAAACTAACTTTATAATCCTTCAAAATAGTTCTTTATTTGGTCAAAATTTTTGTAAATCATGTGAATTTCAATGCGTTATGAAGTTATTATAGTGCTTTGTTGAAAACTATTAAAAATGTGTATTAAAATAGCTTGTTAGAAGTCTAATTATTTTAAACATTTGTAGTCCGCTAATAGTTTTTTTAGTAGGCACTCAAAACATTTATTTTACAGTAATTTTTTTAAAAAACGCTAGTTTTTTGATGTAGAATTTTTTGCCCAATAAAAAGCTATAAATGTAAAACAGATTAAAAAGAAACTACGATGGAAAATAAAATATCAGCAGACAATAAAGTAGTAAATCAAGAAGTTGATTTAAAGAAAGATTTAGATAAAAACCTACACGTTGAAGAACCAATTCTTAAAGAGAATCCTAATAGATTTGTATTGTTTCCAATTCAACATGCTGATATATGGGAGATGTACAAAAAGCAAGAGGCTAGTTTTTGGACAGCTGAAGAATTAGATCTCTCACCAGACTTGATTGATTGGGACAGTAAATTGAATGACGATGAACGTTTTTTCATTAAACATGTTCTTGCATTTTTTGCTGCATCTGACGGAATTGTTAATGAAAACTTAGCGGAAAACTTTCTCAGCGAAGTACAATACACAGAAGCTAAGTTTTTTTATGGTTTTCAGGTAATGATGGAAAACATCCATTCTGAAACCTATTCGCTTCTCATTGATACCTACATTAAAGATACGAAAGAGAAAAATTATTTATTCAATGCTATAGAAACTTTTGATCCTGTAAAAAAGAAAGCGGATTGGGCTTTGAAGTGGATTGAAAATGGAAATTTTGCCCAAAGAATAATTGCTTTTGCTGCAGTGGAAGGAATTTTCTTTTCTGGTTCTTTTTGTTCTATTTTTTGGTTGAAGAAAAGAGGCCTAATGCCGGGACTTACCTTTTCAAATGAATTGATCTCGAGAGACGAAGGGTTACATTGTGATTTTGCTTGTATGTTATACAACAACCACATGGTGAACAGATTAGAAAAGTCAGAAGTTGAAGAGATCATTAAAGAAGCTGTAGAAATAGAAAAAGAATTTATTACTGAAGCACTCCCCGTAAGACTAATAGGTATGAATTCAAAATTAATGAGTCAATACATTGAATTCGTAGCTGATCGCTTATTGGCAGAGTTAGGGAACGAAAAAATTTACAACGTGTCTAATCCATTTGATTTTATGGACATGATCAATTTACAAGGTAAAACCAACTTCTTTGAGAAAAGAGTGGGTGAGTATCAAAAAGCGGGAGTACTTAATAATAGTAACGATACCAGCTTTAACCTTGATGCTGATTTTTAAACTTATTAAATAAAAAAATATGTATGTAGTAAAGAGAGACGGTAGAAGAGAATCCGTCAAATTTGATAAGATAACAGCTAGAATTAAAAAGCTTTGTTATGGACTAAATCCACTAGTAACACCCGAAAAAGTGGCGATGAAGGTTATTGAGGGATTATATGATGGAGTAACAACTAGTGAGTTAGATAATTTGGCGGCTGAAGTGGCAGCAACTAATACCATTACCCATCCTGATTACGCTTTGCTAGCTTCAAGAATTGCAGTTTCAAATCTACATAAGAACACTAAAAAGTCTTTTTCAGAAACCGTTAAAGATTTATATGAATACATTGACCCTAAAACAAATGAAAAAGCACCTCTAATCTCAGACGAGGTGTACAGTGTTATCATGAAAAACGCGGATGTTTTAGATTCAACTATTATATATGATCGTGATTTCAGATACGATTTTTTTGGATTTAAAACGTTAGAGAGATCCTATTTACTTAAGTTAAATGGTGAAGTAGCTGAAAGGCCTCAACAAATGTTAATGAGAGTGGCTATGGGTATTCATACGGACGACATTGATGCTGCTATAGAAACATACAATTACATGAGCGAAGGCTGGTTTACACACGCTACGCCAACTCTGTTTAATTCAGGTACGCCAAAGCCTCAAATGTCATCTTGTTTTTTATTAACCACAAAAGAAGATAGCATTTCTGGAATTTACGATACCCTCAAGCAGTGTGCTCAGATTTCACAATCTGCAGGTGGTATTGGGCTTTCAATACATGATATTAGAGCTACAGGATCATATATAAAAGGTACCAATGGAACTTCAAATGGTATCGTTCCTATGCTAAGGGTCTTTAATGATACTGCTCGTTATGTTGATCAAGGAGGGGGGAAAAGAAAAGGTTCATTTGCAATCTATGTTGAACCATGGCATGCCGACATCTTCGACTTTTTAGATCTTAAAAAGAATCATGGAAAAGAAGAACAACGTGCTAGAGATCTTTTTTATGCTCTTTGGATTCCTGATTTGTTCATGAAGAGAGTTGAGGAAAATGGCGATTGGACATTGATGTGTCCTAACGAATGTCCAGGTTTAGCGGATACGTATGGTAAGAAATTTGAGAAATTATACAAGAAGTACGAATCAGAAGGTAAAGGAAGAAAGACCATTAAAGCTCAAGAACTTTGGTTTAAGATATTAGAAAGTCAAATAGAGACGGGTACACCATACATGCTATACAAGGATGCGGCAAATGAAAAGTCGAACCAAAAAAATCTGGGAACTATTAAATCTTCTAATTTATGTACGGAAATAATTGAATATACCGCTCCCGATGAAGTAGCCGTTTGTAACCTAGCTTCCATTGCTTTACCCAAATTTGTTGTAGATGGAAAGTTTGATCATGAAAAGTTATTCAATGTAACGTATAGAGTAACCAAAAATCTGGATAAAGTAATTGATGCTAATTATTACCCTGTTCCAGAAGCAAGAAACTCTAACATGAGACATAGGCCAATTGGTATAGGCGTTCAAGGATTAGCTGACGCATTTATTTTGATGAGACATGCTTTTGATTCTCCAGAGGCAAAACAATTAAATAAAGACATCTTTGAAACGATTTATTATGCTGCTGTTACTGCTTCAAAAGATCTTGCAATAGAGAATGGCCCCTATGAAACTTGGAAAGGCTCTCCTATATCAGAGGGTGTCTTTCAATTTGACATGTGGAAAGTGAAGCCTTCTGATCGTTGGGAATGGGATCTTTTGAGAGAAGAAGTGAAAAAGCACGGAGTAAGAAACTCTTTATTACTTGCGCCAATGCCTACTGCGTCAACGGCTCAGATTCTTGGAAACAATGAATGTTTTGAACCATATACTTCCAATATATACACAAGAAGAGTTCTATCTGGTGAATTCATTATTGTCAATAAGCATTTACTAAGAGATTTGGTGAAGTTGGGTATTTGGAATGATAGGCTTAAAAATAAATTAATGGCATCTAATGGCTCGATACAAAACATTGATGAAATTCCAGAAAACATCAAGGAATTGTACAAAACAGCCTGGGAAATATCTCAAAAAGAAATACTAGATATGGCTGCAGATAGAGGGGCATATATTGACCAATCTCAATCGCTCAATATTTTTATGGAGAATGCCAATTTTGCAAAATTAACTTCCATGCATTTTTATGGATGGAAAGCAGGCTTGAAAACAGGTATGTATTATCTAAGAACAAAATCTGCAACTGATGCTATCAAGTTTACATTAGACAAAGCAGCAATTTCTGAACCAGTGGCTAAGACAGAGGAAGAAAGAATGGCCGAAATTAGTTGTTCATTAGATGATCCAGATAATTGTGTTTCATGCGGTTCATAATTAAATTATGAACGTTTCTTTAGTTACAAAAAAAGCCCACATTTGTGGGCTTTTTTGTTAATTGTGGTTGGTGAATTTTATTTAATTCCCTTAAAAACGGAAGTTCCAGCACCAAATACGTTATTCTCTCCGTAGGGAGATCCCTTTCCATCCGCGTAGCCTTTCCATTTTACCAGCTCAATGTAGTTAGGAGATCTTGATAATTGTTGTTGAACTAATCTAATTTCCTCCGCTTTACCTTCTGCTCTAAGAATAGCTGCATTCTTTTCACCTTCTGCTTTTTTAATTTCAGCATTGGCAAGGTATTGTTGTTCTTCTTCTAATTCCTTAGCTTTTTGGTTTCGTTGTTTTTGTGTTTCTTTCTCTGTTATTGCGACTTTAACATTTTCAGGAAGATTAACATCCGCAATTTCACAAAAGTTATAGGTAATGAAGTTTTCTGGGAATTCTGCTTGAAACATATTATCCATTTCTGTTTCTAAAGCCTCTCTTTTGGTTGAATAAATTTCTTCATACGTATACCTGCCTATTACATCCTTAATAACTCCTCTTACTTTTGCGTCAACAAATGAGTTTTCGTAAGCTTTTCCGTGTTTCAAATGTAAATTAGGTGTTTTACCCTGCATTGGATTATAGTTAATGGTGACATCTATACCTATTTCCATTCCGTTTTTTTCCATCACTTTTGATTCGTAGTTTCTACTTTGTTGTAATATGTTATAGGTTATCATCTCATTCCATGGCATAATAAAATAGGTACCTTCAGAGTAATTTTCACTTGTGTCAATTCCACCGGTATATGGTCTATATACAAACCCTTCTTCCCCGGGGTTAATATCTGTCCATGACATGAAGAAAACAATAATAAATATGGCTCCTATTCCACCA
>JAYPLD010000039.1:7792-21371 GCA_038129265.1 Crocinitomicaceae bacterium
AATATCTGTCCATGACATGAAGAAAACAATAATAAATATGGCTCCTATTCCACCAAATAAGGCAGTTTTTAAGATGTTTTTTGGTTCTATTTCTATTTCACTCATAATGATATGTTTGTTTTTAGTTGTTTTTTGGTTTTGATTTTATAGTCTTGTATGCGTAATAAATACTTAGTACATCTATCACTAACGCTAGCAATTTTATAATTGGACCCGTTTTAATGATGTACTTAAATGTTAAAATAAGCAGCAAAGCTACTAAAGCAATGCTCAAAATTACATTCAAGGTATATTTATTGTTATTCATGTTAAATCATTTTTTTTGGATCAACCCAACTATCATATTCTTCAGCTGTCACATAGCCTAGGTTAATCGCTTCCTCTTTTAAAGTAGTTCCATTTTTATGAGCCGTATTTGCTATTTCGGCAGCTTTGTAGTAACCAATCTTGGTGTTTAATGCCGTAACTAGCATCAATGAGTTATTTAATAATTTATCTATGTTTTTATAGTTTGGTTCAATTCCTGTTGCGCAATGGTTGTTAAAGGAAACACAAGCGTCTCCTATAAGTTGGGCGCTTTCAATCAAGTTTCTAGCAATCATGGGTTTAAATACATTCAATTCATAATGACCTTGTGTTCCTCCGACAGAGAGGGCTACATCATTTCCCATAACTTGCGCACACACCATAGTCAACGCTTCACATTGAGTTGGATTCACTTTTCCTGGCATAATAGAAGAGCCAGGTTCATTTGCAGGAATAATTAATTCTCCAATTCCTGATCTAGGCCCAGATGCTAATAATCGTATATCATTTGCAATTTTATTTAGTGATACTGCAATTTGTTTTAGGGCTCCATGTGTTTCAACCATAGCATCATGAGCAGCTAATGCTTCAAATTTATTTTCTGCACTTATAAAGGGTAAACCACTAATTGACGCAATTTGAGATGCCACTTCTTCACTGTATCCTTTGGGTGTATTTAGTCCAGTACCTACAGCTGTACCCCCTAATGCTAACTCGCTTAAATGTTCTAGTGTGTTTTTAAGTGCTTTAAGTCCGTGGTTTAATTGAGAAACATAACCTGAAAATTCTTGACCAATTGTTAATGGAGTAGCATCCATAAGGTGGGTTCGGCCAATCTTAACTACGTCCATAAATTTCTTCGATTTTTCAAAAAGGGTATCTCTTAATTTTTCAATTCCTGGAATCGTATTCTCTATAATAACTTTATAACTCGCTATATGCATAGCAGTAGGAAAAGTATCATTTGAGGACTGAGATTTATTCACATCGTCATTGGCTTGTAATACTTTTGACCCTGAGTCTAATTTCCCACCACTTATAACATGTGCACGATTTGCTATCACCTCATTTACATTCATGTTGCTTTGTGTTCCTGATCCAGTCTGCCAAACTACTAATGGGAATTGATCATCTAATTTTCCCTCAAGGATTTCGTTACACACCTCAGAAATGAGTTTCATCTTATTCTCTTCAAGTACACCTAGCTTTGAATTTGTAATCGCAGCTGCTTTTTTTAACACTGCAAACGCATGGATGATTTCAATGGGCATTGAACCTGCAGGACCGATTTTGAAATTGTTTTTGGACCGCTCAGTTTGAGCTCCCCAATATTTGTCTGAAGCCACCTTAATTTCACCAATGGTATCTTTTTCAATTCTGTAACTCATTTCTAAATTTTATTACTAATTTCGTTTAAAATTCAAATTTAGTATATATGTCATTAGGGGTTGCTATTTTCTTGTTTTTCTTTGGTATGGCTTTCTGGGTACTTCTGTTCTTATTTGGTTTTATCGGAGCATGGGTAAATTGGGGTTTAATTGATATTACTAAAGCCCAATTAGCTAAAAGAGGTTTAATTAAAGACGTTTAGTCTAAAATAGACATAAAGTTTTCAGCTGGTCTTCCGATTGTTGCCCTGTTTCCGTGTACAAGTATTGGTCTTTCTATCAACTTAGGGTTTTCGACCATTTTTAAAATAAGCTGATCATCCGTTAATTTTTTGCCTTTAATTTCATTTTTATAAATGGCCTCGTTTTTCCTCATTAATTCATCAGGTCTTATATCTAGCTTATCTAAAATGGATACAAGTTCTTGATGAGTAAGGTTTTCTTTGAGGTATTCTCTTATTTTTGGTTGAATATTTTTTTCGTTTAAGAAGGTTAATCCTTCTCTAGATTTTCTGCATCTTGGATTGTGATAATACATCATAATTAAACTGATTTTCCGTATGTCATTAAAAACGAATTTAAAAAGGGTTGTAAATCTCCATCAAGTACTTTAAATGGATCGTTACTTTGAAAATTAGTTCGGTGGTCCTTTACTCTTCTATCGTCCAGCACATAGCTTCTTATTTGTGAACCCCATTCAATTTTCATTTTTCCCGCTTCAATTTCATCTTGTTTTTCTCTTCTTTTTCTTAATTCAAGTTCATAAAGTTGTGATTTCAATAGTTGCATGGCTTTTTCCCTATTACCTAACTGAGATCTTGACTCTGTATTTTCTATAACAATACCGCTTGGAGCATGCTTTAAACGAACACCTGTTTCCACTTTATTAACATTTTGCCCACCAGCACCACCACTTCTGAATGTATCCCAACTGATATCGGCAGGATTGATTTCAATTTCAATGGTATCATCAACACTTGGATATACGTACACAGAAGAAAATGAAGTCATTCTTTTACCTTGAGCATTAAAAGGGCTAACTCGTACTAATCTATGTACACCATTTTCTCCTTTTAAATATCCGAAGGCAAAATCACCAGAAATTTCTAATGTTACTGTTTTTATCCCAGCAACATCTCCGTCTTGACATTGAAGTTCTTTAATTTTATATCCATTTTTCTCACCCCACATCAGATACATCCTTAGTAGCATAGAACTCCAATCACAGCTTTCTGTGCCACCAGCACCAGCCGTTATTTGAAGTACAGCATCTAGGTGATCTTCTTCAGAAGATAACATGTTTTTAAGCTCAAGTTCTTCCAACTTTTCCATCATGGATTCAAACTGCTCATTGACTTCTTCTTCTGTTACTTCACCTTCTTTGAAGAAATCAAAAAGAACTTGTGTGTCTTCTAGAGACATTTTTAAATCATCATAGGTGTCAACCCAAAATTTTTTTTGTTTAATTCCTTTTAGTACTAACTCAGCTTTTTTTGGGTCGTTCCAAAACTCTGGATCTTGAGTAATTAACTCTTCTTCTTTGATGGATTCTCTTTTTTCATCCACGTCAAAGATACCCCCTTAACGCTTCCAGGCGATCATGTGTGTTTTTAATTTGCTCTTGAGAAATCATAAATATTTATAAAGCACAATTTTACTAATTATTTTAACGAAGTTTTATTTTGAAGCCAGATTTAATTTCAAAGCCAGAAAGGTGTTTATTTCTCCTTTTAAGTTTTTTCAATTTTACACCATAAAATTGTGAAATTGATCTCATACTTTCCCCATCTTCCACTATATGAGACTCAACCTTTCCTTTATTTTTTTTCGGTTGAATAAATATTTTTTCTCCCTTAGTTAGTTCATACACATTTTCAATATCATTGTATTTGTATAGTTGCCATAACCTCATGTCAAATTCTTTTGCAATTTCTAGCAGTGTTTCTCCTTCCTTACTTATTACATATTTAATTCGGTTTGGATGTAGATATACATTTCTTGAAGACTCAGCAACAATACTTTGAGCTTCTTCCACCTTATCAAGTTCGTATAGTTGATTTTCTTCAATTAATTTTATGAGTAAATCCGCATATTTTTTATTAGTGGCATAACCAGCTGTTTTTAGCCCTTTTGCCCACGATTTATAGTCTGTGATTTTTAAATCAAATAAAAATGCATATCTATTGTATTTTTTGAGAAATAAAGAATGGTCTTCAAATGAAGCTAATACATTGTCATATTTTCTAAAACATTCATTTTTTTTATCATCGTCTTCGTAGATTTTTTTACCATCCCAGTTGTGACATTTTATACCAAAATGATTATTTCCCTTAACCGCTAACCTTGAATTTCCGTTACTGCTTTCTAAAATACCTTGTGCCATGGTAATGCTAGCTGGAATCTTATGCTTATGCATCTGAGTAATTGCATCTTTACTATATTGCTCAATGTATTGTTTTCTTGTCATGTTTTGACTAGTAACAGATACAAACATGAAGAGACATACGATTGTGATATGATATTTTTGAACCTTTAGATTCATCAAATAATTAACGCTTAAAACTTAGCTTCAAATGACACCAAATTTCAAACACAAAAAGTAATTTGATTTTTAATTTGCTAATGTAGTTTTGTTGAAATCGTACATTTTTTGAAAGTTGTTTTCAATATAGTTTCCAATTACCACAATATCTGCTCCTGCTTTCCAACAATTGATCATTTGTTCTTGACTTTTCACACCTCCACCTACAAACAAAGGAACTTTAGCTGTTTTTTTAACGGTGCTTATCATTTTACTACTTATAGGATCAATAGAACCTGACCCTGTATCCATGTAGATAAATTTAAGTCCAAGCTGTACACCAGCTAGTGCTGTAGCAGCGGCAATGTCGTGTTTATTTTTTGGAATAGGTAAAGATTCACTCATGTAAATAGCGGAAGTAATGGAATCAGATTCGATTAACATATATCCGCATGGTAAAATCTCTAAATTGGATTTTTGAAGTTTAAAAGCTGTTTTTACATGCTGTCCTATAAGCAGGTCAGGATTTCTGCCACTAATTAAACTAAGAAGTAAAATGGCATCGGCTTGAGAACTTATCTGCTGATTATTCCCTGGAAATATTATTACTTTTTTTGATGAAAGTTCATGGATTATCTTTAAATAAGTTTGAAATAAATTGTGATTGATTAGGCTGCCACCAACTAAGATATAATCACAGGATGAGCGATTAGTCATCATGACAAAGTCCGAAAGTTGATCAATTGAGATTTTATCAGGGTCAATTAATATCCCCCATAATTTCTCTCCCTCTTGACTCCTTTTATATATCTCAGATGATAACATTTACTTCCTCTCTGTAATTTGTATTAAATGCTAAACAGTAGCTTTCAAAGTTTAAGACTTTGATAGTTGAATTAAATTTTATTTCAGGATGTTCACAATAGCCAGAGAAAAATTCGCCATTTTTTTTGATAGTTAAATGCTCTTTAAAGTGGATGTCTTTTCTTCCATTAATTTTAAATAGAACTTCTTTCGAACACCAATTTTGAATTAATTTTTTATTTGATTTTCCAGACGTAAAATCATCATCATTTAGAAATTTGTGTTTTATTTGAGTAGCATCTCTCTCAGTTGATTCAATGTCAATTCCACATGGATATTTGGCAATAATCATGGCTATAAGATCCTGAGTATGTGCAATGGATACAAATTTTTCATTTCCTCTTATGTGGGGCTTGTCATTTTCTAGATATAATTCATTTCCAGGTGCTAATTGTTCAAAAAGAAGTTTCGTAGCGTGAATTTGAATTTTTCTGAAGTTATTTTTGTAAGCGTTAAGATCTGCGTGATAACTAGGGTGTAACACTCTACTAAATTCGGGATTGTATTCATGATCAGCTATTTTCCAAATTCCAATATTAAATTTAGACTTGTCTATGAATTGAATTAAAGGCAAAGTGTTTTTTTATGCTTAATTAAATTTATGTTTTTTATTTAATAATCATAATTAGAAACAAAAAATATTTTTTTTGCTCACATGTAAGCCTTACTCTTTACATTTGTTATAATCAATATCAATTTCATTGACGGAAAATAATTCTAATAAAATAAATAATGTAAGCCAAGCTGAGGATGCTAAACCTAGTCAGGAGGAAAAAATAAAGCTCATTGAAGATCATTTTAAGTCTATCATGGAAATCCTTCAACTCGACACGAAAGATCAGAGTCTAAAAGATACTCCAAATCGGGTAGCTAAAATGTATGTGAACGAGTTATTTGAAGGATTAGATCCAAATCAAGCACCATCCATTTCAAAATTTGAAAACTCATTTGGATACAAGGGGTGTATTTTAGAAAAAAATATTCCTTTCTTTTCTCTTTGTGAGCATCATTTCGTACCCATTAAAGGAATTGCTCACGTAGCTTATTTTGCTAATGAAAAAATCATAGGGTTATCTAAAATCAATAGAATAGTAAATTACATTTCAAAAAAACCTCAGGTACAGGAAAAACTTACGGTTGAAATTGTAGAATATCTGAAAAATATATTAGAAACAGAAGACGTAGCTTGTGTTGTTGAAGCGGAACACCTCTGTGTAAGTATGAGAGGAATTAAAGATGTTAAAAGCTTAACGACTACTGCAGAGTACAGTGGAAAATTTAATGTGGATGCGGTCAAGTTAGAATTATTAAGCATGATTAATAAAGGAGATGAATAATACAATATACATTAAGAACAGCCTCACCGGAAAAAAAGAAATATTTGTTCCAATACATAGCGACTTCGTTGGTGTATATGTCTGTGGACCTACCGTGTATAGTGATGTCCACCTTGGTAATTGCAGAACATTTGTCTTTTTTGACACCTTGGTGAGGTATTTTAAGTTCTTAGGATATAAAGTGAGATATGTGAGAAATATCACCGATGTGGGTCATTTAGAAAATGATGCTGATGAAGGAGAAGATAAAATTGTAAAGAAGGCCAAATTAGAGCAGTTAGAGCCCATGGAAATTGCACAGAAATACACGCTAAATTTCAGAGAAGTAATGAGTTGTTTTAATGCCTTGTCTCCGGATATAGAACCCACGGCAACAGGACATATTTCTGAACAAATAGATATGATAAATGATATCATAAATAATGGTTATGCATATGAAGTAAATGGCTCGGTTTATTTTAACGTTAAGAAATACATTGATGACGGGTATGATTATGGTGAGCTAAGCGGAAGAAATACAGATGACTTGATTGCTGGTTCTAGAGAGCTTGACGGACAACAGGATAAAAAATCTCCACACGACTTTGCATTATGGAAAAAAGCGGATCATAGACACATAATGAAGTGGAATTCACCATGGAGTATAGGTTTTCCCGGTTGGCATTTAGAATGTTCTGCCATGAGTAAGAAATACTTAGGTTCAACATTTGATATACATGGTGGTGGGATGGATTTAAAATTTCCACATCACGAATGTGAAATTGCCCAAGCAAAAGGAGCAGATCATGAACAACCAGTTAATTATTGGATACACTCTAATATGTTGACACTAAATGGAAAAAGAATGTCTAAATCTACCGGCAATACCATTTTACCATTTGAGTTATTTTCGGGTTCATCAACTCATTTAACCCAAGGTTTTAGCCCTTCAGTAGTTCGGTTTTTCATGTTACAAGCACACTATGGTGGTGTTTTAGACTTTTCAAACGATGCTCTTATAGCTTCCGAAAAGGGTTTTCGTAAACTATTAACCGCCTTAGAAACACTAAACAATCATTCATTTAAAGAAACAGACATCGATGAAATCATAGAAGCTAAAATAGTTTCCTTGTGTGATTCTTGTTATGAAAACATGAATGATGATTTCAATACACCAAAAGTCATTGCAACCTTATTTGAGTTGGTAAGTCTTATTAATGGTTTTAGTTCAAATAACAACTGGAAAATCTCAAAAAATATATTTGAAAAATTAACTCATACTTTTAATGGTTTCGTGGAAGAGGTTCTAGGCTTAAAAAATGATCACACTGGGGATAATAATCTTTCTAAAAAGCTTATTGAAATGATACTGAACATCCGAAGTGATGCAAAGGCTAATAAAAATTATCAAGTTTCGGATCAAATACGGGATGAACTGAATAAAATTGGAATTGAAATCAAGGATGGAAAAGACAATACAACATATTCAATAAATGATTAATATGAAATGCCTTACCCATTTACTTTTAATTACGCTACTATTTTTCAATAATGTAGTTACTTCTCAAAGTTTGGAAGATTTATTTCAGGATAAAAAAGAAGTTTATTTCAAATTTAAGTTTCAATCTGTTAATAAAACAAATAAGCTTTCAAATATCATTTCTATTGATCATAAATCAAATAAAGAAGATGTATATGCATATGCTACTAAAGATGAATTTAAATCTTTTTTAACTTACGGAATAGCATATGAATTAGTGGATGAAACAATTCCTACATTTTCAAATTTGCCTAGTTCAAAAAACAATTGGGACTATTATCCTACCTATAGTGAGTACACCCAAATGATGGAGCAATTTGCAGATTCTTTCCCCAATATTTGCAAACTCCATAATTTAGGTACATTATCATCTGGCCGTAAAATATTGTGTGTACAAATCTCAAGTAATGTGGGTGTAAAATCCAATAAACCCTCTTTTTTATATACCTCATCCATGCACGGAAACGAATTAACAGGTTATGTTCTGATGCTAAGATTAATAGATGACATACTAAGCGGATTTAATACGATTTCGGAGTATACTCAAATTGTAAATAATGTAGATTTATGGATAAATCCTTTGGCTAATCCTGATGGAGCATATGCAGCTGGAAATCAAACTATCTCTGGAGCTACAAGGGGTAATGCAAATGGGATTGATCTAAATCGTAATTATCCTGATCCTCAAAATGGATCAAATCCTGATGGAAATGCTTGGCAAGAAGAAACGGTTATTTTTATGGATTTAGCAGATTCAGTTCAATTTGACATGTCATGTAACATACACACTGGAGCGGAGGTTTTTAATTACCCTTGGGACACATGGAGCCGACTTACAGCTGATGACGTTTGGTGGAGAAATATAGCCTATCAATATGCAGATACAGCGCATGCTCAATCTTCATCGGGTTATTTTAATGATTTAAATAATGGAGTTACCAATGGTTGGGACTGGTATGAAGTAAATGGCGGAAGACAAGATTTTATGAATTATTTTAGATTTTGCAGGGAATCCACTCTTGAACTATCGTCCAATAAGATACCTAATCCAACTACCTTGCCCTATTATTGGAATGCAAATAAACGTTCTTTAGTTAATTACATAAATCAATCATTAAATGGGCTTCGTGGATTGGTTACTGACAGCATAACGGGGCTGCCTTTACAAGCTAGAGTAGAAATTATAGGGCATGATGTGGATAGTTCTCATGTCTATTCTAGAGCAGTTGTTGGTAATTATCATAGGTATTTATCTGCTGGGAATTATCAAGTCACTTTTTCGAAAAATGGCTATTACAACAAAACAATCGATGTAAATCTGGTGGATGACCAAGTGATAATACATGATGTTCAATTGGTTCCTGTTAACGCAGTCCATATAAAAGACATTAACGAAGGAGAGTTAAAAATTATAAATACATTTGACCTTTTGGGACGTAAGTCTCCTTTACAATGGAATTCGATCTATTTACAGCAAATGAGTGATGGATCAGTTCAAAAACTAATGAAAATAAAATGAATAAAATAAGCATATCTCTATTTTTTCTATTTACCGTATTGGGTTATTATGGTCAAGAAAAATTAACTAATAAAAAAGGAAGTGAATATGAATTTGAAGTAGTGAAAGAATGGGAAGCAAATCCTGTTCAAAATCAAAATAGAACAGGAACTTGTTGGAGTTTTTCTTCTCTTTCGTTTTTTGAATCCGAGCTGCAGAGATTAGGTAAGGGTTCGCATAACCTATCAGAAATGTACATCGTCAGAAATGCTTACATCGGAAAAGCAGAAAATTACTTGAGAATGTACGGCACTTTCACCTTTGGACAAGGTGGTGCTTTTCATGATATCCCTTGGGTAATTAAAAGATGTGGAATAGTTCCTGAGTCTGTATATGATGGGCTTGATTACGGTTCTAAAATTCATTTACATGAAGAGATGGAAAAAATCATGTTTGCTATGCTTAAAGAATTAGCAAAAAAACCTCAAAGTGGAAAATTGACACCAAAATGGAAAACTGCTTTTGAGGGAGTTGTGGATGCTTATTTAGGTGAATTACCTACTAACTTAAATGACTTCAAATTTGAGGTTGGAGGCAAAACCTATAATCCGTTTACGTATGCTGAGGAACTGGATTTAAATATGAAAGATTATGTATCCTTAACTTCGTACACTCACCATCCATTTTATGAGTCGTTTGTTCTAGAAGTTCAAGATAATTGGGCTATGCAACAAAGTTATAATTTACCTCTCGATGAATTAATGATGGTTATGGAAGAGGCTGTAATGAATGGATACACATTTGCTTGGGGTGCAGATGTATCCGAAAAAGGGTTTTCTTCTCGAGATGCACTTGCTATTCTTCCAGCTGATGAATCTACCATTAGTCAAAAAGGAAAAGATAATCGATATTTTAGTTCTGCAGGTTCAGAAAAAATTAGTAATGCCTTTATGAGTCCTGTAAAAGAAAAAAATGTTTCACAACAAGAGAGACAAGACGCTTTCGATAGCCAAGAGACTACCGATGATCATGGAATGCATATCACTGGATTAGTAAAGGACCAAAATGGGACAAAATATTTCAAAGTGAAGAACTCATGGGGAACAGAATACAATCAATGTGATGGGTATTTTTATGCTTCATTTCCTTATGTGAGATACAAAACCATGAATATTTTGTTACACAAAGATGCAGTTCCAAAGTCTATTAAGAAAAAATTAGGTTTGTAAGTTGAAGTACGTTTTAATCGCACTAGTTAAAATATATCAACTTTTGATATCACCTCTTTTTCCAGCCAGTTGTAGATTTTCGCCTACATGTTCGCAATACGCCTTGGAAGCGATAAATCAATTTGGTTTTTTAAAAGGTGGTTATCTTTCTATAAGAAGAATTTTAAAGTGTAATCCGTGGGGAAGTCATGGTCATGACCCCGTGCCAGAAAAGTGAATAGATGCTAAAAATAGACATGCATACTCATATTATCCCCAAAAATTTGCCTGATTGGCAGAAAAAGTTTGGATATGATGGATTCATCCAGTTAGATCATCATAAAAAAGGATGGGCTAGAATGATGATGGGTGAAAAATTTTTTAGAGAAATAAACGAAAATTGCTGGGATCCAGAAGTGAGAATAAAAGAGTATGAAAAATACCATACTCAGGTTCAAGTGGTTTGTACTATCCCAGTATTGTTTGCCTACTTTGCTAAGCCTAAGGATGGCCTAGAGGTTAGTAAATTTTTAAATGATGATGTAGCTGAGCTCATTAATAAATTTCCTAAAAATTACATTGGTTTAGGTACCATCCCCATGCAATCTCCAGAGTTAGCAGTAAAAGAATTGGAGCGTTTGAAAAACAACGGTCTTAAGGGAATTCAAATAGGTTCTAACATTGATGATAAAAACCTGAACGATCCAGCATATTATCCTATTTGGGAAACATGTGAGAAATTAGATTTGGCTGTTTTAGTTCATCCATGGAATATGATGGGCCAAAAGCACATGGGGCGTTATTGGCTTCCTTGGTTAGTTGGGATGCCTGCAGAAACATCTAGAGCAATTTGCTCAATGATTTTTGGTGGAATATTTGATAAATATCCAAAGTTAAGAGTGAATTTTTGTCACGCTAGTGGTTCATTTTTAGCCACGCTTGGAAGAGTAGAGCATGGATTTAATTGCAGGCCTGATTTAGTGGCTATTGATAATCCAAATAATCCTAGAGACTATTGTGGTAGATTTTGGGTTGATTGTATTACACATGACCCTGAAATATTACATTATATCTTAAAAATAAAAGGATCAAAAAGGGTAACATTAGGCAGCGATTATCCATTCCCCTTGGGCGATTTAGAAATTGGGGATTTTATCACAAAAATGGATCTCAGTGAAGAAGTCGTGGAAGATATATTTTGCAATAGTACGTTAGAATGGTTAAATATCAACAAAGAAGATTATCTATGAAAAAATTAATTTATTCTATCTTATTCATAGCATGTTTTAATTCCTATTTGGGCCAACATTATTGGCAACAAAAAATTAAATACGATATGTCCATTGATTTTGACGTATCTAAACACCAATTTTCAGGACAACAAAAAATTACATACTACAATAATTCACCTGAAAACTTATCTAAGGTGTATATGCATCTATATTACAATGCATTTCAACCAGGTTCGATGATGGATGTCAGGTCAAGGACCATTGAGGACCCCGACTCAAGAGTTAGGGATCGAATTTCCAAACTTTCTCCAAATGAAATTGGCTTTCAAAAAATTAAGAGTGTTAAAGATGGAAATGGAAATAGCCTATCATTTGATGAAGATGGTACTATATTAGAAATCAAGCTGAATAAACCATTGAAATCTGGTAAACAAATTAAATTACAAGTTGACTTTTTGGCCCAGGTACCTGTACAAATTAGAAGAACAGGAAGGTATAATAAAGAAAACGTGGCCTATTCCATGACTCAGTGGTATCCTAAAATGTGTGAGTTTGATAAGCATGGTTGGCATACAAATCCATACATAGGCAGAGAGTTTTATGGAGTATGGGGTGATTTTAAAGTTAGTATTGTCATTGATTCTTCTTTTGTTTTAGGTGGCACTGGTATTATACAGAATCCTCAGGAAGTAGGTCATGGTTATCAAGATCCGTCTAAAAAGGAAAAACAATCTAAAACAGCTAAGAGAACCTGGATTTTTAAAGCAGATAAAGTTCATGATTTTGCTTGGGCTGCAGATCCTGATTTTATTCATGAAACAACCCAGTTAAACAACGGAACAGTTCTTCATTTTTTACATAAAGATGATTCATTAAACATGAATTGGAGTGCATTAAAGCCCAAAGCAAAGAAATGCTTTGAGTATATGAACGAAAATTATGGTTTATATCCTTACGCACAATATTCCATAATCCAGGGCGGTGATGGTGGAATGGAATATCCCATGTGCACTTTGATAACGGCAGAAGGTTCTTTAAATGGTTTAATCAGCGTAACAGTACATGAAGCCATTCACAGTTGGTTTCAAGGATTATTGGCTACAAATGAGGCAAAACACGAATGGATGGATGAAGGCTTTTGTACGTATGCTCAATATGAAGTCTTAAATCACTTGAAAGGTAAAAAAGTAATTAATCCCTTGCTGAGACAATATAAAAGCTATTACAGATTGGTTGAAAGTGGAAATCAAGAACCTTTATCCACGCATGCAGATTTCTATAAAAGAAATTACGTCTATGGAATAAGCGCTTACAATAAAGGAGCTGTTTTTTTACATCAATTGGGTTATGTAGTAGGTGACGAGGTGTTGAAAAAGGGATTAAAAAAATATATTAACGATTGGAAATTTAAGCACCCCGATCCAACTGATTTTAAGCGAATAATGGAGAATATTAGTGGACTTGAATTAGATTGGTATTTTGAACAATTTGTAGAGACTACCAATACCATCGATTATGAAGTGTTTAATGTTGAGCCAACTAATAATGGTACTGTTATTACGTTGAGAAGAATTGGAGACATGCCTATGCCGATTGACATTGTAATTAGTGATCAAAGCGATAACAAAACATCTTTTTCTATTCCATTAAGAATCATGAGAGGAAATAAATCAAACGATAGTTTTTTAAATGATTTTAAAACGCTT
>JAYPLD010000040.1:0-15737 GCA_038129265.1 Crocinitomicaceae bacterium
ATATCGTAAAACACGGTGACGGAGTTAAAGTAGTTGCGCTCTGGGTAGATGATGCAAGAAAAGCTTATGAAGAAACCACATCAAGAGGAGCAAAATCCTACATGGAACCTACTGTAGAAACGGATGAGAACGGAGAGGTGGTAAGAGCAGGTATCTACACATATGGCGAGACCATTCATATGTTTGTGGAACGAAAAAACTACCACGGCACCTTTATGCCTGGATTTAAAAAATGGGAATCGGATTACAACCCTTCATCTATTGGTCTTAAATACATTGACCATATGGTTGGAAATGTAGGTTGGGGAGAAATGGATACCTGGGTGAAGTGGTATGAAGATGTTATGGGGTTTGAAAACTTCCTGTCGTTTGATGATAAGCAAATTCATACGGAGTACTCTGCTCTCATGAGTAAAGTAATGAGTAATGGAAATGGTAGAATTAAATTCCCTATAAATGAACCTGCTGAAGGAAAGAAAAGATCACAAATTGAAGAGTATTTGGATTTTTATGAGGGACCTGGTGTACAGCATATTGCTGTGGCAACTAATGACATTATTGGTACCGTAACTGAAATGAGAAAAAGAGGAGTGGAATTTTTAAGTACGCCACCTGATGAGTACTACAAAGCGGTTCCATTGAGATTAGAAGAACACAACCATCAGCTTGGTGAAGACATCGAAAAACTCAAAAGCTTGGGGATTATGATTGACGCAGATGAAGAAGGGTATTTACTTCAAATCTTTACCAAACCGGTGGAAGATAGGCCTACTTTATTTTTTGAAATTATCCAACGAATGGGAGCTTTAGGTTTTGGTGCAGGGAATTTCAAGGCCCTATTTGAAGCCATTGAACGAGAACAAGAAAAAAGAGGAACACTTTAATCTTTGTATTTTGGATAACCTCATTAACGATATTTCTAAAAAATTTGAAGCATTAGGACAAAATGCAGAGACCCATTTTGAAGGACTTTTGCATGGGAAGCCGCTAAATTATTGGGATTATATACAAACGGATGCTTTACTTAATCTTCAAATTCAGCGATCTACCCTTCCCGATGAAATGGTATTCATTGTTTATCACCAGATTAATGAATTGCTGTTCAAAATGATTCTCTGGGAAATTGAACAAGTAGCCTTTAAAAAGAAGTTAACAGCGGATTTCTTTAGTAGTCGTCTAGATCGCATCAGTCGATATTTTGATATGCTAAGCAGCTCCTTCAAAATCATGGGTGAAGGAATGGATGTGGAACAGTACATGAAATTTAGAAAAACACTAGCACCAGCAAGTGGATTTCAAAGCGCTCAATACCGAATGATTGAATTTGCCAGTACAGAACTTATAAATTTAATTGACTATCGTTTTAGATCTACCATTAACCGAAACACCCCTTTCAGACATGCTTTTGAGCACTTGTATTGGCAAGCAGCAGGGAAAGATCACCAAACTGGTGAAAAGTCATTAATGATTCGTCTTTTTGAGGAGAAATACATGGATACTTTCATCCGATTCATGAAAGATTACAACACAAGAAACATATGGACGCTTTTTCAAAACCTTCCAAAAAATGAAAAAGAAAATCTTAAGTTGGTAAATTCACTGAGGCATTATGATCACACGGTGAACGTAAAATGGGTGATGGAACATTACAACACAGCTAGCCATTACTTGGAGAGTGGTAAGAAAAAAGAGGAAGCTACTGGCGGAAGTGATTGGAAAAAATACATGCATCCAAAATACCAACGTAGGGTGTTTTTTCCTAAATTATGGACAAATGATGAAATGAAGAATTGGGGTGAACAAAACCTAGAAGGTCATGAAATCCTTACTAATTTTGCACAAATTGAAATTTAAGCCATGGAAGATGCCAAAAAACTAGAAGCTTTTCAAGCAAAGATAGATGCTGATATTAAAATTGAGCCTAAAGATTGGATGCCTGAAAAATACAGACAAACCCTTATCAGACAAATATCACAACACGCTCATTCTGAAGTAATAGGGATGCAGCCCGAAGGAAATTGGCTTACAAGAGCCCCAAGTTTAAGAAGTAAGAAAATATTGATGGCTAAGATTCAAGATGAAGCTGGACATGGTCTTTATTTATATTGTGCTGCAGAAACATTAGGGGTTAAAAGAGAACAATTCTTGGAGTGGCTACATGAGGGAAAAGCCAAATATTCCAGTGTTTTCAATTACCCAACCTTAACATGGGCTGATATTGGTGCTATAGGATGGTTGGTAGACGGAGCCGCAATTGTTAATCAAGTTTCCTTACAGGGCACATCATATGGACCATATTCCCGAGCTATGGTGAAGATTTGTATGGAAGAAAGTTTCCACCAAAGACAAGGATATGAAATCATGGTTACACTAGCGAATGGTACCGCAGAACAAAAAGAAATGGCACAGGACGCTTTGAATAGATGGTGGTGGCCATCTATCATGATGTTTGGACCCCATGATGCAGACAGTGCACACTCCAATCAATCACTAACATGGAAGATCAAACGAGAATCCAATGACGAACTAAGGCAAAAGTTTATTGACAAAACCGTAGAACAAGGAGAACATATCGGTTTAACTTTTCCTGACCCTGATCTCAAATGGAATGAATCAAGTGGCCACTATGACTATGGTAAAATAAATTGGGATGAATTTTGGAATGTAGTTAAAGGATACGGCCCAGGAAACAAAAAAAGATTAGCACATCATAAGGATGCTCATGAAGATGGTGCTTGGGTAAGAGCAGGTGCCATAGCTTACGCCCAAAAGAAAAGAAGCATTCAAAAAACAGCATAATGGAAAAGGATAATCAAGGCATATTATGGGAAGTTTTCATTCAAGTTAAAGCAGGAAGACCTTTCAAACACGTTGGAAGTTTACATGCTTATGATAAGGAAATGGCCATGCAGTCAGCTAGAGACCTATATACAAGAAGAAACGAAGGAAATGGGATTTGGCTTGTAAAAGCAGATGATATTGTTTCCTCTCAGTCAGTTGATGATGAAGCCTTCTTTGATCCATCTAATGATAAAGTATATCGTCATCCTACTTTTTATAAAGTTCCGGATGGGGTAAAACACATATAATGAATCAATCACTTTTTGAATACTGCTTAAGGCTTGGAGACACGCCTTTAATCTTAAGTCAACGCATTGGCGAATATTGTAGCAAAGCGCCACATTTGGAGGAAGACTTGGCTATAACTAATGTAGGTCTTGACCTGTTAGGACAAGCAGAAAACTTCCTAACTTATGCAGCTAGTTTACATGGTGAACTATCGGCTGATGAATTAGCTTTTAAGCGTAAAGAGAAAGATTTTAGATCGTTTCATTTGGTTGAAGTTCCCAATATTGATTTTGCTTTTGTATTAGTAAGACAATTCTTTATTGACGTGTACCACAATTTATTTTACACTTCTTTGTGCAACAGCAATGATGAAACCATAGCTGGAATAAGTAAGAAGTCTATTAAAGAAGTTCGATACCACCTTCAAAGAAGTCAAGACTGGGTAATCCGTCTTGGGCAGGGAACAGAAGAAAGTAATCAAAGAGTACAAGTCGCCATAAACGAATTATGGATGTATGTAGATGAATTATTCTATGATAACGATATCGATAGTCAAATGACTAAAGAAGGAATTGGGGTATCCAATCATGAAATAAAGAAAGATTGGTTTAACATTGTTACGGATACGTTAAATGACGCTGGTCTTTCCTCACCAGAAAATATCCCTTACACGCTACAATATGGGAAAGACGGTTTCCACACGGAGTACATGGGGTATTTACTAGCTGAAATGCAACACTTACCACTGCTCTATCCAGATGCGAAATGGTAAAAACTAATTTTTAAACTTTTCTTGCATTTTTACATAGCGCATAAACACACCCATACTTGATAGTTTACATACAATATACCCTATCCTTCCATCAAGTATTCCACCTCTTAATATAAAGTCCCTAAAAAAGCGAAAAGCAGGTTTTACTACAAAGTGAAAAAAATTGGGTGGTGAAGTGCCTTGATGATCTTGAGCACTCCAGGTGGAATACCTATCCCACTTTTCCATATAATGAGCCACACTTTTAAATGTATAATGCATCAAAGGAGATTTTAGTTTACCTACAGTACCGCTACATAAAATTTCAGCATGTACTTTTTTGTCTTCATAATGACATTTCTCTCTATTAAATAGCCTTATTACTTTATCCCCTTGCCAACCCGAAAATCTAATTTTCTTCCCCATGAAATGGTTTTGTCGAGGTATCCAATATGCATCGTTTTTAGATGGACTGTTTTTTATTTTATCAATTTCTTTTTTTAAATTATCTTCTACCCTCTCATCTGCGTCCAAAATAAATATCCAATCATAACTTGCTTGAGGAATAGCCCAGTTTTTCTGAGACGCTGAATACTCATAATCACGTTGTAAGACCTTAACTCCTTTGGATTGAGCAAGAGCTATCGTATTATCCGTACTAAAGGAGTCTACCACTATGATTTCATCTGCCCAAGCCAAGGATTCTATGGCAGCTATGATGTGATCTTCTTCATTAAATGTGGGTATGATGGCACTAATTTTCATTCCAAAACTTGTTCAACAAAGGTATTATTTTATCATATTTTCTATGAAATATTTAATAAATAAGAAAATGAGATTTAATATTACATTTTAAATCATCAGCATGAAATATAATCTTAGCGAAGTTACTGAGGTCATTAAAAATAGGAGAACCATATATCCTCAACATTACTCTTCTAGAACGATTCATAAAGAAATCATAGAACATTTATTACAAAATGCTACCTGGGCTCCAACCCACGGCATGACTCAACCTTGGCGTTTTAAGATATATACTGGAGAAAGCAGAAATGCATTAGCTGAATCATTAAGTAATCTTTATAAAAAACTTACTCCTAAAGATCAATTCAGAGAGGATAAATTACTCAAAATTCAAGCGAGGCCATTTCAATCATCTGCAGCCATAGTCGTATATATGAAGAGAGGAGATAATCCAAAAATTCCTGAAATAGAAGAAATTTCATCTGTAGCTTGTGCCATTCAAAATATATGTTTAACCGCTACTGCCTATGGCATTGGTTCATTTTGGTCAACACCTAAAGTAATTTATACACCAGAAATGAATGAAATATTAAAAATCAGAGATCAGGACAAATGCATGGGAGTTATTTACTTGGGGTATCCAAACGAGGATTGGCCAAAAGGGCAACGGAAACCCATTGAATATGTAACAGAATGGTATAATTAAAATCAAGTGGCATGGATGATATGGACGAAGGATTCTTAAAATTAACCAATCATAAGGATCACCCTACCAACAAAGCTTACAAAGTATTTTTCTTTTACGACAAGGAAAAAGCAAACTATTTTGAAACTTCACTTAAAGAAAGAAATATTTATTTTGAAAGAGGGGAAGAGGAATCCAACAGGGGTTTAGTTTATTTGTTTGGAGTTAGAAAAACAGATAATCAAATGGTTCAAAAACTGAATTATGAAGCCTTAGGTAAATTTCGTTCCCCCACAATTAGTTCATATTGGGGAAGAATATCCATTTATGCTCTTTGTCTTCTCGTTATTATATTTGCTATTATATCCTACATGCAAAATCAATAATGGGAACTAAACCACTTTACTACCTCTTCATTGTGTTATTGCTGACATGTTGTGGTCAAACTATATCGCAAAATAATGAGGGAGATAAAATGATCGGATTTACCTTAAGTCCATTAATACCCATTGATTACTTTGGAGCTGGTCCACTCCTTCTAGAAAATAATTTTTCTAATATTGAATTGTCTAGTAAAATTGGGTATCAATTTGGGATGTTAATGAGAAATACCAAATCAAAAAACATCACCCTTGAGTCAGGTATATTATTTTGTAGACGAAACTTTAAATTTTTAGGTGAAAATAATTTTATTAGTTCATCTAATACAGATGTGGGTGACTTTGGATATATTAACTACGCTTTCCCTTTAAATGCCCTCGTTTTTATTCAGCTAAGCGACAATATGCACATGAATACTTCTTTAGGGGCTGAATTGGACTTTTATGCTTCGGCAGTGGCTTCAAAAAGTAGCCAAAATTTAATTCATCATTACTCTGAAAGAGCGAGATGGATAAATGGGTCTGTTAATGCCTCTATAGGTGTAGAATTAAGAGATAAAAATGCTGGTATATTTTATGTTGGCAGTCAGGTAAACATCCCGATATCTACCATTTTAGTTACCCGTTTTAAATATTATTATGCCGGATCAGGTGGAGATTTTGATGATTATGAAGCTGCTTTTTTGAGAGGGAATTATTTCAATATTCAATTAAAATATTTTTTACCCTTGAGTATGGAAAAAACTAAAAACTAGAGTTTTCTATTTACTTCTACTTCTTCATAGGCTTCCACTACATCTCCAACCTTTATATCATTGAATTTTTCAATATTTAATCCACATTCGTATCCATGCTGAACTTCCTTAACATCATCTTTAAATCGTTTTAAAGACCCCAATTCACCAGAGTAAACTACTATCCCGTCTCTTATGATACGGACTTTGTGATTACGGTTAATTTTACCTTCAACCACATAACACCCAGCAATTGTTCCTACTTTAGAAATTTTAAAAGTCTCCCGAATTTCAGCTGTAGCTACAATTTCTTCTTTAAATTCAGGTGAAAGCATACCTTCCATTGCTTCTTTAATTTCTTCAATAGCCTTGTAAATAATAGAATATAACCTAATATCAATTTCCTCTTTTTCTGCTAGTTTTCTAGCTCCAGCAGATGGTCTTACCTGGAAACCAATAACAATCGCATCAGAGGCAGAAGCCAATAGGATGTCAGACTCTGTTATCTGACCTACTGCTTTATGGATCACATTAATTTGAATAGACTCCTGAGAAAGTTTCAATAAAGAATCAGAAAGGGCTTCAATTGAACCATCCACATCCCCTTTAACAATAACATTTAATTCTTGGAAATCTCCAAGCGCAATTCTTCTTCCAATTTCATCAAGAGTAATGTGTTTAGTGGTTCTAAGGCCTTGTTCACGTTGAAGTTGCTGACGCTTTAATGCAATTTGTTTTATTTCCTTTTCATCGGTCATTACATTAAACACATCACCAGCACTGGATGCACCATTCATTCCAAGTACTGAAACTGGTCTTGAAGGACCTGCCTCTTTAACTGGACGACCGTTTTCATCATGCATTGCCTTAATTTTCCCAAACTCTGTACCAGCGATTAAAGAGTCTCCAACTGTTAATGTTCCATATTGTACAAGTAGCGTAGTAACAAACCCACGTCCTTTGTCGAGAGATGCTTCAATCACCGTTCCCTTAGCATGTGTTTCAGGGTCAGCTTTAAGTTCTAAAAGTTCAGACTCTAATAGCACTTTCTCTAGTAAATCTTCAATTCCATTACCAGATTTAGCTGAAATTTCTTGACATTGGTATTTTCCTCCCCAATCTTCAACCAGAATATTCATAGCAGAAAGTTCTTCTTTAATCTTATCAGGATTTGCACTAGGTCTGTCGCATTTATTTAAAGCAAATACCATGGGTACTCCTGCCGCCTGAGCGTGATTAATAGCCTCTTTGGTTTGTGGCATAACTCTATCATCTGCTGCAATAATAATGATGGCTACATCCGTAACTTGTGCCCCTCTAGCTCTCATTGCGGTAAACGCTTCGTGACCTGGAGTATCTAAAAATGTGATTAACTTTTCATTGTGCTTAACGGAGTATGCACCAATGTGTTGGGTTATACCACCTGCTTCTCCGGATGTTACATCCGCATTTCTAATGTAATCTAACAAGGATGTTTTACCATGATCAACGTGACCCATTACAGTGACTATAGGTGGTCTGTCTACCATTAGTTCTGGATCCTGAGTATCCTCAATAACGGAAGCAGTAACATCCGCACTCACAAATTCCACTTCAAATCCATACTCTTCTGCAACCATGGTTAACGTTTCTGCATCTAGTCTTTGATTGATGGAAGCGAATATTCCAATTGACATTAGCGTGCCTATCACCTCATTAGGTGACTTAGACATCATTAATGCCAGCTCAGAAACCGTTACAAACTCGGTCAACTTTAATACATTTTTTTCCGCTTCTGCTCTGATTTCTTCCTGCTCAATTTTTTCGGAAACAGCTTGTCTTTTTTCTCTTCTAAACTTGGAAGCTTTTGACTTACCCTTACTGCTCAATCTAGCTAACGTTTCACGAATTTCCTTTTGAATTTCTTCTTCTGAAACTTCAGTTTTTTGTGGTCCTTTGGTTGTTTTCTTATGTTCTTTTGAAGCTCTTCTTCCCGCTTTCTCTACGTTTACTTTTTTAATTCTTTTTCTTTTTCTTCTTGAGGAGTCACTATCACTGTCGCCATCAGATTTTTTCTTTTCTTTTTCCACGGGAAGGTTGATTTTACCTAAAACCGTTGGACCAGAAAGTTTTTTCGCTTCTGCTTTTATGGTGCTTATTTCTTCTTTTGGCTCATCATTAGACTTAACTTCAGGTTCTTTTACCTCCTTTTCTGGTTCAGGTTCTTTTTTAACTGGTTTAGGATCTAAATCAATTTTGCCTACCACCGATAAGCCGGATAGCTTATCCGCTTTTGCTTCAATCTTATCTACTTTTTCTTCTGATTTGGCCTGCTCTTCTTTTGATATGGTTATGACCGTTCTTTCTGGCTTATCAATATTTACTTTATCTGCTTTTTCCTTTTCAAATTTCTCTTTGTGAAATTCTTCAAGTAATAGCATATAAAGTTCCTCATCAATTTTTGTATTGGGATTTGCGCTCACCTCTTTTCCTTGCGAACCTAAAAACTCAACAATAGTAGATATCCCTACATTTAATTCTCTTGCTACTTTACTTAACCTTTTAATTACTGCCATAACTGGTTTTCTTTCTTACTTTATTTATTCAAATTCTGAATTTAATATTTTAACAATTTCTTCAATCGTTTCTTCCTCAAGATCAGTTCTTTTTACTAAATCTTCTACTCCTATTTCTAATACACTCTTAGCAGAATCACAACCTATTGCCTTCAATTCATCTATGATCCAACCATCAATTTCATCTGAGAATTCATCTAAATCTACATCATCAATATCTTCTGCTCCTTCTCGGTAAACATCAATTTCGTATCCAGTTAATTTAGATGCTAATTTTATATTATGACCTCCCTTACCTATCGCTTTTGAAACTTCGTCAGGTTTTAAGAAAACTTCAACCCTCATCTCATCATCATTAATTTCCATATTGGTGATTTTTGCAGGGTTTAAAGATCTTTGTATAAGCAATTGCATATTATTCGTCCATGGGATAACATCAATGTTTTCATTTCTTAATTCTCTTACAATCCCATGTATTCTAGTACCGTTCATCCCAACACAAGCTCCTACGGGATCAATTCTATCATCATAAGATTCCACAGCAACTTTTGCTCTTTCGCCCGGATTTCTAACAATTTTTTTAATGGTGATTAAACCATCAAAAACTTCAGGTACTTCTTGCTCAAACAACCTGGCTAAAAACTCCGGTGCTGTTCTGGATAAAATAATCACAGGGTTATTATTTCTTAAATCTACTTTAGCCACCACTGCTCTTATGGTATCGCCTTTTCTAAAATAATCCGATGGTATTTGCTCAGATTTTGGTAAAATCAATTCATTTCCATCATCATCAAGAACTAAAATTTCTCTCTTCCAAATTTGATACACCTCACCATTCACAATGTCACCTACTCTCTCTTTGTACTTTTGATAAATGCCATCTTTCTCAAGTTCAAGAACTTTTGCAACTAAATTCTGTCTAAGTGCTAATATGTTTCTTCTTCCAAAATCTTCCACTTTAATTTCTTGGGAAACCTCTTCTCCAATTTCAAAATCTGGTTCTATTTTTAAAGCTTCAGATAATTTAATTTGGGTTCCTTCATCTTCAAGATCAACATCCTGAACAATTTCTCTACTGAGCCATATCTCTAAGTCACCTTTGTCGGGGTTGATTATAACGTCTACGTTATCATCAGACCCATACTTTCTTTTAAGAGTAGTCCTAAAGACATCTTCTACAATTCTCATCATAGTGACTCTGTCAATATTTTTGAGCTCCTTGAATTCGGTGAATGAATCGATTAAATCTATTGCGTTCATATTTATTTATTTAAATAGATATTATTAGTTTACTTTCTTTAATTTTTGATTTTTCAATGAATATGGTATTACCCGGAATCATTTTTTTTGCTTTATTATTTTTTGGTTTTACATGTTCCAGAACAGAAATATCGTTTTCATTAACAGCTAATAATTCGCCTAAAAAAGTTTGATTTTCTATAGTGGTTACAGACACTTTTCTACCAATATTTTTGATGTACTGTTGTTCTACAACAAAAGGTTGATCCAGTCCAGGAGAAGTTACTTCAAGCTGGAAATCCTCAACAGAACGATCAAGGTTATGCTCAATGTTTCTACTTACACTCATGCAATCCTTTATACTAACTCCTCTGTGAAGATTATCCATTACCACTTTTATTTGGTTCTTGTTTGAAACAGAGACCTGTACTAAGTAGTTGTCATTATTCAATTCTTGAATACGTTCTTCTGCTAATGCTATTACTTTTTCTTTCGCTATCATGTAAAAAAAGAGGGGACTTGCGTCCCCGCGTCCCCTCTCATTTTTTTAATTACGTTGCAAATGTAATCTATAATATGGGATTGACAAATAAAACGTAAAAAAACTATGACCTAATTTTCTTGATTTATGTTTATGAAATATTCAATTGCACTAACACTTGTCAAAGGATTATCTCCAAAAATAATCAATGAAATTCAAGCACTTAATAAAAATGAGAAAGAGCTTTTTGAAAAATTGGTACAGAAATACAGATTTAACGCCAATAAAACGTTAGACCAGGCAGATCAAATCATAGAAGATTGCTTACAGAACAATATTCAGATCATAAATCAAAATGACAAATACTACCCTAAGCTTCTTTTAAATTGTATTGACCGACCTCATGTTATTTATCAAAAAGGTAAAAGACACATCAATGACATACCTTGTATTAGTATAGTTGGAACAAGAAATAATACAAAATATGGATTGGATATCACCAATCAAATCGTATCAAAACTAAACGCATATAAGGTAGGTATAGTAAGCGGATTAGCTTATGGGATAGATATCATTGCGCATAGAAAGGCCATCGATCTAAATATGCCTAATTTTGGTGTCTTAGGTAGTGGTCATCTTCACATTTACCCGAAAAATCATCAAAAAGAAATAGAAGAAATTTTAGAACTAGGTGCCGTTATTTCAGAATTTCCTCCAAGAAGTAAACCCACTAAATATAACTTCCCAAAAAGAAACAGAATTATAGCAGGAGTAAGTCATAGTACTGTGGTGATAGAATCAAAAAAGAAAGGTGGCAGTTTAATCACCGCTCAAATTGCTGGAAGTTATAACAGAGATGTGTATGCTGTACCTGGGAATATTAATGCCCCTTCTTCAGAAGGTTGCAACCAATTGGTAAAAAATAATCTTGCTATTTTATTACAGGATTTTGAACAAATAACTGATGAATTAAAACCAAACACATATTATGATGAAAAGATTACCAATAAAAAATTATCAACCGAAGAGGAAATGGTGTTGTCATATATTCTAGATAATCAGCCTGTTCATGCAGATAGGGTAGCATTGTTCCTTAAATATAACCCTTCTAAATTGTATGCTTTTCTTACTCAAATGGAGTTAGATCAGCTAATCATTAAAAAACCGGGCAATTATTATGTTACATCCTAATAATGATAAAATGATTAACTAGCTTAGCAATCATGAATGTATCTACATTTATAGCTAGGCGTTATCTATTTTCTAAAAAATCAAGAAACATTATAAATGTTATTTCTATTATTTCGTTTCTAGGAATATTCATAAGCGCTTCAGCCCTTGTTATCATTTTAAGTGCATTTAATGGAATACAAGAATATGTTGAAGACATGTACGGAAGACATGCAGCTGACATGTATGTGGAACCCGAAAAAGGAAAAATGATAAATGCAGATGATCACATTTTTTCTTATCTAAATGAGTATGGAAAAAACATACACTATTTCAAACAGATTCAAGAAACATCCATGTTAAAGTACGACAAGAGATGGGTAGCGGCAACTGTACTAGGGGTGGATAGCATTTTATTTCAAAATCAAAATTGGGAATATGATCTTACTCAGGGAAAAGCAGATTTATATTTCAAATCTTTTCCTGGAATACTATTAGGTTATGGCCTACAACATCAACTACAGGTAGATTTGAACCAAAATTTCATGTCTGAAATTTCAATGTATTCTATAGATAAAGACCAAAAAATTTCAGTCCAAAATCAAGGTATATTAAGACAAAACCACTTCATCCTGAATGGTGTATTTTCCATAAATCCTGATGTAGATGAATCAACCGCAATAATAGATTACTCAGTAGCAAACAAAATTTTTAACCATAAAAACGGGGCTTCAACTATCTTAATTTACGCTGATAACAGCGATTATATCTATGAAATTAAAGAGCATGTCAAAAAACAATTTCCGCACCTAGTTACTTATTCTCATGAAGAAAAAAATAAACTAATTTATGCGGCAAATGATACTGAAAAGTGGATGGTCATGGCCATACTTATATTTGTACTCTTGTTATCTTCATTTACTATTACCTCCTCCATTACCATGCTCATCATCGACAAAAAGAAAGATATTTTCACATTATCTTCTTTAGGTTGTAATCAAAATATGATTAGAAATATTTTTTTTAAGGAAGGCTTACTTATAAGCTTATTAGGAAGCCTATTAGGATTATTATTTGGACTATTAATTTGTTATGTTCAAATGAAATTCAAACTTATTAAACTTAATGATGCATCATTAGAGTATTGGCCAATCGTAATCAAAGCTATGGATGTATTGCTATTACTTACCGTTTTAACTACAGTTGGATTTGTGTCGTCCTATCTACCTGGAAGATTATTAATGAAGAAGTTATTTAATTAATCCTTTTCTTCATCTATCTTGATATACACCTCCACAATTTTTGTCTCTTCAACTTCAAGAATCTTAAAATGAAAATGATCGAGGTGGTATTCATCTCCCTTTTGAGGGATAGTCTCAGCAATATTTATAATTAAACCTCCAAGGGTTTCATACTCTTCTTTTTCTGGAAGCCCCAGTCTGTAATTTTCATTAATCATATCAATTTCTAACCGGGCCGAAAAAACAAATTCGTTAGACGATAATTTCTTTTGGGTATACAGTTCTTGGTCATGTTCATCATCTATTTCTCCAAAAATCTCTTCTATAATGTCTTCCATGGTAACAATACCAGATGTGCCGCCAAACTCATCCACCACAATAGCCAAATTTCTGTTTTTAGCAATAAAATCTTCTAAGATGTGATTGGCCGCCATGGCTTCAGGGATGATTCCAACTGGCATTAATGCTGATTTTATGTTTTCAGGTGATTTAAATAACGCTGTACTGTGTACGTATCCAATAATATTATCAATATTATCCTTGAAAATTAAAATTCTTGAAAACCCTGTATTTAAGAATTGTGACTTTAATTCTTCAATGGTTTCATTTATTTCAAGTGCTACAATTTCATTTCTAGGGATCATACAATCTCTAGCTATTATTTCTGAGAAGCCAAGCGCATTGTGAAATATTTTCACATCATGTTCCATTTCTTCATCTTCATCTAAATCATTTTTAAGCTCTTCTAAATATTGATCTAAATCAGTTTTTTTAAAACTCACCTTTTCGTCACTTCCGTCTTCTTTGCCAAAGACGCGTAAAATCACTCTTGTTAGATATACCACTAGTGCAGTTACGGGCCATAACAAAATATAAAAAACCAAAAGTATTCCACTAAAGAGTTTAAGTATGAAATTAGGATTCAACCTGAAAATAGCTTTTGGCAAGAATTCAGCAAATATTAAAATGAAAATAGTGGAAAATATAGTCTGTAATAGTAATATAGATGTGGAGCCAAGACCAGCAGCTGATAAAAATGGTTCCAATAATACAGCCATATAAAGGGTGTAAATTACTAATGCTATGTTATTACCAACAAGCATAGTAGCAATGAACCAAGCGGGTTTATCACTGAAGTAAGAAAGAATCTTTGCACCAATTTCTCCTTTATTGTTATCTAACTCTATTTTCAATTTGTTTGAGGAAATAAAGGCAATTTCCATACCTGAAAAAAAAGCAGAACATAAAAGAGAAAAAAGAACTAAAGAAAATAGAAGTAAAATGGACATTTATTTCTTTTGGTCTTTTGGTGAACTTACTCTGTTTAACCTTATACGCAAACCTCTACGTACTAAATATATACCCCAAGTAAATGGGACAAGTAATAAGTAATATTGATTAAAATAACCATCAATAATCCTAAATACGACCACAGCTACTGTAGAGCAGACAGCGATTACTAACCAAAATCTTTCAGCAAACTTGTTTATTTTTTTAGTTAAATCCATTATTCTATTTTATAGTTTACATGACTTTCCGAAATATCTGAGAGTTCAAAAAATGTAAAATTACTATTTGCCTTTAACGTATTTCCTGTAATTCTACCCTCAATATTGGAAAAAGTTACTTCATTTTTTGAGTATATACTGTCTTTTGCAAAATCAATTAGCAATTCTTTAGCGAATAATGTGTCTTGTTTTTGGTTGTGAAAAACCACATTTTCTTGTACATCCAATAATTGATTTTGAGTAAATAATTTCCCATAATCTGCTGTTAGAACAGATTCTACATTTTTTAACGAATCAAAAAAGGTTAGCTCAAGGCCAGCAGGACACTCCATAATAAGCTGATTTCCTTCATCTTCAAATCGAACCAATTTAGGTGCCTTAAGCATTAATTTTGATTGGCCAAATTCTGAAAAATTTAATGTCACTCCCATAGCTGTTTCGGTGAATACATCATGAACATCTTCGTTAGAAATCACCAACTGATTGTCGGATGATGAGCAAGAAGCAAGAGAGAGTAAAAAAAAGAATAAAAAATTTCTTGAATTTTTGTAAATGCTCAATCCCTAGTTTTAAGTTCTACATTTTGTCCCCAAAAAGGAACCGTTTGGCTACTTCCACTCTTAATATCAAGCATAATGAGTTCACTCTTAGGAAGTAACTGACCTTTCCAACTATTTAACGCTGAAGAAGTTTTACCACAAGATTTAGAAGCATACTCCAACGCTAGGCAGTAAATTAAGCTCTTGTTTAGTGCGCTATTTCCGTATTTTGAAGAACTAGCTGCAATAATTCTCGCTTTTTTATCATTCGCTGCGCAGTTGTCTGATAATTTACCTGCAATATCAAACCCTTTTTTGTATTGTTTTTTGTTGAATGCTATATCATATAATATTTCAAAAGTCTTTTGATTTTGTGCTTCATCTTCTGAAATGGTTAAAGCACGATTCAATCTTTGTTCTGCTTTAGAAAAATCTTTTCTTCTGTAGTCAGCAATTGCAGCGCTGTATAAATCTTTGGATGTAGGCGGGTTGTTTGGATCGTTCAACACCTTATCTAACAGCGTAAGATATAATTTTGATTCCGTACATTTATTATTACTTAAACTGGAAAATATTTTTCTTATTTGATCCATATCTTCTTGATTATTATTGTATTTAGCCGTGTAAATTTCTTCTAATTT
>JAYPLD010000040.1:15837-20462 GCA_038129265.1 Crocinitomicaceae bacterium
GATCCATATCTTCTTGATTATTATTGTATTTAGCCGTGTAAATTTCTTCTAATTTTTCACAGCTAGCACAGGGAGTTTCACCTAATTTCTTATCTATTATGTTCTGTACATTAGTGAATTTTTCAACTTGGTTACCTTTTGAAATATTGTTATCACAAATCGCAGATAATGTCTCATAGTTGGCCAAAAATTCCTCACATTCAATCTTACCCGTTTTTAACATGTACATCCCCGTGTATACAAAAAAGTATTTTACATCAGTAGAGGTGATAATCTGAGGATTACTTTCAATGACTTCTTTATAAAGCGAATAGGCTTTAGGAAACTTTTTTTGATCACTTATATAAATAATATCCTTAGCAAACGATACTTTGGTCTTATTGCAAAAGCCAAAATTTTTAAACCAGTTATCATACACTAAATAAAGCGAATCTTTGTAGATTTCTGTATCAGGTGATTTCGCTTTCTTTTTGCTTTTAACTAATTGTTTATAAATGTAAGCTCCATTAGCGTATAAATTTGATTTCAATTGAGGACACTTTTGTTGTGTTTTACCCCAAAAAATAACAGCGTCTTCGTAATTCTTTTGCTTCAGATAGCCCGTGTATAATGCAAAGTTTTTTCTACAATTTACACTGTCTTCACCATAATTATCTGCAGATTGAGTTTTACAATCTTGAGCAAGTAATGCAGTTTGTATCAATAAAAATGCACTTAATAATAATGTATTTTTCATTTTATTATTTCTAGTCATATTGTCTTTTTCTAAACCATCGGTCGTACCTAGTATCTGGAGCCATAGTAAAACCGATTGCAAAATTAATATAGTTTTCTTCAATATTCACGTTGTTTAAGTCTCCAAGTTTTCCAAGTTCCATCCCTAAATTCATGGTAGAAAATGATCTTGAACTTAACAACGGTACAGTTAGACCAAAATTTATGCCATAATGATCTAAATTAATTTCATCGATTAGTATGTAAGACATGGATTGATGTCCTCCTATACTGTAAGTTGATTTTGAAAATATAGATTTATTGGTATTAGCAAAATCTAAATTTGGAGTCCACCTAAATCCAAATGACATCTTTTCGCTGTTTCCTAATTGTGGGGAAGTCCATGACTCAATCGAATTGGATTCCTGAAACGTGGTCCAATCTCTGATTTCATATTGAAATGCTAAATCCCAACTACTCCTATCTTGCTTATTTTTTCCTATTCCGACACCAAAAGTCATCTTTTCTGGAATAGAGAAATTTCCATCTAAATTTTGTTGTGATGAAAGCGTATCTTTAGGAATTTCTTGTACTCCAAAATTATAAGTAAATGTATAAGCAAAATAATCATTAGATGTTTGCCATTCAGTTCCTAATGAATAATGAGCGCCCATTCTAAAGTAAATCTTGTTCTTTTTTCGTGATGTTATTCTCTTCATAAACTGGACCCCTCCATCAAATAACCACCCGCTTATTGAAGATCTGTATTGAATCCTACTGTTATACGTGTTTGAGTTATTGAATACGACTGAACTTAATCTTTCTAAGTTACCAAACATATATGAGGCGTTACCCCCAATTGAAAAAGTAATCGAGTCACCTCTATTAACTAAATCTAAACCTGTTCCTATAAATAATCGATTGACGGTCCCATCTCCTTGAAAAACGTTTGAGACTTGTGAAGAATCTATAGAAATAGTCGATGATACTTCATAACCCTGAGAAGAAAATGTATTAACACCTAAAACAGCACCCCATTTTTGAGAAATGGGTAAACCAAGGTACATGTTATTTAAACCTAGATTGGTTCCTGAAGATGAATTTAAATCCCCGTTATAATTGGAATTATAATTAGCCGATTTTCCAGAAATAGTAACGTCAAATAAGGGGTTATACTTTCGCATTCTGGAGTAAGAAGCTGGATTAGAAATATTAATAAACTGGGGGTCGCTAAATGCAATTGAACTATTACTGAATCCCAAATAAGAAGCTGATGTAACATTATTTACCTCACCAACTCCATATCTTGAAAAAGGAGAAGTATTTACTTGTTGCCCCAATACAGAATGAAATGAAACTATAATTATAAGTCCTATTTTAACCCTTAACATTTTCTTTTAAAATCTGATTTAACCCTATTAAGGTTAGATTTTCAACTGCAAAGATGCCATTTTTTTCAAATTCTACAATTGATTTTATTAATAGGCTATCTCCTCCTGTAATTAAAACGTTTAGTTCTTTAAATATGGTCTTATATTGATTAATAGTTTCTATCACTTCAAATAAAACACCATTTTCAACACCAGATCGTATCGACTTTTCAGTGGATTTACCAATCAATTTTGGAGTAGATCCAGTAGGATTTACCAATGGTAGTGTGGCAGTATATTGGTTTAAAGATTTATATCTTAAACCCATTCCAGGAGAAATCGATCCACCTTGAAAAACACCTCTTTTATCAATAAAATCATAGGTAATACATGTTCCTAAGTCTATCACTAAATTACTTATGTTAGGATACATAAAATGAGCCCCTACTGCATTGGCAATTCTATCTTTACCAAGGGTTTTTAAGGTTTGATAGTCCAGTTGAATCGGTAATTTTAAGCTAGTTTTAAAACTCAAAAATGATGTACAACTTTTCTGAATATTATGAGTTAATTCTCCGTTTCTAACGGTTGATATTAGGCCGCTGTATAATTTGTATTCATCAATATAGGTAATTACTTCAGAATCTTTTAGCTTGGTCAATTGCAACATACGATCTCCTTCAAAAGTAGCCACCTTTGTTAAGGTATTTCCGATGTCAATAATTACATACATATAGGCAAAAAAAATCCGGCATAAGCCGGATTAAAATTAAGTTATTTAAATCTTTATAAAGAATCCAACGCAGAGGATTTAGCCTCATTGATAATGGAATCGATATTAGGAGTTTCACCTTCAATAGTGATTTCTTTATTTGTAACCGTATCATTACCGCTTACTGCTACAACTTTGATCACACTTAGATCAGTAGTGTCTGAATTCATATCTACTGTCACCATCACCTCTTTGGTTTCTCTTTTTTCATCGGCAACAATAACTTCGTTATTTGGGGTGTCATGTGAGCTGTGTCCCCCTAAAATTGGCGCAATAACTAATCCTACAAGGCAAGTAAGTTTGATTAAAATATTCATTGATGGTCCTGAAGTATCTTTGAATGGATCACCAACAGTGTCTCCAGTTACTGCAGCCTTATGAGCATCTGATCCTTTGTATGTCATCTCCCCATTTATTTCAACTCCAGCTTCAAAAGATTTCTTTGCATTATCCCATGCACCACCAGCGTTATTTTGAAAAATGGCCCACAATACACCAGAAACGGCCACTCCAGCCATATATGAACCTAATGCCTCAGCTCCCATGGCGAAACCAATTATAATAGGAGTAATAATGGTTATTGCACCTGGTAGCATCATTTCTCTTAAAGCCGCTTTTGTAGAAATTTCTACACATTTTCCATATTCAGGTGTCCCAGTACCTTCCATTATACCTGGAATTTCTTTGAATTGTCGTCTTACTTCCATCACCATATCCATAGCAGCTTTCCCGACTGACTTCATAGCTAATGCAGAGAAAACAACTGGAATCATACCACCGATGAAAAGGGCAGCAAGTACATCTGCTTTGAAAATGTTAATTCCGTCAATGCCTGTAAAAGTGACATAAGCGGCAAATAGTGCAAGAGCTGTTAAAGCAGCCGAAGCAATAGCAAATCCCTTACCCACAGCAGCGGTAGTATTTCCTACTGAATCAAGAATATCTGTTCTTTCTCTAACTTCTTCTGGTAATTCACTCATTTCGGCTACACCTCCTGCATTATCAGCAATTGGACCAAAAGCATCAATTGCCAATTGCATAGCAGTAGTTGCCATCATAGCTGAAGCAGCTAAAGCTACCCCATAAAATCCAGCAAGTTCATATGAACCCCAAATAGCCACTGCAAATAAAATGACTGAGGAAAAAGTGGATATCATTCCCGTAGCAAGTCCCGCAATTATATTGGTTGCTGCTCCCGTTGATGAATTTTGTACTATATCTAAAACAGGCTTTTTACCTAAAGAAGTATAATATGCAGTAAACATAGAAATAAGATATCCAACACCTAAACCGACAAGAGTAGCATAAAAAACATGTCTACTTGGAATATCCTTAGTTCCTTCACCAAAAAACTTCATCCCAGTGATGGTTTCAGGCAACATCAGGTCAATTAAAAACCAACCTGCAATTGCAGTAATAATAATAGATACGATGTTACCTCTATCTAAAGCACCTTGAACCTGTGCTTCTTTTGCTGAATTATCTTTTATTCGAATAAGAAACGTACCAATAATAGATGCTATAATACCTACACCAGCAATCATTACTGGAAGCAAAATAGGTCCCATTCCATCAAATGCACTATTGACCACACCGGCATCTGCCATGTCTTTAATAATGTAATTTCCAAGAACCATAGAAGCCAATACAGTAGCCACATAAGATCCAAAAAGGTCAGCTCCCATTCCAGCTACATCTCCTACGTTATCCCCTACATTATCCGCAATTGTGGCGGGATTTCTTGGGTCATCTTCCGGAATTCCAGCTTC
>JAYPLD010000041.1:0-20039 GCA_038129265.1 Crocinitomicaceae bacterium
TTCTGCTCTTTTGTTTAGTTGATGTTGCTTAAACATCCAGTACGTTGCTCCACCTAAGAAAAGAAATAAAAAGATGGTATTTGGATGATTACCTAATGGTTCAAGGGTGTTTTCGAACATCCAAACTAATGCGTCTCTAAGTGGGTATACTAACCAATCCATAATTAAAAATTTCACATCAAAAGTATAAATATTTAATATTCCATAACGCCTTGTTAGAACTTTATTTATTTAATTTAAACTATGCTCTCCGTTTTAAGAACTAACCAACCCTTTTTCTTTATCATTTCTGCTTGGTTAATACTTATTTTAAATGGAGTTATTTTTTACAATAACGGAGAGGCAACAGAAATAGGATTTATCATCTTTAAGCTCATTGGATTACCAAAAATTCTAATATATCTTGTATTGTTTATCACTGTGTTTTACACTGGTTTTTTAATCAATTCCGTAGTAAATAGAAGTGTCCTTTTTGAAAAATCTTACTACCTATCTGGTCTACTGTATGTTGTGTTAGTAACCAGTTTTGGAGATATAATTTCATATTTTCTTCCATTAATAGGAAATCTATTTTTAGTGCTTTCTCTAAAGAATTTACTTCAAATCTTTCGAGCAAACAGCTGTAAAAAACAGGTTTTTAATGCTAGTATATTCATCCTTTTTAGTGCATTTTTTTATTCATTAAGCCTATTTATTCTTCCACTAGTTTGGATTGTGTTATTCATTATTCGTCCATTTGTTTGGAGGGAGTATCTGATGCCAATTATCGTATTACTAATTTCATTTGCATACGTAATTCCTTTTGGAATACTCAATGAAAATATATTAGAAATGGGGGGGTTGTGGTGGAGTTCTAGCCAAAATAGTTTCCATGAAATTATACCTTCTACAGGCTTATTGATAATGGGCTTTATTTCTATTACTTTTTTGCTCTCCTTCAAATCAATAGTGAACACTTTTATCTATTCAAATAATAGATATAAAAGGGTTATTTGGGTGGTAGTGGCCATGATGGTTTTTACTATTTTATTGAGCGTTCTTGATTTTCTACTCTTTCATCGTTCCTTTGGAGGATTAGTGCCATTTTTAATTCCTTTGGTTATCTTTTTATCCAATGGATTTATTCGTAACAGAATCCAATGGGTCTGCGATTTGGTTTTTATCTTATTTTTTGTGAGTACAATTGTTATTCAAGTCCTATAATCCCAGGATTAAGTTCTATATTTGAAACCAAAATTGATCAACATGAAATGCGGAGTAGTTACTTTTCCAGGTTCTAATTGCAACCACGATATGATGTATGCTTTAGGAAACATTCTTGGGCAAGAAGTAGTTGAGCTATGGCACAAAGATACTGACACACAAAATTGTGAACTTATTGTTCTTCCTGGGGGGTTTTCTTACGGAGATTACTTAAGATCAGGTGCTATTGCGCGTTTCTCTCCTATAATGGAATCTGTCATTACTCATGCAAAAAATGGGGGATTATTACTTGGCATTTGTAATGGGTTCCAAATTTTATGTGAATCAGGTTTATTGCCTGGTGCATTATTACACAACAACAACCAAAAATTTATTTGTAAGAATGTATACTTAAAACCTGTCTCTAAAACAGCTGCTTTTACCAAAAGTGTAGATCACAATAAATCTTACAAAATTCCAATAGCACATGGTGAAGGTAGGTATTTTGCCGATGAAAACACCATTAAAAAACTCATGGAGAATGATCAAATTTTATTTCAATATTGTGATGAACAGGGTCTCGTTTCAGATGAATTAAACCCAAACGGTTCTGTGCATAATATAGCTGGTGTAACTAATGCTGAAAAGAATGTAATGGGTATGATGCCTCATCCTGAAAGAGCTGTCGATGCATTATTGGGAAATCAAGACGGTGTATCTTTATTTGAATCCCTACTTAACTTAGCTAAAGTTTAAGTTGATTTATTTGCCCTTTTAGTTTTTATATAAAAAACTGATTTTTAAATACTTACGATTTATTAACAACAGTTTTTGAATCCTTTTTTTGCCGATTTAAAATTGCATGCTTTGTTTGTTTTAAATTAGTTTGAATTAATTTTTAAGCTATGAAGCATTCGTTATTATTTCTTTTTTGTCTCGTGTGCATTACTTCGAACTTTGCACAACAAACGGTAAAAGGTAAGGTAGTTGACTTAGAATCTCAATTTCCTTTACCGGGTGTAAATGTTCAAATCGCTGATGGTGATTTTAGTGTGGGAGTGGCAACTAGTGTAAATGGACAATTTAAGCTAGAAAATGTTCCGTTAGGAAGGCACCAAATAAGATTTACTTTCATTGGATATAAGCCTCTTGTTCAAACCATTGTGGTAAATTCTGGTAGAGAAGTAATTTTAAATATTTCTATAGAAGAATCTACTGAGATTTTGGAAGAATTTGAAATTACTTCTAATGAAAACAGGGAGGTGAATAATGAGATGGCCATTATAAGTGCGCAACAATTTTCTGTGGAAGAAACCGAACGATATGCAGGAAGTAGAGGGGACCCTGCAAGAATGGCATCCAATTTGGCTGGCGTTCAAGGTGCGGATGATAGTAGAAATGATATTATAGTAAGAGGGAATTCTCCTTTAGGTGTAATTTATAGAGTAGAAGGGATTACCATTCCTAACCCTAACCATTTTGCTATTTCTGGATCTTCAGGCGGTCCGCTTAGTATTTTAAATAATAAGTTTTTAGGAAATAGCGATTTCTTTTCTGGAGCTTTTCCAGCAGAGTATGGTAACAGTACCGCTGGTGTTTTTGATCTTAAAATAAGAAATGGAAACAATGAAAAAACTGAATTCACTGGTCAAATTGGTCTTTTTGGAGGTGAATTTTTAATGGAAGGTCCGTTGTCTAAAAAAAGTGCAGCTTCTTATTTAGTGATGTACCGAAGAGCCACGCTTTCTATATTTAACAAATTAGGTATTGATTTGGGAACATCCGCTATACCTGCTTATCAAGATTTTGCAGCAAAAGTTAATCTTCCGCTTAAAAAGGGCGGGAATTTGGCATTGTGGGCCATGGGTGGTAACAGCAATATAGAGATATTAGTGAGCGAACAAACCGATAGCACACAAATTGATCTTTACGGGGAAAATACCAAAGACCAGCGATTTGGTACAGGTATGTTGGTAAGCGGAGCTACTTATACAAAGCCTTTAAATGAAACTTCTTTTATAAAATCTACTACATGTGTAAATTTAGAACAGCAATTATCTAATCACGATACGGTTTCTAGAAATCCAAACCAATGGAGCGATGTGACTTTAAACCCTTATATGGCTTATGATTTTAATAAAATTAGATATTCCAATGCTTCCTCTTTCAATAAAAAATTAAACAAAAAGAACACCCTAAAGTTAGGCTGGGTAGCTGATTTCACCCATTTTAGTTTTATTGATAGTGTTACTACTAATTCTTCGGCTCAAACTTACCGGAATAGATTTAATACAAACGGTAGTTCCTTTATGGCTCAGCCCTACGTAAGTTGGAAACATAAATTTTCTGATGATTTTATTATTACAGCAGGGTTAACCAGTTTATATCTTGCCATTTTTGATGCTAACAACACACAAGATCCTGTAATTAACTTTTCTCCTGTCGAACCAAGATTTGGAATGAGGTGGAATGTAAATGATAAAAGTGCACTTTCTTTTGGCTTGGGGTATCATTCGCAAACTCAGCCGCTATACACAAGATATTATATTCCTGAAGGAAATAATATTGCTATTAATCAAAACTTAGACTTGACGTATAGTAAACATATCGTTTTGGGGTACTCCCATCAACTCAACAAAAACTTTGGTATCAAGGCAGAAGCATATTACCAAGACTTAACAGGTATACCTATTGAAATAGATTCTTCTGCTTTTTCTTTAACTAACGCAGGAAGTGGATTTGCTAGAGTTTTTCCTAATGCATTAAACAATAATGGCACTGGATATAACTATGGAATAGAACTAACCGTACAGCGTTATTTCAATAAAAATTGGCATGCTCTTTTCTCTGGATGTCTTTATAATTCTCAATACACGCCTAGTGATGGCATAGAAAGAAATACAAGCTTTAATGGTGTTTATGCGGCTAACTTTTTGGCAGGAAGAGAATTTGAAATAGGGAAAAATAAAGTGTTGGGTCTAGGTGTAAAAGTTACTGGAGCTGGTGGTAAAAGAAAAGGTATTATTGATCCCGTTGAATCAGCAGAACAAGGAGAAGTAATCTTTCTAGATGAAGGGTTTAACGAAGATAAATTCAAAGATTACTTTAGATTTGATATTAAAACCACTTATAAAATAAACAAGGAAAAAGTAACTCACGAAATTGGCTTAGACTTAGTGAACTTAACTGGTGCTCAGAATATTCTAAATTACTCTTATGCACCGAACAGTACACCTGATTTAAATGATGACGTAGTAGAAAATTATCAACTTGGGTTCTTACCTATTTTCTATTATAGAATAGATTTTTAAAGCTTGCTAGGGTTGAGCTTACAATGCCAACTTAGGCAACCAGCATGTATTCCCTCGTGTCTAATGGAATGCATGATCGCATCTTTGTACGTATTATTTCTTAAAAAAAAGAGGTCTTTATCTATGGGTTTATTTAAATCATCATTGGACAATGCACTTACAAAGTCTATTGATTTTTCATGAATATGTTTAAACATGTTCCAAACCTCATCATAAGGTGGATAATCTTCTTTATTAGAAGTTGGTGAGCTTCCCATACCAAATGTTTTTGCCCATGAAATACGTTCAGCTGGACCTTTACACAAGTACATCACTAGCCAATTTTGGGTTACGGTAAGGTGGCCTATTTCCCAAATAATGGGATTTACTTTTTTATTTTTAATGCTATGGATTTCATAAGGATCTGCCTCTTTTAATTGACTTAAATAAAACCTTGTCATTTCCCTAGTTTGGTCCATCTGTTCAGCAATGGTTTTTGCTATCATGTTTCGTTTTTTTGAATAAATAATTCAACTTCTCTTGCTGTTTTCTCTAAGTTTTTTGCGACTTCTTTAGAAATAATTGGCTCTATTTTTTTTACAAGACTTTTTGCAATTAAATATGGGATTCCAGGAATATTATGTGGATCTATGGACAATTCAAACGATATCTCTAATAACGTTTTATCACTCAGTTCTAAAAACGTATTTCTCCCTTTACATATGTAAATATGACTACCATCGACTGGTGTTTCTATAAAATCACATATCCAAAGCTCATCTTTCCAAGTTGCTTGGTCTCTGTATGATAGTAATTTTTCAGGTATTATTTTTCTTATGGCTAGAGGGATTCCTGCAGAAAGTTTCCAAATATTCTCCAAATAAACTTCCTTTTTTGTTTCTTTTCTGTTAATTACCGTAATTGAATCTATCGTTGGCATAACCTCTGCAAGTATGGGTAAATGATCTCTGTAAGTGGTCCATACTTTATGTATTGGGGCATGTAAGAGTATTTCCTTTTTTAATGAATATGCCATAAACTTTTAGCTGATTTACTCTTAAATATAATATTTCAATAGTTTTACCATTAAATTTCTTTTATGAAAATCATTGTAACTGGAGGGGCTGGTTTTATTGGATCACATACAGTAGTGGAATTAATTAAAAATGGATATGAACCTGTGATTATCGATGATTTTAGAAACGCAGAACCCTTTATTTTAGATCAGATTGGAAATATAACAGGCAAAGCGATTAAGCATTACGCTATTAATTGTGGAGATGTTAAATCCATGGAGGAAATATTCAGAAAAGAAAAACCAGAAGGCATTATTCATTTTGCTGCCGACAAAGCAGTTGGGGAATCTGTAGAAAACCCTTTAAAATACTTTGAAAATAATGTCTCAAACTTGATTCAATTACTTAAAGTGGTAGATCAATTTGAACTTAAATCATTTGTTTTTTCATCATCCTGTACAGTATATGGAAACCCTGATACCATCCCCGTAGTAGAATCAACCCCTACCAAACCAGCATTTTCGCCCTATGGTGAAACCAAACAAATGGGAGAAAAAATATTACTTGATTATTTTAAAAACAAGACAAATTGCAACCTTTCCTTACTTCGATACTTTAATCCAATTGGTGCGCACTCGAGTGGTAAAATAGGAGAATTGCCTTTAGGTATTCCCAATAATTTAATTCCTTTCATTATGCAAACAGCCGCTGGAAAGAGAGAGGCGCTAACGGTATTTGGTAACGATTATGACACCCCTGATGGATATTGTATAAGAGATTATATTCACGTTGTCGATTTAGCTGATGCTCATGTGCTTACGCTAAAATACGGAATGACAAATAATCACAGTCCATTGACATTAAATGTAGGAACTGGAAAAGGCCATTCTGTTTTAGAAGTTATAGAAACATTTAAAAAGGAAGTGGGCGTAAAATTAAACTTTAAAATTGGCAACAGAAGGGCTGGGGATGTACCTTCCATATATGCCGATAACAAGAAAATTGTAGCTCTTTTAGGGTGGAAACCACGATATAGTTTATCTGACGCACTTCTTCATGCCTGGAAATGGGAGCAGGAAATGAAAAAGCTTTTAGACTAAATATACCATTGATTTATAACAATCGTAAACATGATAATGAAACCAACTGAAGTTCCCGCCAACACCTGACCGTAATGATGAGCATTAAGCTTTAATCTGCTAAATGAAACCAGGCCAATTGAAAAAAGCAGTAAGGAATTTACCCACATCATCATATCCACATTATATGCTTCTTTTTGCAATAGTAGCAACGCCATTGAACCGCCAGCTAGACCAGCTATGGATGCCGTATGTAGGCTTATTTTCCAAAAAATAGTGATGATAAACAGAACGCCTAATAAGACCAACCCACCAAATAAGAAAGAAATAAATGGATCAATAAAAAAAGATAAATTTTGATTCCAAGATCTAAAAATAAAATATGTCATGCCATAATAAATCATGGTAAAAACCAATACCGGTAATCGCTCTTTTCTTACTGGAATGTGATAACTTGATATCCAGCCTGTTCTTTTCATAATAAGGATGGTAGTTAAGGGGAAAAATACAGCCATTGAAAAAAGGAAAAGGAAAAAAAGTTTAAAGAATCCGGGGCTGAATAAATATAAAATCCGATTGGTATAAGTATCTGTATTAAAATAAATTAAATATGCGTATAGCACTATAAAAATGGGGTGAAAAATAAAAGAAATAAATTGGGAAACAACCTTCATTATACCAACTGCTTTCTAAGTCTAGCTACTGGAATTTGAAGTTGCTCTCGATATTTTGCTACTGTTCTTCTCGCAATTAAATAGCCTTTTTCTTTCAATAAAGAAGCTAATTTCTCGTCTGTTAATGGTTTTGATTTATTTTCTTTTTCCACCGCTTCTTTTAGAATACTCTTCACCTCTCTGGTCGACACTTCTTCCCCTGTATCTGTAGTTAATGATTCACTAAAAAAATACTTTAATAAAAAGGTTCCATAAGGTGTTGAAACGTGCTTACTATTGGCCACTCTAGAGATAGTTGAAATATCCATATCTATCATTTCTGCAATATCCTTTAAAATCATGGGCCTCAATTTTGCTTCATCTCCAGTAGCAAAAAAATCACGCTGAAAATCAAGTATGGCCTTCATGGTAATCATTAACGTATTTTGACGTTGTTTTATCGCATCAATAAACCACTTAGCCGCATCTACTTTTTGCTTTATAAATAATATAGCCTCTTTTTCTCTGTTTGATTTTGCACCTTCTTTAAAACCCTTAATCATTTCTATGTAATCAGGGCTGATTTTTAATGGAGGTGCATTACGCTGATTTAATTCTAAATTCAATTCTCCTTCAGACTCTGTGAGGATAAAATCGGGTATGATATGTTGAATGGACTTAGAAGACTCTATTAAAGAGTTTCCAGGTTTAGGATTCAACTTAACAATTTCATCCATTGCAGATTTTATTGCCTCATCATCAATGTCTAATTTTTTTGAAATTTTAGAATAATGTTTTTTAATAAAAGCATCAAAACACTGTTCCAAAATAGCTTCTGCTGTAATGATTGAAATGGTTTTTTCCTTTTTCCCAAGCTGAATTAATAAACATTCTTTTAAATCTCTTGCACCAACTCCTGCCGGCTCTAGCTCCTGAACTTCTTTAAGAACCTGTTCAATTTCATCCTCTGTAGTCATGATGTTTTGAGAAAAAGCCAAGTCGTCTACAAGATTAAATAATTCTCTTCTTAAATAACCAGATTCATCTAAATTTCCAATGAGATATTCAGCTATAATTTTTTGCTTTTCATCTCGTATTCGAAGCTTAATTTGACTTAATAATCGCTCCGTAAATGAATCTCCAAGCGTAAAAGGAGTGTGCTTATCTTGATCTTCTTTGGCGTAATTATTAGATTGAGTTTTGTAGTACGGGGTTTCATCATTTAGATAATGGTCGAAATCAAAATCGTCTCTTTTGTCATGAGTGTCTACCTCTTCTTCATTTGAAAAAGAACCGTCCTGATTCAATTCCTCTCCTTCATCTAATGCTGGGTTTTCTTCTAGCTCTTCTTTTATTCTTTGCTCCATTTCCAACGTGGGAAGCTGAAGCATTTTCATCAATTGAATTTGCTGAGGTGAAAGTTTTTGTAATAAACGCTGTTGTAAAGATTGTTTAAGCAAAATTTAACTCCTAATAATTTAAGTAAATCTACTAAAATTCTGCATTTTTTGGTGTCCTTGGAAAGGGGATCACATCTCTGATATTAGTCATTCCCGTTACAAACATCATAAGCCTTTCAAAACCTAGTCCAAATCCTGCATGAGGAACAGTACCAAATTTTCTAGTATCTAAATACCACCAAATCGCTTCTTTTGGAACGTTAAATTCCTTGCATTTTTGTTCTAATATTTCATGTCTTTCTTCACGCTGTGAACCTCCTATTATTTCGCCTATACCTGGAAAAAGGATATCCATTGCGGCAACCGTTTTTCCATCTTCGTTCTGTCTCATATAAAAAGCTTTTATTTGAGCTGGATAATCCACTATAATAACGGGTTTTTTAAAATGCTTTTCCACCAGAAACTTTTCATGTTCGCTTTGTAAATCTATGCCCCACTCCACCGGAAATTTAAATTGTTTTTTCTTGTGTGGTTTAGACTGAAGAAGGATGTCTATGGCATTGGAGTATGTAATTCGTTCAAAATCGTGATCCACAACCATCTTCATTCTTTCTAATAAAGAATATTGGTTTCTCTTTTCCTTTGGTAATTGTTGTTCTTCTTTTGTAGCTCTATCATTCAAGAAAACCAGATCCTCATGACAATGTTCTAAAGCGTAGCTAACCAAGAATTTAAGAAAATCTTCTCCCAAATTCATGTTGTCAGTAATGTCAGCAAAAGCAAGTTCGGGTTCAATCATCCAAAATTCGGCAAGGTGTCTAGTTGTATTTGAATTCTCGGCTCTAAAAGTAGGTCCAAAAGTATATGCTTTACCTAAAGCAAGGGCGGCTAATTCCGCTTCCAATTGTCCAGACACCGTTAAATGTGTGGGTTTGCCAAAAAAATCTTGCTCGGCCGATACTTCTTCTTTTTTACCTACAGGGAGTGTAGTTACTCTAAACGTTTCCCCTGCTCCTTCAGCATCTGTTCCCGTTATAATGGGGGTATGGATGTAAAAATATCCATTATCATTAAAATACTTGTGGATCGCATAAGCCATGTGATGTCTGATACGGAATATGGCACCGAATAAATTTGTTCTCATTCTTAAATGAGCTTGCTCCCTTAGTTTTTCTAAAGAATGTTTCTTTGGTTGTAGGATAGTCTGTTGTACATCTTCTGGGTTAGCTTTTCCTAATACCTGAATCTCTTTAGCTTGAATTTCTGTTTTTTGACCACTTCCTAAAGATTCTACTAAATCACCTTTTACCGATAATGATGCGCCAGTAGAAATAGTTGATAGCGTGTCTTCTCCAATAATTTCAGGATCAACTACAATTTGTATGCTTTTCATACATGAGCCATCGTTAAGCGCAATGAATCTTCCGCCCCTAAAGGATCTAACCCAGCCCATAACATGGATGTTATTTTTCGGCTCCAACTTCAATAAATCTACTATCGCCAAATGCATTTGTTTAATTTTTTATTAATTATGTTAAACAGAAACTTTTTTTATTATTTTTGTTTCCAAAGTTTTTAGCTTCTAAAACAGAATGACAAAAATAAAAGAAATCAATCACCAAATTCATCTTTTATTCCAACAATATGGAATTAAGAGTTTAACCATGGATGATTTAGCTAATAAACTAGGCTGTTCTAAAAAAACACTGTATATCTATTACGAAAATAGAGCTGATTTAGTACATAAAGTGATTTCACAAGACTTAGATGAACATTTAAGGGAGGTTCAAGCTGTTTTTAACCTTAATAAACACCCGATAGAGGAACTATTTTTACATAACAAACTAGACTTAGAGAAGTTAAATTCGATTCACCCTTCATCACTTTATGACTTAAAAAAATATTACCCTAAAACATGGGATAAATTTGATCAAATTACCAAAAAAAAGGGCTACGAATTTATTTCAAAAAACCTTGAACGAGGAGTAAAATTAGGAGTTTACCGAAAAGAGATTCATGTGGAGATATTAGCAAAAATACTCACAGAAAAGTTTGAAATCATTTTTAATCAAGCTGTTTTTAATTCTCCTTCGATCTCCTTTGCTACTATTTACCAGGAGCTTATGTCCCACTACATTTATGGAATTGTAAATGACGCTGGGAAGGAGTATTTCAAAGAAAATAAAGAAAAATTTATGTCCTATGAAACTAATTAATATTGCCCTTCTTTGTATCGGATTTTTAACCTCTTATTCACAAGGAATGAGTAGTGAGGATCTATTTAAATATGCTTTAAAAAACAGCCCAACTATAAAGAATAGCAACTTAGATGTAGATATGGCCGATCAGCAAATAAAGCAAGCGCTAACATCTGGGTACCCGAAAATTAATGGTAGTTTAAGTTTTCAAAACTTTATAGATATTCCTACAACGGTTGTTCCTGCAGCTGCTTTTGATCCTAATGCATCCAGTGATGACTTATTAGGGTTACAGTTTGGTACAGATATTAATGCCAATTACAGTTTGCAACTTGATCAACTGATATTTAGTTTCTCATACATATACGGGGTTCAAACCGCAAAAAGCTACAAGCAACTAACAGAACTGATAAAATTAAAATCGTATGATGATTTATTTTATGAGGTAAAAATTGCCGTTGGAAATCATGTTTTTATTACAAAGAATATAGCATTTATAAAAGAAAACCTTATTGAGGTTGAATCATTAATAAATAGAACCAAAAAATTGATAACTGAGGGCTTTTTAGACAAAAATGCTATAAATGAGCTAGAATTTTTAAAACTAGAAATGCTAAGTTTAGCTAATGACTTAGATCATAAACTAATCACCAATACGTATGGCCTCAAAAGTAAAATTGGATATCCTTTAGACAGTGCAATAAATATTACAAATCAATTTCCATCTGGTCTTTCCAAATTTATTGATTTTAAACTCGATGAAAAGAGCACTAGAGAAGTTCAAATTGTGCAGCAAAATCTCATGCTGGATGAAATGCAATTAAAAATCACAAAAAGTGAAGCGTTGCCGGTAATTTCTGGGTTTTTTAATCATCAACAAATGGCCATGAGAAATGAATTCAATTTATTTGACAGCCAAGAAGAGTGGTTCCCCTCTACACTTTGGGGAATTAATATTAACATACCCATTTTTAATAGTGGCGAAGGCAAAGCTAAAACCACACAAAAAGAAATCAACATTCTAAAAACTACAAACCAGTTAGAAAATGTGCTTAGAGAAATTAGTACGCTACTTGCATTACTAAAAAATGATTACCAAACGGCAATAGATCGCTATGAGATATGTGAGAAAAAACAACAAGTAGCCGATGAAATATATAAAGACGAATTAAAAAAGTATGAATTAGGTTCTTCTCAATTGATGAGTCTTAGCGAAAAAAAAATGCTAGTTATTCAAGCGGAACAAGAATTACTTGAAAAAGAATTAGAAATATATACCCTCAAATCACAACTAGAAAAATATACAAACCCCTTAAAAAATGATTAAACGAATATTTATTTTAGCGCTCCTTTTTTCAGGTTGCTCCAGCAACGAAAAAGAAGTTTCAAAAGAAGCCATAGAGTCTCAAAGTGAAAGTGTGAATCTCCCTTTGGTTTCTACATATGAAGTCATTAAAAAACCTTTTCTACATTATCATGAAATTCAAGGTAATACGGTGAGTAAATCTATGATTTATATAAGGCCTGAAATTACGGGAATTGTAACTCAATTGCCTGTTAAAGAAGGTGATTATGTAACAAAGGGGCAGCTGTTAATTTCCATGTCAAACAGTACACTTGTTGCACAAGTAGGGGAACTTGAGCAACAATTAGAATTCGCTTCTTTTTTATTTGCCAAACAGAAAAAGCTATATGATGATGGAATAGGAACTGAAATACAACTTAAAGAACTAGAAAATAACGTACTGAGATTAAAAAAAGCGATAACCACAATTAATACACAGATCGAAAAATCAGAGATTTTGGCACCTTTTAGTGGGTATATTGAACAATTAACTGTTCAAGTTGGAGAATCCGTTGGGCCTATGAATATGGCTATTCATTTAGTGAATTTAGAGGATTTATATGTGAGTGCTGATGTGTCTGAAAATTTATTACCTGATTTAAAATTAAATAACGATTTAGTGGCACATTTTCCAGCTCTTAATGAAGTGCTTTACAATCTAAAATTAACTCGAATTGGAAAGGTAGTTAACCAGGTAAACAGAACCATTAAAATCGAAGCTAAGATTCCTAATAATAACATCAACCTCGTTCCCAATCTAATGAGCATTTTAAAAATTAACGACTATAAAAATGATAGTGCTGTAGTTCTTTCATCCCGATTGGTACTTAAAAATGATCTTGGAGAAACATTTGTAAAAGTGGTTACTAATGAAAACAAGGTGGATATATTACCAATTCGTATTGGTAAGCAACAAGGAGAAATGGTTGAAGTAATTAGTGATCTACCGGTAGGAACCCTAGTGGTAGATAAAGGGAAATCAACTGTTGCTTCCGGTCAAACCGTAAAAGTGATTTCATCATGAAGAAACAAATCGATCAGTGGAGAGAATTTGGGTTATCCTCAGTTTCTGTAAATAATAGGAAAACCGTATATCTCATCATATTGATACTTCTTATTGGAGGATTATCTGGGTATCAAAACATGCCAAGAGAAAGTTTTCCTCAAATTCAAGTACCTGAAATCTATGTAAACATTCCCTACCCGGGAAACTCTCCAGAAATCATTACCGATAAGATTATCAAACCCTTTGAAAAAGAGTTAAATAAACTAAAGGGCATTGAAAAAATAGAGTCAACTTCTATTCAAGACTTCGGAATTGTAAAAATTGAATTTGATTTTGCAATAACTCCAAAAGAAGCCAAAAGAGCTGTTGAGGAAGCTCTTTCAGATGCCCGATCTACAAAATCTTTTGCACAAGATCTTCCTGTAGAGCCAACTATACAAGAAATTGATGTCAATGAATTCCCCATAATCAACATTAATCTTTCTGGTGAATACCCCGTTGATTTGCTTAAAGAAAAAGCAGAAGTCATTAAAGACAGGGTGGAAGCCATTGCAGAAATTAATGCCGTTGATATACGTGGTGTACAGCAAAAGAAAGTTAAAGTTGAAATTCGGAAATACGATGCTGAAGCAAAAAATGTCAGTTTCAGCGATATTGAAGGAGCGATACAAAGTGAAAACACCACTATTGGTGCGGGAAATCTAAAGATAGATGGAATTGACAACTTCATCATAATTGAAGGAAAATTTAAAGACTATAACGATTTACGGGATCTCGTTATTAAGCATGAAGACCAAGACAATGTATACCTGAGAGATGTAGCAGATGTTTCCTTTACGGATGCGGATACGACCAGTTATGCTCGTCAAAATGGGCAACCCGTAGTCATGTTAGATGTAAAGAAAAGAGCTGGAGGAAATATTATTAATGCTATAGATCAATTAAAAGTGGTGGTAGAGGATCTGAAAAAATCCTTCCCAAATGACATGTCATTAACGTATACTAATGATCAATCTGTCATGATTAGGTCACAAATTAGCAACCTGGAAAACTCCATTGTTTTTGGTGTTATTCTTGTGGTTTTCGTCTTGTTATTCTTTTTGGGATTAAGAAATGCACTTTTTGTGGGAATTGCCATTCCATTTTCCATGTTTTTATCTTTCATTTTACTGAACGCTGCAGGCGTTTCATTAAATATTATGGTATTATTCTCACTGGTACTTGCGTTAGGTATGCTAGTAGATAATGGTATTGTAGTGGTAGAAAATGTATATCGATTCATGGATGAAGGTTATCCTGCCATTGAGGCAACAAAAAAAGGGGTTGGTGAAGTAGCTTGGCCCATTATTGCCTCTACAGCCACCACGCTGGCCGCATTTGTTCCCCTAGCTTTATGGCCTGGTATTATTGGTGAATTTATGCAGTATTTACCCATTACCTTAATTATTGTTCTCGGCTCTTCCCTTTTTGTGGCTTTAGTCATTAACCCTGTTCTATTGGCGGTTTTGATGAAAGTGGAAAATGAAAAAACATCAAATAAGCGCTTTTTAAGGTCGTTTATACTCATTACTTCCATTGGAATAGTTTTCATCTTTTTGGGAATACAATCCATGGGTAATTTACTGCTTATTATTGGAGGCTTAATTTTACTAAATCGATATGTTTTATTTCCAAGTACAGGGTGGTTTCAAAATAAACTTCTTCCCAAAATCGAGGCTGGCTACCAACGTTTTTTAAAATGGGTATTACATAAAAAAAGACCTGTATGGATTATAGTAGGAACGTTTATGACACTCATACTATCCTTTATTTTTACGGGTGTTTTTCCTCCTAAGGTCTTATTCTTTCCAGAAAACCAGCCTAACTACATTAATGTTTTTGTGGAGTTACCAGTGGGTACTAATATTGCTCAAACCAACCAGACTACGTTAGAAATTAAAAAAGAAATTGATAACGTATTAAATAGCCCTATAAGTGATGAAGATACCCTTTCTTATTATGAGGTTGCGGATATAGAAATTAATGATACCATCATCACTACCACCCCTTTTGTTTCTTCTATCATTGAACAAGTAGGAAAGGGAACATCTGACCCAAACGCAGGCCCTTCTTTTGGGGAAACACCACATAAAAGCAGAATTACCGTGTCTTTTTGCGAGTTTTCTCACCGTAAAGGGTTAAATACCAGTACGGTTAAAAGTGAAATTGAAAGTGCATTGATGGGTAAGTTTCATGCAGACATTACCATAATCGTAGATAAAGAACAGAGTGGACCTCCTCAAAAACCTCCTGTAAACATTGAAGTAACTGGCGGAATGAATTATGGTGAACTCACTAAAAAAGCGGAAAAAATTCAACAATTCATTGCAAATGGCAATATCAAAGGATTGCAAAAATTAAAGCTAGATGTAGAAATTAACAAAGCGGAGATTCAAATTGAAATAGACCGTGAATATGCCAAAAGAGTGGGGTTATCAACGGGCCAAATTGCACAAAGTTTAAGAACCTCACTATTTGGTAAAGATGTTTCCACATACAATTATAAAGAAGATGATTATGATATAAACATCCGATTTAATGATACGTATCGAACGAATTTAAATTCCATTTTACAACAAAAAGTGATGTTTATGAACAACAGGGGGCAAAAGCTGAGTATCCCTATTAGTGCTGTCGTAAAAGAAGTAAAGGAAGTAAATAAACATGCCGCTGTTGTAAGAAAAAATTTAAACAACACCGTTACGGTATTTGCAGGTGTACAAGAGGGCTATAATCCAAACGAAATTATTAATCAAGTAAAAGAATTACTCGCTCAATTTGATAAGTCAGATGAGGGTGTCTCTTTCATAAATGATGGGTATAAATACAAATTTACGGGCCAAATGGAAGATCAACAAAAAGAGCTTTCTTTTTTAAGTACTGCCCTTTTAGTGGCCGTATTTCTCATCCTTCTGATTTTAGTTACTCAGTTTAACGCCTTCTCATCTCCTATCATAATACTCACATCTGTTGTGTTAAGTTTGGCTGGAGTTTTTCTGGGCATCGTTATTTCAAGAAATGATTTTGTGATCATCATGACCATGATTGGTATAATATCTTTAGCTGGAATTGTCGTAAACAATGCCATTGTTTTAGTGGACTACACCAATTTAATCCGGAAACGAAAAAGAAAGGAATTAGATCTTGATGTAGAAATCTTACTCCCTAACGAAGAGGTTAAAGAAGCGGTAATAGAGGGAGGAAAAACACGTCTACGACCTGTATTGTTAACGGCTATAACTACTATTTTAGGGTTGTTTCCTTTGGCCTCTGGCCTTAATATTGATTTCTTTTCGCTAGTGAGAGAGTGGGATCCGAAAATTTTCTTTGGAGGAGATAATGTCATCTTTTTTAAACCCATGAGTTTAGCCATTATTTATGGGCTGACCTTTGCCACTTTTTTAACGTTAGTAGTGGTTCCAACCATGTATTACATCATTTATAGGTTCAAAATTTGGCTGTTCCAGAAAATGAATTGGAACATTAAAATAGAGCTTTAATTCTATATTTTTAATACATTAAATTCATGAAATTAATGCAATACATAAAGTATCTATTTTTTGGTGTGCTTTCATTACTGGTGATCGGTGCCATCATTTTTGGGATACTAGTTAAAAACAGTTTGCCTAAAGATAGTGGGGAACTAGCCACCTCTAAAATTAGCGAGGAGGTGCTTATCTATAAAGATTCCTGGGGAATTCCTCATATCAAAGCCCAAAACAAGCGAGATGCCATATTTGCGTATGGATACACCGTTGCAAAAGATCGTTTATTTCAAATGGATTTACAGCGTAGGCTTTCTCAGGGTAAGTTATCCGAGCTTTTAGGTGACGATCTTGTTGAAATAGATATCATGTTCCGTACGTATTTATTTAAAAATTGGGCAGAAAACTATTTGTCATCCACCAATGTAAGTGAAGAGTCATTACACTATGTAAATGCATTTGTAGAGGGAGTAAACCACTTTGTGGAAACAGGAGAAAAGCCATTTGAGTATTATTTACTTAATGCAAACGTAGAGCCTTTTTCAGCGGTAGATGTAGCTAGCATGACCGCCTACATGGCCTTTACTTTTATGGACGGAATACGATTTGATGGGCTTTACACCATGTTAAAAGAAAAAGTGGGTGAAGAAAATATGGGCATTTTATTTCCAGATTATGCTGATAATAATTTTATGACCATTAAAGAAGAACATGTGGATCAAATTCCCAAAAGAAATTATGCAACGAGTTCTAGCGAAAGTTCGTTAGACACCGTGGATCAGCTCACCTATTTATACAAAATAAATGACGCGGCTGAACAAATTAATCCGCCTTTCCACGGAAGCAATTCCTGGATATTATCTTCCCAAAGAACCAAAAACGGTAAACCCATTTTAGCAAACGATCCCCATATTGGCATTTCAAAGCCAGACGTTTGGTATGAGGCACATGTTTCCTATCCTGGATATAATAACTATGGCTATTACGTTCCTATGATTCCATTCCCCCTAATTGGTCATGATGACTTTAAAGCTTGGGGGTTAACGATGTTTGAAAATGATGAGCTTGATCTTTACAAAGAAAAATTTAATCCAAACGATCAACTTCAGGTTTGGGACGATAGTGTATGGGTAAATTGTAACACCGTAACTGAAACCATAACATCTCCTTCTGGGGACACAACCATTGAAATTCCGGTCACTAAAAACGGCCCTATTGTGACTCAAAATGTGGCCCACTACAGTGGAGATCCTATTTCAATGTACTGGGTTTTTTACCAATTAGAAAACCCTATTTTTGACATTCTTCACGACTTATCTCATGCCAAGGACATGTCGTCATTTAGAGATAATTTAGCTAAAGTAGTTTCACCGGGTTTAAATTTTTCTTATGCCGATACCTTGGGCAACATCGCTTGGTGGGCTGCGGGAAAATTACCTGTAAGAGATCCTTCTGTATACACTAAAGAAGTGTTAGATGCGAGCAATCCGTTACATAAGGTGACGGGGTTTGTACCTTTTGATCAAAATCCACATTTAGTAAACCCTGAAAGTGGAATTATTGTCACGGCTAATAATTTATCCACTATGGACAGCGTAGGTGAAATACCAAGACTAGATGGTTACTTTAGATCTACTGATCGTGCCGCACGTATTTTAAGTCTGCTATATGAAAAAGAAAAGTGGTCTACAGAAGAACTACAGACCGTTCAAACCGATGTAAAACTATGGAGCGCTGAAAACATGAGAGAAGCTACCTGTAAATTACTTAAAATCAAATCTTCTTCTTTCACTGAAATAGAACAATCCGCTTATGAAGCCCTAGAAAATTGGGATGGTGTTATGGAAACCTCATCTATTGGAACCAGCGTTTTTATGGTAACCAATTACCATGTGATGAAATATATGCTCAAGGAGAAATTAGACGAGGAATTCATCAAACTATATCTTAATCGAATTGATCATTGGGATTTTTTAAGGAATTTTTTATTTCAAGGAACTGTTCCATTCAACATGCAAGAAACGCCTGAAGATATTCTCTATGCGGGTTTTAAATTGGCTATAAATGAGCTTTCTGGTAACCACGGAGCTATCCAACATTGGAAGTGGGGTAATCTACATCATATTGAATTTGAACACCCTTTAGGAAAGCAAAAACCGCTCAATGCCATATTCAACGTAGGACCTTTTGGAGTCAATGGAGGGTTTAATGCCGTAAATAAAATCATGTCGCATCAAGGAGATCACAACTATAAAGTGAGTTCTCTACCTTCTACCAGAAGATTGATCGACTTGGGAAATACAGAAGAAAGTTACTCTGTACTACCGAGTGGTAATTCTGGGCATTTTCAAAGCACACACTATGATGATCAAGTAGAGCTATTTTTAAAAGGTACATACAGAAATTTAAACTTTAAAGATGAGCAAGTTCAAAATCAACAAATTGCTCAGTTTAAATTAGTTCCTTTGTAGCCTAGTTTGCTATGGAGAAAGTCATTTATTTTCATGTGGGTATCAGTAAAACGGGGAGCACTTTTTTACAACAACGTGTTTTTCCTTTTTTAAAAAATATCCATTATATCCCTACAAGAAAATATTTTAAGATAAATGAAGAAATCTCGGGCATTAAACAAGGAAGTATTCTTGTTTCAAGAGAATTTGATCGCCAATTTGAAAGAGAAGTAGATTTGTTTGCCAAGAACCACAAAAATGTAGTTCCTATTATCGTTTTTAGGCGCCATGATCAATACTTGGCTTCTCAATATAGACGATTCGTTAAAAATGGATTTAAGCATGATGTAAAGCGATTTTTTGATATATATGAAGACCATGGTTTTTTTAAAAAGATACATTTCAATTTTACCCATCAAGTAAACTACCTCAAAACCACATTTAATACAGAACCTCTAGTTTTTTTATATGATGATTTTAAGACTAATTCTAGCGATTTTATTCAAAAACTTTCTTCTTTAATAGGCGCAAAAGTAGATCTAAATCAAATTGACTTTAGCACCAAACACGGTTCTTACAACGAAAAACAATTAAAAATCATCAAGTCCATAAGCCAGCGAATAAACCTTCAAAAAAGACGTGTTTTTAAGTCGGTGATATTACACTACATATGGCGTTTTTTCCACGCTATCGTTAGGTATGGTATATTATATGCTTCATTGCTTATTCCTCGTTTTCTAATTTCAAAAGAACCGTTAATAGATGAGGATTATTTAAATCAAGTTAAACGCTATTATGTGAAAGATTGGGAATACATTATGAAGATAAAAATTGGACTAGATTAATGCTTCTTTATAGGTCTTCATCGATATTCTTCTTGTCTATAGTCTTTGTTA
>JAYPLD010000042.1:0-19981 GCA_038129265.1 Crocinitomicaceae bacterium
TATATTTGCAGCCGTTTAGCATTACAATAACTTAAATAGTGTTGATATGTATTTAGATTCAGAAAAGAAAAGAGAATTTTTTAAAAAGCACGGTAAGGGGGAGTCCGACACCGGTTCAGCAGAAGGTCAAATTGCATTGTTTACTTACAGAATTAGTCATTTGACCCAACATTTAAAAGCCAACAAAAAAGACTACAACACCCAAAGATCGCTTATCAGATTAGTAGGGAAAAGAAGAAGTCAGTTGGACTATTTAAAGAATAAAGATATTGAAAGATACAGAGCGATTATCAAAGAATTAAAAATCAGAAGATAATTTAACTGTAAACATGTATTTGAGGGGACTGTTGCGCTAGCGTAATGGTCCTTTTTTTGTTAAAATTAAAATAAAATAAATGAATATAATCAATGAAAAAATCAGTCTTCCAGGAGGAAAAGAAATCTCCATTGAGACTGGTAAATTAGCTAAGCAGGCAGATGGTTCTGTGATAGTAAGGATGGGAGACACCATGTTATTGGCTACAGTAGTTTCCAATCCAGATGTGAAAGACGGAGTAGACTTTATGCCTCTAACCGTAGATTACAGAGAAAAGTTTACATCTACAGGTCGTTTTCCAGGAGGATTCCTTAAGAGGGAGGCAAGACCAAGTGATGAAGAAATATTAACTATGCGTTTAGTTGATAGGGCATTAAGACCGTTATTCCCAGATGATTTTCACGGAGATACACAAGTTATGATCCAATTAATCTCATCTGAAAAAGAAAATATGCCAGATGCTTTAGCTTGTTTGGCAGCTTCTGCAGCTTTAGCTGTTTCAGACATTCCGTTTAATGGACCAGTTTCCGAAGTAAGAATTGCTAAAAAGGACGGAAACCACATCATAAATCCCACATTTGAAGAATTAAAAGGGGCAGATATGGATATGGTCATTGCGGGAACTTTGGATAGCATTGTGATGGTGGAAGGAGAAATGAATGAAGTAAGCGAAGCAGATATGCTTGAAGCTATTAAAGCTGCTCATGAGGTTATTAAAGACCAATGTAACTTACAGTTGACTATTGCATCTAAAGTAGCTAAGGCTAGCCCAAAGAGAGAATATAGCCACGAAACACATGATGAGGAATTAAGAAATAAAATTCATGCTTTTGCTTACGATAAATTTTATGACATTGCCAAACAAGGTCTTGCTGATAAGAAGAAAAGAGGCGAGCTTTTTGGTGCTGTAAAAGAAGAGTTTAAAGCGACTTTATCTGAAGAAGAATTGGCTGAAAATGGATTTTTATTAGGTCAGTATTTTAAAGCTACTCAAAAAGAAGCTGTAAGAAGAGTGGTGCTTGATGAAAAAATTAGATTAGATGGCAGAAAAACAACAGAAATAAGACCAATAGCTTGTGAGGTAGATTTCTTACCTGGATTTGTTCATGGTTCTGCTTTATTTACAAGAGGTGAAACTCAATCCTTAACAGCTCTTACTTTAGGAAGTTCTCTAGATGTACAGCGTAAAGATGGGGCTTTAATGCAGGATGACTTAGATTTCTTATTACACTATAATTTCCCTCCATTTTCAACGGGTGAAGCTAGACCAATTAGAGGTGTAAGCAGAAGGGAAGTAGGTCATGGAAATTTGGCGTTAAGAGCACTTAAACCGATGTTACCTGGAAAAGATGTAAATCCATATACGATCAGATTAGTTTCGGACATCTTGGAATCCAATGGTTCTTCATCTATGGCAACTGTATGTGCTGGAACATTAGCGTTGATGGACGGTGGTGTAAAGATGAAAAGACCGGTTTCTGGAATTGCCATGGGGTTAATTACAGATAACGAAGGTAAGTATGCTATTCTTTCCGATATTCTTGGTGATGAGGATCACTTAGGAGATATGGACTTTAAAGTGACGGGTACCGAAAACGGAATTACAGCCTGTCAAATGGATATTAAAATTGATGGTTTAGATTATGAAATGCTTGAAAATGCATTAAATCAAGCCAAAGATGGTAGAATGCATATCCTAGGCGAAATGATGAAAGCTATGGATGCACCAAGAGCGGATTACAAATCATTTGTTCCTAGAATTGAAACGGTTGAAGTTCCAGAGGATACCATAGGTGGAATTATTGGTAAAGGGGGAGAAACCATCCAAAAAATGCAAGAAGAAACCAATACTTCCATTAGCATTGGAGATCCAGAAGACGGAATGGCTATCGTAGAAGTATTTGCTGACGATAAAGAAGGAATGGAAGAGGCGCTGAGAAGAATTAACCTAATTGCCTATCCACCTATTCCTGAAGTAGGAGAGGTGTACAATGGTAAGGTGAAAAACATCGTTACTTTCGGAGCTTTCCTTGAGATTTTACCTGGAAACGATGCTTTGTTGCACATTTCTGAAATTGCTCATGAGCGAGTAGAAAAGGTGGAAGATTACTTGAAAGTAGGAGATGAGCTTGAGGTAAAGCTAATCGGTAAAGATCCGAAGTCTGGTAAGCTTAAAATTTCAAGAAAAGCACTTCTTGAAAAGCCTGCTCCAAAGCAAGAATCGGAGTAAATCAATTCAAATAATTATGGAAAAGCCACATTTATTGTGGCTTTTTTTGTTTATTTTTAGAAGGAATGTAACCTAATTTCGTTTTGGGACGTTATAGTATTTCCCATTTTCAATGGTTAACACACATAGATGAGACAACTAAAAATAACCAAACAGGTCACCAATAGGGAGACCGCTTCGCTAGATAAATATCTTCAGGAAATTGGCCGTGTTGATTTGATTACGGCAGAAGAAGAAGTGGAATTGGCTAAGCGAATTAAAGAAGGAGATCATATTGCTCTTGAGCGTTTGGTTAAAGCAAACCTCCGATTTGTAGTATCTGTATCAAAGCAGTATCAAAATCAAGGCTTAACGTTACCAGATTTAATTAACGAAGGAAATCTAGGATTGATTAAAGCTGCTCAACGATTTGACGAAACAAGAGGTTTTAAGTTCATTTCGTATGCGGTATGGTGGATTAGGCAATCTATTTTGCAGGCGTTGGCTGAACAATCTAGAATTGTACGTTTACCCTTGAATAAAATTGGCTCTATCAATAAAATCAACAAGCAGTTCTCTGCTCTAGAGCAAAAGTTTGGTCGCTCTCCAACACCAGAAGAAATTGCAGAATCGTTGGATATTACCATCGAAGAGGTGAAGCAATCCATTAAAAATAGTGGTAGACATCTCTCCATGGATGCCCCGCTATCCGATTCTGAAGACAGTAACAACATGTATGAAGTAATGTCGTCAGATGAGTCGCCTAAGCCCGATAAGATTCTGATGAATGAATCGTTGAGGAGAGAGATCGAACGTTCTTTATCTACGTTAACACCAAGGGAGGCGGATGTCATTCGATTATACTTTGGTTTGAGTGGTAAACACCCTATGACCTTAGAGGAAATAGGAGAGAAGTTCGATTTAACCAGAGAACGAGTCCGTCAGATCAAGGAAAAATCTATTAGAAGGCTTAAACACACTTCTCGTAGTAAGTTGTTAAAATCTTACTTAGGGTAATATTTCCAAAGCTTTAATTCTTTTGTTTTCTTTGTGGTGAATTTAATTCTTCATCATGAGTCATCTTATTGCGCCATCCTTATTAGCATCTGATTTTGCTAACCTCCAAAAAGAGTGTGAAATGCTTAATAATAGTGAGGCCGATTGGTACCACTTAGATGTAATGGATGGGGTTTTTGTTCCCAATATTTCTTTTGGAATTCCCGTGATTGAGTTCATTAATAAGCATACTCTAAAGCCTTTAGATGTGCACTTAATGATAGTTCAACCAGAACGTTATATAACACACTTTAAAAACGTGGGAGCCAATATTTTAACAGTTCACTTAGAAGCATCTACACACCTCCACAGAACGCTTCAAGCTATCAAGCAAGAAGGCATGAAAGCCGGTGTGGCATTGAACCCTCATACCAACGTGGAGCAGTTAGAACCCACCTTAGAAGAAATTGATTTGGTGTGTCTAATGTCTGTTAATCCTGGATTTGGTGGCCAAGCCTTTATTGAAGGTACCTACAGAAAAGTAGAAAAGCTAAAATCCATGATCGCTAAAGCTGGTTTAGAAACTAAAATTGAAATTGATGGTGGAGTAACCTCAGCTAATGCCAAGCAGTTGATTGATGCTGGTGCAGATGTATTGGTAGCAGGTAGTTTTGTATTTAAAGCCGAAAATCCAACAAAGACTATTGCCGATTTAAAAAATATTTAATCCTTTCCCTCTAAGTAATCTTGTAAGTATGCAAAGTGAGGGGTAAGTTTTCCATCTTTGGTTTCCGATGCTCTGTAAATGATATCCTCTGGATCGTTTCCTAATAGGGGTTCCAACACGTGATCCATAAACATTTCTCCAAAAGATACCGAAGCGTCCTTGGGTAGTTCACACGGTAGGTTGTCCACCGCCATTACACCAATACTATCTTCTTTCTCAAAATCAACTTCTTCTTCGCTATGTGCATCATACCCATAAAACGGGTTAGCTATGGTAGATGGACGAAGTGTGGTAGCCACAGGACCATCAATATCGCAACTTACATCTGCTACTAAAGAAATATTCCAGTCTGGGTTTTTGACATCTTCTCTTGTAAATATGAAAGGAGACCGATTATCCCAGTAATGACAGGCTACGTAGACATCAGCTGCAGCTGCATAACGCATAAAATTGGAGGAATGCCCACTAGGATCGCTGAAGAATTTAGATTTATCAAAGGGGGCATTGTCATCTCTTTTCACATAATCCTCTACGTCCAGTTGAGTATACACGGGCTCATTGAAATGCGTATGTAGAAATTCTTCAGGTGAAACTCGTTTGATGTTGGTTTTTTCTAACACCTCTAAGGCTCCTCCTGCTACTCTCCCACCTCCAGTAATTACCAATTTGAAGTTTTTTGGCAAATCCAACTTGCTTAGTTCACCTTCCATCTCGTTTCTGTCTTCACATAAATGAGCACTTTTAAGCTCATATCGTCTTGTTTTTAGCCCGTACCCCAATAATCCATTAAAACAACCTACAATGCCTGCAAATCGGCCAAATGCGATTAATCTTTGCCCTTTTGAATTAGTTATGGTCTCCCAGTCGATGAGTTGAATGTTTTTTTCGATGATGGCTTGTAGTAATTCTCTGTTGTAAGGTTGTTTTTTAAACGTATGGGAAAAGAAGAAGTATTTTTTGTTTGGTATTAATTGTTCAATGGGTACTTCTTTTACGCCTAGGAGTACATCACAATCTGTGACCTCATCTACAAGGTCAATCCCAGCATTGGCGTAATCTTCATCTTTAAATTTTCGGATGTTACTTTTTTGAACGACTAAATCTACATGGGGATATTTTTGCTTGATTTCTTGACATTGAGTAGGAGATAGGGGTACTCTTTTGTCTGGCGGTGTTTTTCCTTCTTTAATGATCCCGATTTTCATGCTGTGAATTTTGCGACAAATATAACATTTGTTCCCATTGATAAATTAGCTAATTTTGTGGCACTTAATTTATTGGGGCCGATTTTGGATTTGACAGCAAGAGAAATGGTTAAGTAAGCATGTCGAGCGTTGTGAATAGTCTCGTAAAACGCAATTCTCCAGCCTATAAACGGCAATAACAACTACGCGCTTGCAGCTTAATTACAAGATGTAATTACGCCTAATCTCGCAGATAAGATCTGCCTGACAAGCTGCCCAGCTGTAACTACCCGTTCAGCGGTTACAGTAATTGGGTATCGTTGGTCTGAACTAAGCGGTGTAGCGTCTTGATGCACTGACGAAAAACTTAAAGACTAAGGATAAATTGGGGTGTTTGTGCTCAGGTTTATCTCTACAATTAACCACAAACTAAGCATGTAGAAAGTTTAATTGTTCCTTGTTTGGACGAGGGTTCGAAACCCTCCGGCTCCACTTAATTTTTCTCGGGCTCATTGCTTTTCTAGATGATGCTTTTTCTAAGCTTTTTTCTTATGAGCAAGTAACCAAAAACTAAAATAGATTGGCCTAAAAGGTAAAATAACAAATAGGGTTTTATATCAACATATTTATTTAAAAACTCCCAATTAAGTTTAAACCTTGGATTGGATTTAAAGTCATTTTCTTTAAAATGAAGTTGAACAGGGTTGAGAACTCCATTGCTGTTATGAGATTCATGAATTAGTTTAGGTTTTTCAAATTTAAATGTTAATTTTTCGTTTAGCCATTCAAATTTATGTTCGTATATTAATAAATCTTGATTTTGCCGGTGGTAGTTTTTAAAATCGTAGTTAATATTTGGTTTTCCAGGTTTAATTATTTTTAATTGTATTCTTGGAGGAGATATGATAGATGCATTTTTGTGTAGACTAGTACTGTGAATTAATGTGCAATTTGTTCTCCAAATTTCTAGATCAGTTAATAAGCCTTCATTGTAATTTTCAACAATGGAATCACTAATAAAGTTGTATTGATGTCCTGAGTCTACTTTATAGTTATAGTGCAAATCATAGTCATAAACTTGAGGATGATGATTTTGATGAACTTCATCTTCAAACCCAGAATATTCAAACCCATATAAATTTATGATGAAGTATGGTATTTTTATATTGGGATCTCTTCGATAAAAGTCTAAATGATCATTCCAATATTTTTCACCAATACTGTCAAAGTAAAAAACAGGGTCATTATATATTATTTTTTTTCCGTGAGCTTTACCATTTTTAAAGGCCATTTTACATTTTATATTGTTTTCTGAGAAAGAATTTGATTTTATTTGATTTCGTTTAAAAATTTCATCAATTGATGAAGCCCTAAATTCAGAAAGATTTTGATCAAATGGTGACAAAAAAGTATATATCCTTTTGGAAGCATATCTTACTGTCCAATTAGTTGGACCACTTCTTCTTCTATTATTCAAGCAGCCTTTTTCGTCTTTTGTGTTGCAATGAGTCACATTCAACTTAATTGCTTCACCAGTAAATTCATTTACACTGAATGGGACAGAACAATTTCTAGCATAAGGGCAACTACCATTTATTCCGCAAAAACCTCTATCTCTGCATTCATTTTGAGAAGACATTAAAGAATATGGTTCACCATTAGAGCTAATTAAAAAATCAAAATTCTCAAAATATATTGGTTCATCATTGAAATTAAAATAATCCCAATCTTTTGCATAAGTGGCATTAATTCCATCAAACAAAAAATAGTTTCTTGTCTCATTGGCATAACTATTTCCCCACTTGTAATTATTTATATCCCATCCTTCGTTTATCCAAAATAGATGAATATTGACAAAATAGAAATACAAGATGCTTAGAATCCAAAATAATATAGTTACAGTTCTTTTTTTCAATTATTGCATATAACGGAGCGTCTAAACTAAGTTATTCAATTTAGTTTAGACTGTGTTGTAAGTTTTTAATAGGGTTCTGGACATTTAATATTTTGAAGTTCATTCAAAATAGACCTTTCCATTCCTTTGAATGGGTAATAATAAACTTCTTTTAAATTTTCGATTTTATCCTTTAAGATTACTTTAATTAACTTGTTTTTATAATAATATGCTCTTGTAGTTATTGTGTTTTGATCTGACACCACTGCTGGTGTTTGAAAATTATATTCCTTAAAGTAAAAAATTAAACCAATTGACTCTTTATCACCAAAATATTTTAGTTCATTAAATGGTGGATCACTTTGCTCCATCATAAGACAATGTGGGGATTTATATTTTATAAATTCTTCATGCCAACCTTCATATGGGCCACCGAAATTTGTGACTAATGCATAAAAATCACCAGGACACTCGTGAGGCTCTAAATGATACCAAATCATTGATTTTTCTTCTGACCCTACCCCCGGTACAGGAACTTGACTCCGGAAAATAGAATTGTCGTAAATTCCGATTCCGTCTCCTATTTCACGAATCGTTTCTGAATCAATTTCATAGAAATTATAAATTAATCTAATTTCTTTAACAATTTTTTCTATTTCTTCTTTGCTATAGTTTTCATTTGTATCAACTTGACTAAAGCTTTTTAGACCCTGAAGTGCAAATATCACTATAAATAAATATTTCATCATTATTTCTTAATTACTTACAACGTAGGGATAAACGTATACGTTTATTTCCTTCATAAATATATGCAAAAGATAAATAAGCACATTTAGTGACTTAAAATGTTTGACCTATGTTTGACCTCCGGATTTTTTGCTTTGTAACTAACTGGAAATAAATAGGTTACAAGTAGGGTTCGAATCCACTTGTGGATCATGTAATAAACCCTCCGGCTCCACCTAAAAGGACAGTTTCAATTTTTTAGAAAACTGTCCCTTATTTTTTTCTTCTAAATTCTTATTTGTTTATGATTACTTGACCAATAATTGATTCATTTTGAGTTGACACATTAACAAAGTAAACTCCCTTTTCAATCATAGTTTCATTTATAGTGAATTGGTTTGAATTGACTTTGCTGAACGACTTCACAATTTGTCCTAGATTATTATAAAGTTTAATAGATTCTATTTTTTCTTGGCATTCAACCATGAAGTATCCAGTATTAGGGTTTGGATATAATTTAAAATAATTATTCAAACCTACAATACCTGTATTGAAGATAAAGGTTACATTGAATGAAACTGTTTCAGTACAGCCGTTAATATCTGTTACAGTAACAGAGTATAATCCGTTAGTATCAGGTGTAATAATTGATGCTGTGTCTCCTGTATTCCATAAATAATTCACTCCTCCGCTAGCAATTAGATTTCCAGAATTAGTATCTATTGCAGCTGAAGTATTAAAGATTGTAAGGTCTAAAGTTATTATGCTATCACATCCAAGCGAGTTACTCAATGTATCACTATAAATGCCGGAAATAGTATATACTACATTATTCCATGTGTAGTTATTACAAGATGAGTCAGTAACAACTGAAGATGAAATGCAGTCTTGAAATTCATAAATTGCAACTGTTCCAGAAACTTCTGAACTTACAATTAGTAGATTTTCTCCATTATGACTTTCATTAGCAGGAACGAATACTAATCCTTCAGGTGCTATATCTATCATAGTCCCATTAGTTGTGTCATAAGTCTCTATAAAGTCAACAAACGATGGATTAGTAGGGTTTGTAACATCATAAACCATCACTCCACCTTGCCTTTCTAGACCAATAAATGCATAATAAGAATTACCAATTTGACCTACAGTCACCGCTTCAGGTTCTGGTCCTTTATCATCACTTCTATCGTCCATTTCACTAGCTAGTCCATCATTACAATTAAAAAAAGTCGGATGATTTGCTGCAATATATTGCTCAAAATCATCTCCGGAATCCCATACAAGGTTTCCATCTTCATCCCAAATACTAAACGACCTAGCACCATATGCATATAATTCATCTACATCACCATCTGCATCAGTATCTCCAATAACATCGGCAGTAAAAGTTTTTAACCTCCCTAGGTTATCATTGGTTAGTAGTGTTGCTGCATTAGGGAAAGCAGTAGGATCTAACGTCAAGTCATCCATTCTAACTTCCGCACTATAACCATCATAATCTCTAGCATCTCCCTCGTTAGCAGTTACTAAATAAGATGTATTATTAACAGAATAATAGTCTATCGCATCTGGTTGATAAGCTCCTTTAACTGGCCAATTTTGAATATTTATTCCATTATCTTGATTAGATGCATCAAAACCATTTCCAGGCAAATTGAAATCTTTAAACCCAAGGCCAACAATCGTATCTAAAGTAAGAGTGTTTAGGTCAATAATTGCAATTGCATTATTCTCTTGACAAACTACATAGGCTGTTGCTGAATTTTCATCTGTTGTAACATACTCTGGTTCTAAATCCTCAGCAACTGTAGAATGTTTTGTGTTTACTGAAGATAATGAATCATTTATAAAAAAAGAATGGCTTCCAAGGGATATAATACTGTCTTGTGGATAAACTATCCATTCAGAATTCAAAGAGTCTGTACCTGCAGAAATAGACCAATTATCATTTCCTTTATTTATCCAATTTTTTCTAACTAAAGTATGATTTTGAGTTCCATTTGTTACTCCTGCCACATTCCATCCAGACCCTGGATCGTTCGGGAAATCGCCTATTAAATCACAGATAATAGTATCACTTCCAATTACCTTAATTAAAGCTCTTGCGTCATCACCATTAAAAAAACATATTCCAGAACCAGTTAAATCAGCTTCAGCCAAAATTGATGGGCTTGCAGATGAATTAGCAATAACGTAAACATCTCCGTCTGCTAAAGTTCCACTGAGTACATCAGTATATTCATCCCAAGGACCTCCATTAGAATTTTGCATTATAACATAATTACTAAGATCAACTGATGATCCAGTTCCATTATATATTTCTATATATTTATTATTTGAACTTCCTTCCGAATATTCTGAGAAAAATAAATCTGTTGGTGTTTTAACTGATTGTTTTCCAAAAATCAAAGCGCCTTGAGCTCGTAATGCAGATTCTTGTCCGTTGTAAGAAGTAAAGTCTATTGTAGTAACATCTGCTTGTGTAACATTAATTATACCAGCTGAAATATCAATCACACTTACGCTTCCTAAAGGATCTATATCATAATCATCATTAGGTTCTCCTTCATTAGCTGTAATTACTTTACTATTATCATCAGTAACTGTAATCATATCTGGTAAAACCCCGACAATGACTTCATTTATATACAATCCACTCATATCAAAAAACACCACTTTACCTGGAGCTTGAGCATTTGTGTCTTCAATAGCAGCAGCTATGTATCCATTGCCTATATTAACTATTGAATTTACACCACCTCCGTACAGAGTCACATCTACACCTCCTACCAATACTGGAGTTTGTGGGTTTTGTATGGAAACTATGTCTATAGAGTCTGATTCTGAATTGGTAATGAACAACTGTGCAGTTGTTGAATCATATGCTGAAATTTCACATGCACCATCTCTTCCATCAGTGTATCTGCCTAAAAGAGTAGAGCTGTATTGTGAGTAAGATAAATTGGTTATTATTAATAGTAATATTAAAAAGTTTTTTGGATTCATTTTATAAGTTTTTAGATTGACACAAACTTATATGATGAATATTAGTGGACTATTTATTTAGATTTATCAATAATTTATTTGAATATTATTTAGAAGTTAATTGGATTGATAAATTATTAATTTAACATTAATTGAACCATAATTTATATACCCAGTTCTTTAATTTTGTTAGTAAATGAAAATTACTGCTTTGTAACTCTAGACTCTTTAATGTAATCTTTTGTGCCCACAAAATTGATTATATATACACCATCTGGTATTTCTGATAAATCCACTTCCAAATGATTGAATCCTCTATTTAATTTAATTTCTTGAGATTGAATGACTTTACCATTTATATCAATGATATCTATAGATACGTCATCTCCTTGGTAACTATCTAAATCTATATCAATATTTAATAATCCGTTAGCCGGATTTGGATACACGCTATACCCATCTACTGGTGAAGTTTCACACCTCACAGGAATAGGTGCGAACGTTTCAGAAGTTCCATCATAGTCTGTCTGAGTTAATTTGTAATAGCTCACGCCACTTAATGGATTATTATCTATCCATTTATATGTTAACTGTGTACTTGTATTTCCAGCTCCTTCTATTTCTCCAACCAAGTTCCAATCAGTAGTAGTATTATTACTTCTGTAAATACTGAAATAATCATTATTTATTTGAGAAGCCACTACAAATTCTAGTTCCGTCTCATTGTTTTCACATGCTGCATTAAAAGATACTAAGTCTATAGGTAAGGCACTACCACCTGATCCATATCCAAAAGGGCTAAATGATGTAGCCAAAGATTTTACATAATTTCCGCTTCTAGATGTGACACTCATTTCATCCCATTCTGAACCATCCCAGTGTAGTAAATACTGATCTGATGAGGAAGGAACAGAACTAAAATCGCCAAAATATAATGAAATGTAAGCGTTAGCAGAACCAGAAGTTCTTGAGACGTCTACATAATAATCATGATTAATTTCGGTCACATTTGAACTATTTAATGGTAATCCTTCAGGGTTTGAAGCCCAATCCAATGTAGTTGGTGCTCCATTTTTGTATTCAACCGTGTAAGTGGTAGAAGAACCACCATCACGTTGAATTTTCATAGGACTGTAAACTGTTCCATTACCCACTGGGATTGTACATTCATTTGTTGATGAGGAAATGAAGTCAACAGGTCCTACAATATGAGAACTTGCGCTTCCGCCAGAAACGGTAGACTTTATACTTAATTTATTGCTAGAAGAGGATGTTATATCTCCATTAGTTAGTGTTAATGTTCCTTCAACAGTTATATCTCCAGCCAACGTAATCCCTGATGAATTATCAATTTCAAAATTATTTACAGTTAAATCTTGTGAAGGTAAATTTTGTGAACCAGAACCATCAAATTCAATTTTTCCAGTTCCTCTTGTAAATGTACCTAGGCTAGTCACGTTACCAGACAGTTTTATCATACCTGCATCAGTAAAAGTTAAATTACCATTTGTTACGTCAAAGCTACCATTTCCATCATATGTTCCTGTGGAAATAGTTAGTGTACCATCAACATCAGTATTTCCGCTTGTTGTAAATGAACCCGATGTAATTTGTAAAGTACCATCTATATTTACGGTATTATCATTTGTGAAGTTAGTTGTAGATACATTGAAAGTAGCACCAGAACTAACAATAATTTGATTAGCATCAATATTACCTGTTGCCGTAACCGTTCCAGAACTGATGTTTAAATCAATACCTAGATCTGAAAAAGCGCCACAGTTAACACTGGTTGAACCATCAAAATAAATATCTTCCCAGTCATCTATTATCACATCTGAGGAGTGCGTAGACAGGTTACCGGCTATTCGAATATCTTCATCATTATATCCTGATAAATATCCAGAAGAAATGGTAAGATCTCCGTTAACATCTAAATCCTCTTTTGAAATAACTTTATAACTTCCTGCATCAACGGTAAAATTGATAAAGGTTTTAGAACCATTTATGTCTAAATAAAGGTCCTCAGTAGTACTTGAACCTCTTCCAAATGAAATTGTTGATCCACCAGAACTATTTATTACCACACTAGAATATATATCAATTGCCTCAGTAGATGTGTTAGGATATTGCCGCAGAATATTTAAAGAACCTCCAGATAAATTAATGGTTCCTGCATCTGCATCAAATGTGTGTTCGCCACTAGTACCATATCCACTGACTGCTGTTGATGCTCCAATATTTAATACTCCTCCGCTTAAATTAATTGTGCCATTTGCCATATCTAGTTCTGCACCAATGTTTACTGTTCCACCAGAAATATCTAGAGTTCCCGAATTAAAAACAAACTCGGGGTCAGCATCTGATAAATCTCCTATTCTAACTTCGCCTCCATCAACATCTAGATTTCCACCAGACAATGTAAAGTCTGCGCTATATCCACCTTTTGTGTGTAGCAAACCAGATGTGATTTGAATTGTTCCACTTGAAATTGTTATTCCGTTGTTATTATCAACACTTACTGTTTCTCCATCTATTATTAATGAACCCGCGTCATTGACATATAGCTGATCAAACGTAAGATCTCCTGCGGTTGTTACAGAACCACTGGTTTTTGATATATATACATCCAGACCAGCATCATTTATGGCGCTTGTAGTAACAGTTCCAGTACCATCAAAATATAGATTATCTATATCGTACAAATCTGAGTTAGTAGATAAAGAGATACTTCCAGATACATAAATATCGTAATCATCATCTCCATCAATGTCGCCAGATGTGACGGTTAAATCTCCATTTACATCTAAATCATCATTTAAATTTAGATCTGTTGAGCCTGAAGATTTATTTATGATTAAATCATTAAAATTAGCACTTGAGTGCAAATCTAATGCTGAAACACTTGACCCATCAAAAGTAACTGTTCCTCCACTTGGTGTAAAATTACTCCCATTTCTTGCATCGAAGTTCCCAGAGCAATAAATATGACCACCTGAAATATTTTCAGACATTCCACTTCCTAAGGTTATACTTCCATTAACATCTAAACTTGCATTTGCACCTATCTCTAATTTTCCATTCCATGTCATGTCTCCATTTACCGTAATTGTACCACTACCTAAATACATTCCATACACTCCACTGGTGCCAATAGTAAAAGCTGTGCATGTTATAGAGTTTCCTGCATCAAAAGATAATACAGATGTAGATGCTGATCCTTCAACTGTAAGAGAAGCACATGCTGCACTTGGAAAAATGGATAACGGGTTTGTCCAACCTGACGATGGAATTACTACATTTTGTGTAGAAATAGGAACTGATCCAGTAGACCAATTTAACGGATCATTCCAATCTCCAGAAGCTGAACCATTCCATGTAGGGTCTCCGCAAGAAGGACTACCATAGGTGCCGACTGAAATATCATCCACACATAAATGACCTGTATTATCATCACTTAAAATTCTTATAATTACTCCACAACTAGCATCATTCACATTATGTGAAAAATAGGAATAGGAAGTATAACTACTATATATTTGCGTAGTTAATGTTGTCCATGATGATCCTCCATTAGTGGATTTCTGTAGGGCGAAAGTTCCCTCACCAGAAAGTGGGTTACTATAATAAAAACTTACAGTACCACAACCATTTACAGGAGGAAATTGAATATTTGCACTTGTCTCATCATCATTAATTCTTAATGCGTAAGGTGCAGTTCTTTCATGTGAACTCTCTCTTAAAACATGAGTAACACTCCAAGTTCCATTTGAAGTAGTGAATGTACCCGTCATGTAACTCCCAGTGATTCCTGATGGGCTATCAAAACTTTCAACCCAGTGTTGAGAATAACTGGATAAGTAGAAGGCTATTGCTAAAAAAAGTGATAAGTATTTCATGATGCAATTTAAATCATGAAAATATCTAAGACTTTATCTTATAATTAAATACTCATTAAGATAATATTGTGTTTGTTACTTGTAAATTAATAAGTCTTTTCAAATCAGAGTGAAAAGAGTTCGAAATCTGACCTTTTGGGTCCACTTAGTGATCCTCTCGAGGAAAACGACTATATTTTACAGATAGAGTAGGGATTTAATTTGTAAAATTAATTAGTAATAATAGTCAAATGTTTGACCTATGTTTGACATGCTAATATAGATGTTTGATCAACGTTGAATGTAAAAAGTCGTTTTAATGCTTTTTACATAGTGTTATAACCATTTCTTTAATCATATATTATAGATGAAGCTAAGTCGAAATCCATTTCCTGAAAATCGAACATTTGGAACTTGTTGTTCCAAGTTCGAAAAATTGGCTCTGAAAGGAAAATACTTTATCAACGAGAGTTCGATCGCTAAAGAGTGTTTATTGTTAATTATAAAACCAAAGCCTTGACCTAACGAAACAGACACGGCAGATAATGAATATTCAACATTTTTATTACTTGGATATTGCCAAACAGTTCCACCACTTTGTATTTCCACCAAAGTATCATTTACTTGAAGGTTCTGATCGTATCTAGATCTGAAATAATTCAATTCAACTGGTAAATAAAAAGCTACGTTTCCTTTATTGGCATCATACTGAAAACTATAACGTAGCCCTGTAGATAAATAACCTCTTCCATAGGAAGTCAATGCAATTTCTCCATTGATTCCTAGGTAGTGTTCACGCCCAAAATATTTTCCAACTCCTAAGAAAATAGAAAGTGGTAAATCTGTACTTCCACCTCCAGAAGATAAATAGTAGTCATCAGCAGAAAAATTATCATTGAAATTGATGAATGATGCCCTGAATCCAGTCGATATTTCAAATTCAGATTCTTTTCTAGGACGCAAGACAAAATTTTTAACCTTTCGGGTGAATTCCTTATCATATTGGAAATATTTATACTCATCGCTCTTAAAGGAGTACATTCTACCTTCTTTATCTTTAAAAGTTAATACCCCAGTACTTGTGTCATAGTTGAGAATTTCCCCCTTTAACTCTGATACGTAGTTTCTTGTTCGTCCTCGACCATCGGTGATCTCTTTATAAACTGCCACAACATCATAGATTTCGACAATTTCATTTTGCTCTTTTGGAATGGTATCATTTTGTGCATGTAATATGGTGTTTAGTAATATTACAGTAATGAATGTTATTAATGCCTTCATTGTTATTTGATTTTGGGTGCTTAATTGGTTATAACGAGGGAATATACGTATTACGTTTATTTCCTTTGTAAATATATCCAAAAGATACATAGGGATAAATAAGCACTTTTTATGTTATAAATTGTTTGACCTCCGGATTTTAATATATGTAACTAACTGGAAATAAATAGGTTACAAGTAGGGTTCGAATCCACTTGTGGATCATGTAATAAACCCTCCGGCTCCACTATTATTTCGTATAATTCCTTTGTTATTATTTGTTTATTACTTTTAGAATATCAATAAATTAAAAGTCATATTTTCTGCTTGTTTTTTCCTACTTATTAGTGGAGTTAAATCTCAAGTCAACCTTGACTCCCTATGGTCTGTTTGGAACGATACCACGCAAGCAGATACCAACAGACTGAAAGCTATGAAAAGTATAGCTTTACATGGTTACTTGTACACTGATCCAGATAGCGCTTTTTATTTTGCTCAGATGCTATACGATAATTCACTAACTGTTAACAATAAAAAATGGGTAGCAACGGCTTTACATATTCAGGGTGTTTCTTTTCATTTAAAAAGTAACTACGAAAAGGCGCTGGATTATTATCAAAAGAGCATAAAAATAAAAGAGGAAATAGGCGATAAAAAAGGAATGGCTTCTACTTATAATAACATTGGTGTTATTTGTAATGATCAAGGTAACTACGAAAAGTCGATTGAATATCATCAAAAGAGTTTAGAGATAAAAGAGGAATTAGGTGATAGAAAAGGAACAGCAGATTCTTACATGAACATTGGGAATATTTACCTTGACCAGGGCAACTACGTGAAATCTATTGAGTATAATCAAAAGAGTTTAAAGATAAAAGAGGAAATAGGGGATTTAAATGGGATTGCATCTACCTATAATAACATTGGTAATATTTTTCTTGGCCAGGGCAACTACGAGAAATCGATTGAGTATCATCAAAAGAGTTTAGAGATAAATGAGGAATTAGGTGATAGAAAAGGAACAGCAGATTCTTATAATAACATTGGTTTTATTTATTTTAATCAAGGTAACTACGAAAAGTCGATTGAGTATCATCAAAAGAGTTTAGAGATAAAAGAGGAATTAGGTGATAGAAAAGGAATAGCAGATTCTTACTCGAACATTGGGCTTATTTATGATAATCAAGGCAACTACGAAAAGTCGATTGAGTATCATCAAAAGAGTTTAGAGATAAAAGAGGAAATAGGACTTAAAAGAGGGATAGCAAATTCTTACAAAAATATTGGACATATTTACTTCAAACAAGGCAATTATAAAATGTCTTTGATTTACTGTCAAAAGAGCTTGGATATAAGAGAGGAAATAGGTGATAAAAAAGGAATAGCAGGTTCTTATAAAAACATTGGAAATATTTACAAAGACCAAGGCAATAATGAAAAAGCGTTAAGACACTTATTAAAATCAAAAAAAATATTTGAAGAAATTAATATTATTAGTGGTTTAGATGGAACTACTAAAGCTTTAATGGAAGTGTATGAAAAGTTAGGTAATCCACAAAAAGCACTAGAATACCACAAGCTATACATATCTATAAAAGACAGTTTAGCTACAATGGATGGCATAGAAAAAGAAAAGCAGCGTCAAATTAACGAGCAATATGCATTAGAAAAACAAGCCGATAGTATCAAGTTCGCAGATGAAATCATTTTACATCAAGCTGAAGCTAATACAGAGAAACAGCGTAGAAATGGATTAATTATTATTTCAATTCTTGTCCTTATGACACTTGGCTTGGTTTTTATTCAACTTAAAAAAGTAAGAAAAGGCAAAGCATTAGTTGAAGAAAAGCAACAAGAAATTACCGACAGCATCAATTACGCCAAACGCTTGCAACAGGGTATTCTTGTTCCATATGATTTGGTTCGGTCGTGGCTATCAGAGTCTTTTATTTTATTCAAACCTAAAGACATTGTAAGTGGTGATTTCTATTGGATTGAAAAGTTAGGTAATAAAGTTTATTTCGCTGTGGCTGATTGTACGGGTCACGGTATTCCAGGAGCCCTTGTTAGTATAATATGTTCGAATGCCCTTTCTAAAGCACTGTATGAGGACAAAATAGCAGACCCTTCAAAAATATTAGATCAAACAAGGGTGCTAGTTGAAGAAAGATTTGTTAGATCACACGATGAAATTAAAGACGGAATGGATATTAGCTTATGCTGTCTAAATGTGGAAGAAAAGTCTATTACTTGGGCAGGAGCAATGAATCCATTGTGGGTAGTTAGAAAAGGTTCAAAAGAACTAGAGGAATTGAAGCCAGACAGACAGTCCATAGGGATGGTAGAAAAACCAAAAAGATACAAGCAGCACGAAGTAAAGCTCGCAAAAGGTGACAGTTTGTATTTATTTTCAGACGGATATCAAGACCAATTTGGAGGTGAAAAGGGTAGAAAATATATGAAAGGACGCTTTAAAAAGTTTGTTCTCTCCATTCAAGACCAAGATATGCAGACTCAGTTAACCTCATTTGAAAAAGAATTCAATACTTGGAAAGGTGATAGAGAGCAGATAGATGATGTTTGTGTAATGGGGGTTAGAATCACTTAATGCACAACAACGAGATAAACATATTAAGTTTATTCCCATAATAAATAAATGCAAAAGAAAATCAGAGTTAAATAATCACCTTCAACTGCTAAAAATAATTACCAAATATTAATAAATGCGGCTGTTTTTTTAAAACAAGTCTAGACTAATGCCATTTATAGCAATGCTTATCAAAATTACAAGACCTATAACTAAGGGTAATACCAATACCAGTAGGTTAACTAGCTTAGCTATTTTAAGGTTTTTTTTAACCTCCTTGTTTTGATCTCTTGTTTTTTCACCTCTTTTCTTGATCAATTTTAAAGCTTTTATTAAAAAAGACAAGCCGAAATATAATGAAGCTAAACTGGTAAGAATTAGAGATGACTGCAAAATGAACTCGATCAATGAGGACAGTTTCGAAGTGCCAATCGTCTCGAAAATAAATCTTAGTGGCAGTATTAATTGTGTGCCTAGTAAGCCATATAGACTATATTTTTTTGCTTTTTTAGATAGTTCTATAATCTCTTCATTATCTGATAGGTTTTGATCTTTGGATTTTACGATACTATCTAATCTTTCGAATTTTTTTTCAAAATTTATTTCTATATAGCTTTTATTACTTTCTTCTAAACCAACACCTGTAAATAATTTCTCTTTTATCTGTTTTTCAACTAGATTAAATTGAGTTTCTATCGTTTTGTTGGATTTGGACTGTGTCGAAATTTTCTTTTCATCATGTACAAAATCAACATCTTTATAATTTGTAGGAGCTTTAGTATAAATCTTATTTGATCTTTTTTTATAGTTTGAAGTTAGCTGTGTTTGCTTACAGGAATATAAAAGGGTTAACACACAAATAAGCCATAAATTATTTTTCATTAATGTTTTTTTCAAAGAAATAAAATATACTGCATTAATGTAAATGAAGTACGTCTAAAAAAGGATAAATAAAAAAAGATTTTCTTGACTGTTTTCATCTTTTATTACACTGCAAAAAGTGTATGTAAAACGTATGTTTGCTTTATATAACAAAGAATAACATGTTCATGCTTATGGGCTGACCTTACATATTTTCTTTACCGTTCCGTCACTATAAACGTAGATTAACGGTTTATTAGCTTTAAATTCAGTTTCTCTTCCCAGTAAATCAATTATTTTAATCAACTCTCTATTAGGGTCTACTACATGGTCTATGTAATCGATGCACGGATGGGTA
>JAYPLD010000043.1:0-15779 GCA_038129265.1 Crocinitomicaceae bacterium
CCTAAGCTCCCAAAACCCTTCTCCTCTTTCTATAGATTCTTGTTTTAACCGTTCCATAAATCGTTGAATCTCTAAAGCGGCTAATACACAATTAATTGGATTTTCTTTATCTCTTAGGGGGACACCACCAACAGCCATGTAAGCATCACCCATAGTTTTAATTTTCTCAATCTCATATTTTTCAATAATCTTATCGAACTCTCTAAATAAATTGTCAAGACTTTTTACCAATCTATCAGGATCCATAGTCTCGGCTACTTTACTAAAATCTTTTATATCGGTAAACATCACCGTTACCTTGCGATATTGTCTGGTTTTAGCAACTCCCTTATTTTTTAATTCATCGGCTGTTTCTTGAGGTAAAATATTTAAGAGTAACTCATCAGCTTTTTCTTTTTCACGTTCTATTTTTTTATTTTGAATTTCAATTTGATTTTTCTGTTTAGTAATGGTTTTTGTTCTTCTTTCAACTAAAAAAGCCAATCTCCTCTGCTGTCTTTTAATCGATTTTACCCTCAAGATATATACGAACCATGTTAAGAGTAATAAAAACACACCAAGGGCAACATAAAACTCCCAGGTAAACCAAAATGGTGGTGAAACGATGATTACAATTTCCTTAGGCAGGGACCATATTCCATCCACATTTGATGACCAAACTTTAAAGACATACTCACCTGCAGATAAATTGGAGTAGTTTATCGTATTGGTTTTCTTCATATTCAAAGGGGCATCATACATGCCACTTAAATGAATCTTATACTCATTGCTTTTTGGGTCAGAAAAATGTAAACTCGAAAATGTAAACGCTAAATCGTTTTGAAAAAAAGTAAGTAAGATGGTATCAACGTCATATGGATTCTTATTGATTAGAAAATTTTCAAATTTCCCATCATTTAACCATTTTATATCCGTAATTAATGTTCGTGGTGCTGTTTTGTTGAACATAATTTCTTTAGGAGAGAAATAATTAAAGCCATTAATGCCTCCAAAATAAATTCTTCCACTTTTACTATGATAGAATGAGTTGTTATTGAACTCATTACTCTGAAGACCATTTCCTTCATTATAATTTCTAAAGGAATTAGTTTCTGTAATGAATTCTGATATACCAAAATTTGTGCTTATCCACAGGTGACCATTTGCATCTTTAATAATTCCATAAATATTGTTGTTGGATAATCCCTCAGATTCAGAAAAAATCTCAAACGTATTGGTTTTAAGATTGAGTTTATTAAGTCCTCCTCCAAATGTTCCCACCCAAAGCGTATTTTCATCTCCTTCACACATAGACAAAATTGTGTTATGACTAATGCAATTTTTCGCTTCTTCATTCGCCTTATACTGGACAAAATCAAAATTACTAATACTTAAATCTTCTCCTATCTGACTCAATTTGCAAAGCCCTCCCCCATCAAATCCTAGCCAAATGTCATTATTGGATGAAAAGAGGATTCTTCTGCATGGATGATCAGGGAATAATGTGTCTGAAAATGTATCAGGGTTAAATAAAATTGAGTTTTTTTGTTTTAAATCAAATGCATATAATCCATTTTTTGTTGCTGCCCATAATTCATCTTTATTTCTAAAATTAATATCAAATATGGGTTGATTTAATTCATCAATGTGAGGAGAGAATTTCTTAAAAAAACGATCATTTGAGTTAGGGTGAAAGGTATAAATACCAGAATTAGTCCCTACCCAAAACTGATGATATTCGTCTACGTAAATATCCCAAATATCATTGTTAGCAGCTAAAAACTTATTTTCTGAATAAAAAGGATAGTTTATCGTGATTTTACTAAATAAATTAACCTTAGAGAGTCCTTTTCTTGTTCCCACCCATACAATGCTATCATTCTCTTCGTATATGGTCCATATGTTCTTATCGTCTAATTTTTCTTTACCACCTATATTATTTGTTACAAGAGAAAAATTTTGTTTTAATGGATCGAAATAAGACACCCCTTCTTCTGTAGTTATCCAAATATTCCCAGAAAAGTCCTGGAAAATATCAAATATCATGTCGCTTGAAATCGAATTTAAATCAAAAGTATTATTTCTATAATTCCTGATGACTTCATCTTTTTCACTCGATATAGAAATCCCATAGAGACCTTCTCCCCTAGTTCCTGCCCATATCTGATGTAAATTTTCACAAAAAATAGAAGAAATAATTTTATCTGATAAGATCTTATTTGTAATGCTATTTTCTGGATTGTCAAAATTGAATATTCCTTTATTTGTAGCTACAAATAATACAGAATCATTATAATTAAATATATCGTTTACAGAGTTATCTACTAAAGATTTGTTCCATGTTTCAACAGCGCTAAATGCATCTGTTTCACCATTATACTGGTAAATTCCATCCCCTTTTGAAACCGCAAATAATTGATTTTTAAATGTTAATACTTTAACCCATGAGTTCGTGTTAAGTCCTTTTAAAGAGCCATAGAATTGAAGGCTATCATCTTCTAAACGGTATCTAAATAAACCTGATTCCTCTGTAGCCATCCAAATAAAGTTGTTTTTAAACTCATGTAAATCCACAATGTTTACGTTGCCCGATAATTCGTCTTTGTTAATACGATTAAATTGCTGATCTAAAGTATGCTTGTAATTCAGACCCCCATTAAGTGTAGCAACCCAAAGAATATGATCTTTTGACTCAAGTATAGAGGTCACATATGAGTTTGAAAGGGTAGACTTATTATTTATTTGATGTTTGTAGTGTTTAACATTAATTCCATCAAACCGATTCAATCCATCTTGAGTTCCTAACCAAATAAAGCCATAGTGATCTTGAATTATGGCGTTAATAGAGCTTTGAGAAAGCCCCTCTTTGAGGGTTAACCGTTGGAATCTTAAATTATCTACTTGGCCTGATGAAATGCCAAATAAGGAAATGAAAAAAAGTATGCTGTAAAATCGCGTGATTGACATAATAGAAACGTTAGTCCACCTCAACCCCAAAAATCACAATATCATCAACCTGACTGTAACTTCCTCTCCATGCCTCAATTTTTTGATCTAACAATTGTTTTTGATTTTCCATGGATTCATTAACTGTATTTAACAATGTTTCTTTGAATTGCCTATACATGAATTTCTTGCCTTTAAGACCACCAAACTGATCAGCATATCCATCTGAGAATATGTAAATTTTATCTCCTTTTTTTACATCAATTTCGTGGGTGTTATAATGATTTTCACCTGCAGTAAAAGAACCAATTGCAAATTTATCTGTTTTCACAATCTCTAGTTCACCGTCTCTTATTAGATAAACTGGATTATAAGCCCCTGCAAATTTCAATTTCATGGTTTTTTTATTCAATGAGCATAGGGTAATATCCATGCCATCTCTTACCGCATTTTCGTCTGTGTGTTTATTTAATGCTAGATTAGCGTAATTATTTAGATCGTCTAGAATTAGACCTGGTTCTGTTAACTTATGTTCACTTACAGCACTATTTAAGCCATTCGCTCCAACAAGACTCATGAATGCCCCAGGCACGCCATGACCAGTACAATCTACCGCAGCAAACATGCATTCATTTTTTGACTTACTTACCCAGTAGAAATCACCTGAGACAATGTCCTTCGGCTTGAACAAGACAAAGGAAGAAGGGAAATATTTCTTTATCACTACTTCTGGAGGAAGTATGGAGTTTTGTAACCTTTTCGCATATCTAATACTATCTGTCACATCATTGTACAATTCCTCTAACTTTGCTCTCTGAGAGTCTATTTCATCCTTCTGCTTAACTACTTCTTCTGTTCTTTCTTTTACTTTTTGTTCTAAGATGCGCTCCGTTTCTGCTAATTCGTCTTTCATCTTTAGTAATGCATGACCTAAAACGTCTTCATCACTTAAGGGTTCATAAGAATAACTAAAATTACTTTGACCCACCTCATGAGCAAATTCTGCTGTTTTCTTTAATCCATCTACAAGATTTATCATAGCCTCTGACATTTCACCTATTTCATCATTACCCACTTTAACATTTCTGTAATTAGGAAATACTCCTTTACCTAATGCCAATAGTATAGTTTTTAATCTTTGGACCGGTTTTGTTATGCTGAGGGTAGTTAAAAAGGCAATAAATATGGTACCTATTACTAAGATGATTCCAATAAAAATAATGCTATTGATTAGCTGAGAGAAACTTTGATTCGTTTCTTGTTGTTGCAGTTTTGCAATCTTACCTCTGTTTTGAGCTAGGGTGCTGATTTCATTGTACAATTCATTAAAACTTTCATTTGTGCTAGTTTCAAATTGTGTTTGTGCCATAAAAAACATGTCATAACTTTCGATGCTACTCAAGATGAATCTTATGTTGTCATTATAATCAGCAATTAGTAAATCAAGCTGCTGCTTAATCAAAATAATCTTTACTTTACCGGTATCATTTTCTAACCAGCTTTCGGATAATTTCAATATGGAACTGTAATCGTTATATAGAACAGAGTCTAATAACAAAGCGGCATCTAATTTAAAAGGCCAATCCGGTTGCTTAGCTGATTCATCATTTGCCCACTTCTGCATATGGGAATGAGTAGTTGCTAAATCGTCTTTAAGTTTATTAATGGCAAAAAGAGAAGGTTGGTCAACATTTAAAAATTTATCGTTGGATTTGATAGCGTCATTAACCACAGTAAAGGTGTAAATAAATACCACCAGTAAGAGTAGGACTACAACACCAAAACCTCCACCTATTTTTTTTCCAACAGAAAATCTCAATGCTAGTCGTTATTAGAGTTCTTTAGTTCCCTGTAAAGGTTGTAATATTTGATATGCTGCTCCGTATCATTCAAACTGTAGTATACTGCAGCAATCCCATGAACAATAGCTTCATCCGTGGGCTCCATTTTATAGACCTTTTTTAGATATGGAAGTGATTTCGTAAAGTAATTAACCGCTTTTTCTTCCATAACAATTACTACTTCTAAATCAGCATCAACTGGAAGTTCTTTCATAATGGTTTCCACTCCTAAATTGTGATATAGTATACCCAAGTTTTTATTAGCACTGTAATTATTTTCATCTAAGGAAAGTACACATTGGTAACTATCTATTGCCTTCTGGATAAAATGGATAGCGTTTTCATCATTATGATAAAGTTGCTTGTAGATTTGGGCTAACATGATGCAGTGTTGGATTTCATATTGATTGAAATCCACAGATTGATCAGTTACTTTTTTCAACGCTTTGAATTCTTGGTAAAAATCAACCGCTTTAACGTAATTATTTGTATCTAAATAACTCACGTAATGGTTGTAATACCCATTAGCTAATACACTCAAAATTTGTTTATTATGCTCCAAATATTGATTATCCTTATCTAATTCCATGGATTTTAATACGGATGAAACAGCCTCTTTTCTAGCTTTGGATAAAGGAGATTTTTGATCAACCTTTTGAAAAATATTGAAATTAATAAAGGCAGAAATATGCCAGAAATATGCATTTGTTTTTTGATCTGGGCATCTTAAGGTAACGGTATCAATGTAAGCCTTTGCCTTAATATAATCACCAGCTTGGTATTTTTCCAATAACAACCTTTTTTCAGGACAATAATCTTGTGCTGAGATTGAGTTTGCTGTAACAAATACAAATAATAAACACCATATTTTACTATTCAAAATCATATTGTTGAGTATGCCAATTTTGTAAGCGTTTGATCTATTTTAAAGCCACTTTTTTCAGCTTTTGTTTTATTTATCTGGTATTTCAACCTGCTTTGTACATATATAAAATTAAACATTGAACCCGAAGAAACCAAATCATTATCTTCAGACACCAATACGGTTTGTTTAGCTATAGATTTATTTATAGCAGCAATAATGTCTTTATTCTCATTGATTACGTAAAGTAAATGGCAATCTTCGATTTCACTGGGTTTGTCAAAATATTTAAACTTAATAGCCTGACTACCAACAAGTTTATCTGTATAAGATGAGCTTAATTGATCAAAAATATCTTTGTTTCCATAAATTCCAATATTGAAATCGCCTTTGGTGTATTTTTCTGGCCAATATACCCTTCTAGCGAATTGGTATATGTACACTCCTTTCATCTTAATTCTGGCTGCTTGGGCGTCTTTAGATATTGGAGATTGTGCACACAATAAGTTGGAGCCCGAACAGAAAAGGAAGATTAGAGATATGTTAATTAAGAATTTCAAATGGTGTGTCTTCAAACAAAAGTAACAAACAAATCAAATACCGTGCCTTTTAGCGGTACTTCATTTTAAGCTTGTAATGCTTTTCACGGCTCTTCATGGCCTTTTTCTTGACGTACTCTTTGTTATATTTATCTTTAATAGCACGTTTTCGCTGCCGATAGCTGAAACTATCTGAATCTACACCTGAGGGTTTAGATCTCATATTTCCACTAGAATTAAATGGATCATTTCCTAATCCAACCAAGCCTTTAGGGTCGTGAATATTTCTAAAAGGGTCTCTTAATTTTTTAGGGGATGTTTTCAGGCTAGAAGTCAAGCCCCTTTTATTTCTTTTCTTGATGGTTGATCTCTTAGATTTTTCCGAAAAGGGATCACGATATTGTGCCATGCATTCTGTAGAAACAAATAAAAATCCACAAAGAATTGATATGAAAGCTAATGCATTAAAACGCATATCTTATACTACATTTTCAACAGGATCAAACTCATTGAGGTCTCTGTCAAATAGGTACAAACCGGCTTTGTCATTACCTATCATATTTAGTTTATCCAAAATGGTTCTAGCGAGTGCCTCTTCTTCCAACTGTTCAGAGACATACCATTGCATAAAATTATGAGTAGTAAAATCTTTTTCTTCTAAACATAAACCTACAATGTTGTTAATACTTTCCGTAACATTAAGTTCATGCTCTAGCAGTGATTCAAAAACATTACTTAATGACTGAAATGTTGTTGGTGGCTTGATAAGAGCTGGTATGACTGCAGCCCCACCTCTTTCATTAATGAATTTTACTAGTTTTAACATGTGTAATCTTTCCTCATCACTATGCTTATATAGAAATGATGATGTCCCACTCAAGCCTTGAGATTCAGCCCATGAAGCCATCGATAAATAAAACTGTGAAGAGGATGCTTCAAGTTCAATTTGTTTATTAAGTGCTTTTTCTATGACTGCTTTTAACATATTTTTTTTTTCAAATGTAATTGTTTTAAGTAAGTTTAAAAACATTACAATTGTTAATCATCTACGAAAGCCTTACATTAACTTCCATTGAAAGAGGATATACTTCAAATTAGAGACTTACAGATTCGTAAAAAAAGCCAATCAAAACCGATTGTTGACAAAATAAATTTATCAATAAAACAGGGCGAAGTAGTGGCACTAGTAGGTGAATCTGGTGCTGGAAAATCAATCACTTCGTTAAGTATATTAAATCTATTTCATGAAGGTTATGGACTGCAAATTGAAGGTGAAATAGCTTTACTAAAAAAAGGTGAAGAATTAAATATTACTAATGCTACCAAACATCAGTTAAGTCACATCAGACAAAAACAGATAGGTATCGTATTTCAAGAACCACAATCAGCCCTAAACCCATTAGTTACCTGTGGTAAACAAGTTGGTGAATCTATTTTAATAGCTGAAAACCTCTCTTCTTTTTATCTTTTACTGTGTCAACTTAGTTTAAAACTGGAAAAAATCTTTTCCAATAGGATTACTATTTTGAGAGATAACCCACTAAAAATCATCAAAAAAAAAGTTATTGATTGGTTCGAGAAACTTGATATTGATTCACCGGAACAAACATTTAGTAAGTTTCCCCATGAACTTTCAGGTGGTCAAAAGCAACGAGTAGTCATTGCCATGGCTTTAATAAAAGAACCTATACTTTTAATAGCTGATGAACCTACAACTGCATTGGATAAATTTACCCAGGAAAAACTTATTCATGATTTAAAAATTCTTCAGAGAGAAAAGAACCTTTCTATTTTATTTGTTTCTCATGATCTCAATGCCGTGAAAGAAATTGCTGACCGAATTTATATTATGAAAGATGGGAAGTTGCTGGAGTCTGGGAACGTTGATGCTATTTTTAAGGATCCAAAACATTTTTACACAAGAGATTTGATTGCAAGTTGTCCGCCCGATGACAAGAAACTGTCTGAATTACCCACTAGAAAACACTTCATGGGGTTTGATGATGAAGGATATTTTGGAGATGTAAACATGTCACTTGATCAGCTGATTAAAAAGCTAACTATAGACCCCCATGATTCCATTAAGAAAAGTGAAGAATTGGCAAAAAATGAACCCATTTTAATTTTGAAACAGGTTAATAAAACCTTTTCTTCCAAAAAACAATCGAAAAAACATGTAGCAATTCAAGAAATCTCATTTCAAGTTCACTGCGGTGAAACGCTGGGTATCATTGGTGAATCTGGATCTGGTAAAACTACACTAGCAAAAATCATGGTTGGTATTTTGGAAGCTGACAAAGGAGAAATTTTATTTGAAAATAAAAACATAGAAAAACTCAGTAAAAAAGATTATAAATCTTTTAGAAAATCCGTTCAAATGGTTTTTCAGGATCCATATAGTTCATTAAATCCAATCAAAACAATTAAAGATATTTTGCAAGAGCCTATGGTTACGCACCGTATTGTCCCCCAAAATCAACTTGGTGAACGAGTAAATGCCATGTTAAAGCAAGTTGGACTTATTGAAGAAGTACAAGATAGATATCCTCATGAACTATCTGGTGGTCAAAGACAACGGGTTTGTATTGCAAGAGCATTAGTAATGAATCCTAAATTAATTATTTTTGACGAATCCGTTTCAGCGTTAGATGTCTCTGTAAAAGCAGATATTTTGAATCTATTGAACGAATTAAAAACAAAATTTAATCTTACTTATATTTTTATTTCTCATGACTTAGCCGTAATCCGGTTTATAAGCGATCGCGTTTTAGTCATGAAAGAAAGTCAAAAAGTTGAAATGGGATTTACAGAGAGCATATTTTCAAATCCGAAAGAGAAATACACACAAAATCTTTTGAGTTCCATACCTTAATTAAACACATTTTTTTAATTTTAAGAAAACAGTTTAACGACATGACTCGTTTCTACAGGTATTTTTCATTTCTATTTTTTTTCTTTGGTGTAGCCCCATTTTTTATTTCTCAAACCTTAATAAATGGAAAAATTACAGATGAAGAAACAGGAGAGGATTTAATAGGTGCATCCGTTAAAATTGTAAACTCAAAATATGGAACTGTTTCAGATTTTAATGGCGAATTCAAATTACAAACAAACATTAAACCTCCTTTTGAAATTGAAGTATCCTACATAGGTTACAGTGCGAAAAACTTAACCATTTCCAATCAAAAATTTATTAAAGTTTCCCTTCAAAGTTTAGACCTCCAACTAGACGCTGTGGAAGTTTTAGGAGGAATAAGTGAAAAACTTAAAGAATCTCCATTAAGCATTGAAGCTATGAATATTAACGATATTAAAGAAACTTCAGCTACTAATTTTTATGAAGGATTAAGTCACATGAAAGGGGTGGATTTAACTTCTGCCAGTTTAGGCTTCAGAGTCATTAACACTAGGGGGTTCAACAGTACCTCACCAGTAAGAACATTACAAATTATCGATGGGGTAGATAATGCCTCTCCAGGTTTAAATTTTGCTTTAGGCAATTTTTTAGGTGCGTCAGAATTAGACCTGATGAAAGTGGAAATCATATCTGGGGCTAGCTCTGCATTTTACGGTCCAAACGCGTTTAACGGAGTAATTAGCATGGAAACCAAAGACCCCTTTTTATTCCCTGGTTTTTCCTCAAGCGTAAAATTGGGTGAAAGGTTTCTTAATGAATATGCCGTTAGATATGCTAAGGTTATTAAAAACAAGGAAGGTAAAGATCGATTTGCATTCAAGTTTAATATATTCTATATGAATGCGGATGATTGGGTTGCCGATAACGGAGCTAGTGTAGCTGACCTTGAAACCAACGAAAATAATCCAGGAGGGTATGATGCTATAAATAGGTATGGAGATGAAAATCTCAATCCTACCTTAAATCAAATGATATACGGTTTGGATGGAGAAATTGATACAGCCTCCATTCTACAATACCCTGGTCTTGACAGATGGCACAGAAAAGGGTATTGGGAAAAAGATTTGGTAGATTACGATACAGAAAATTTAAAAACCAGTTTGGGGCTTTACAGTTTATTTGACAACGACATGATGTTGTCTGCCACAAGTAGTTTTTCTACCGGAACCACTGTTTATCAAGGAGATAACAGATTCAGCTTAAAAGACATCCTTTTCTTTCAAAACAAAATAGAATTGAAAAAAGACAATGATTTCTTTATAAGATTATACGCTACTCACGAAGACGCAGGTAACAGCTACGATGCGGTTTTAACCGCGTTTCAACTTCAAAATGCTACAGCACCAAATGAAAGCCTTGAGGGAGAATCGTTTCACGAATTGTATAAAACCTATTGGAAAGAAAATATTGCACAACGTGTTATTGATTTGGATCCATCAGTCAATTGGTCTCCTTATTTTGACCCCGTTACCCAAACGGCTTATCCTCCTGATTTTCCAGGAATTTTCAACGTAATAGAAAACATACCAACTGATTCTTTAACTAGTTGGCACCAAGAAACTACTAATTATGCCAATGGTAGTCACCCCAACATGGGAGTTTTACCCAGCTTTGAAGTAGGTACAGAAAGATTTGATTCATTACTGAATAAAATCACTTCAACGGCTTCGGTACTAGACGGAGGTTCAAAAATAGTAGACAAATCTGCTCTTTACCACGGCCATGCAGAAAAGATCTTTGATAGTGAATTTGCAAAATGGACTATAGGGTCTAATTTTAGACTTTACACTCCGAAATCTGAAGGATCATTATTTAGCGACACTAATGGAGTAACTATTACAAACGCTGAAGTAGGTGGATATGTAGGGGTAGAAAAAAGTTTTTTAAGCGATCAACTTATCATCAAAGGATCTCTCAGGTTAGATAAAAATCAAAATTTCAGTCTAATACCTACACAAGCCCTCTCTGGTATTTATAATATTAATGAAAACCATACCATTAGATCTACATTTACTTCTGCTATACGAAATCCCACTTTACTAAATCAATACATGTATTACAATGTGGGGCGAGCTAAACTAGTTGGAAATAAAGATGGTTATCAGAACCTATATACCTTAGAATCCATATGGGCTTATGCAACATCTGGCAGAAATACGGATTCTTTGGTCAGCTTTGATGTTGATGCTATTAAACCAGAGGAAGTAAAGTGCATAGAATTTGGATATAGGGGGGTGTTTGAAAATAAGATCTATGTTGATGCTAATTATTATTATAATTGGTATCAAAATTTTATTGGTTTTGTTACTGGAGCAGAGTTTTTCTACGACCTACAAAGCTGGGAAATACTAGATGTGTATCGAATTGCAACAAACTCCACCAAAACAATTACCACACAGGGATTATCATTAGGTTTAAATTATTACTTAGATAGTAAGTATACATTTAATGGGAATTTTTCTTGGAATAAACTAAATAAACAAGTTGATGATCCTATTATTCCTGCTTATAATACACCAGAATTTAAATTTAATGTTGGCCTATCAGGGAAGGATATTGATGTTGAGTTGAATGAAAAATCACTAATAAAAGATATTGGGTTTAGTTTTAACTACAAGTGGGTTCAAGGGTTCCTATTTGAAGGGTCACCCCAATTCACAGGAGAGGTACCTACTTATGGCCTTTTAGATTTACAGGTGACAAAAAACATGAAAAAGCAGAATTTAGCCATAAAAATAGGAGCTTCAAATATTCTGAACAATCGAGTTCTTCAGGTTTACGGAGGGCCATTTATAGGTAGAATGGCTTACATTTCATTATTGTTTGATTTTAAAGATTAAACAACTTTATAATCCGTTCTGGAACTAATTTTATTTAATTTACGTAAATTAGACATATAAATTTTACGAAAAATTAGCCTTATGAAAAAAATTACTATTGGTTTTCTTTTTATTTTCTCTGTTATTTATTCCGCAACAACTATTGCTCAGACAAGATATTTAGATCCACTTTTTACTGTTGATACCACAAATAATATCACTTATGGTGTCAATTTCTCCGTTATGATAAATGATACCCTGCCGATACCAACGGGAATGACTATTCCAGTTGGAGTAGACTCGGCCACAGGAACACCCATTTATTTTACTATGCCTCCACTTGAATTTGATCTTTTCGAGCCAGCAGGAGATACTGTAGCTGAAAGACCGCTCATTATTTATTTACATACCGGAACATTTGCTCCGATCATTAGAAACGGTAATGCAACTGGACATAGAAATTTTGATTATGCTACCCAAGCCATGTGTAATCAATTTGCTGCAAGAGGATATGTGGTAGCAAATACAGATTATAGATTAGGTTGGAATCCGTTTTTACCTACTGAGCCAGAAAGAGCAGCAAGCTTAATGAGAGCTGCTTACAGAGGTATTCAAGATGTAAAAGCTGCGATTCGATATTTCAGAATGGATTACGAAAATGGTAATACTTACGGAATCGACACCTCTCGTATTATAATTTGCGGGCAAGGGACTGGAGGTTGGATAGCTACCTGCTTAAATTCAGTAGATAAATTATCTGAGCTTCAACTTCCTAAATTTTTAGACGCTGTAACAGCAATGCCGTTAATAGATACAGCCGTTTATGGTGACTGGTTTGGATATGGTGGTATGCCTCAACTAAATATGGAAAATCACAAGGGTTACTCAAGTGATCACGATATGATTTTAAATATGGGTGGAGCTATTGGAGATATTAGCTGGTTAGAAGAAGGTGATAAACCGATTGCTGCTGTACACGGTAACCTTGATGCTGTAGCTAGATTTAGAACGGGAGACCTATCGGTTTCTGGTGTAAATATTGTAAGTAGCATAAGTGGTTCACACGATGTAGTAGCAAAAGCTAACATGTTAGGAAATAATGATGCCATTCCAAACTTGTATGATCCTTACACGGTAGCTGCAAAAGCGGCTTCAGATAGATTAATTGGTACCGTTGACTTTAGCGGAGTATCGATAACAGAATCTGTTGATAATCTATTCCCATTTAACACTGGAAACCCTGGTGAAGGAGCGCCTTGGGATTATTTTGACTCCACTATTACAGTTATGTTAGCTGTTGGTCAAGGCTTACCTGCAAGTGTAGGTACAGATGCTTACCTAAACAGTTTACAGACTAATCCTGACATGAGTATTACTAAAGCAAATGCTTACATAGATTCAACGATTAATTTCTTTTGTCCAAGAGTAGTAAACACATTAATGCTTCCTGGAAACTCTGTAGGGGTTAATACAAAAGATGTGGTTTATAAAGTATACCCAAATCCAACTTCAGATTATATTTCATTTAATTCTTCTGCAAACATTGAAGAAATTTCGATCTATGATAACATTGGAAATTTGGTGAAAAGATACAACCCAAGTGTATTTACTTACACGGTAGATATGAAAGAACTTCCAAAAGGAGTTTACTTTGCAGAGATTAAGGATACATATAATACCCATACGGAAAAGATTGTCCTTAAATAAATTTGATATTTACATCAACTAACTAAGCCCCCTTGTGGGGCTTTTTTATTTCCCAAAATTCAATTATAAATTCTTAACATGTTACATATCATTAATTGATATATATTTGGTGGCTAATTCAAAATAATATGGAATTATTTATCCAAATTTCACAATTTGTTCTCAGCTTATCCATTTTAATCATTCTACATGAGTTGGGGCATATGTTACCAGCAAAGTACTTTAAAACTAAAGTGGAAAAGTTCTATTTATTTTTCGATGCAGGCTTCTCTTTATTCAAATTTAAAAAGGGAGAAACCGAGTATGGAATAGGATGGATTCCTCTTGGTGGTTATGTAAAAATAGCCGGTATGATAGATGAGAGTATGGATAAAGAACAAATGAAAGAACCAGCAAAACCATGGGAATTCAGATCAAAACCAGCATGGCAAAGATTAATTATTATGGTGGGTGGGGTAACCGTGAATTTATTGCTTGGTTTTTTAATTTACATTATGATTTTATTTGTTTGGGGGAAAGATTACGTTCCAAACGAAGCCGTAAAATATGGAGCTCATCTAAGTAACTCCAAATTTGCAGATTATGGTTTTCAAGATGGCGACTTAATTGTTGAAGTAGGTGGTTCCCCAATTAATGAATTTGGGGATGCATCTAGTAAAATACTCATAGATGGAGAAAGAGAATTAAAAATCAAAAGAGAAAATCAAATTATACCTGTAACCATAAACGACTCCATTGTAACTGATCTGTTACGATTAAAAGTACCTGGTATTTTTAGTGACATCCGATTTCCGAATGTAATTGACTCTGTCATGAAAGGTAGTTTTGCAGAATTAGCTAACCTACAAAAAGGAGATAGTATTGTAGGGATCAACGGTCAATCTACTCCTTATTACCTAGACTTTAAAAGAGAAATCGAGAGATACGAATCGGAAGAAGTTGATTTACAAATTATTCGTAATGAAAATCCTGAAACCGTAAAAGTACAAGTAGCAGAGGATCATACCATTGGTTATTTTGCCAAAAATCAATTGCTTTATTTTGACTATAAACATAAGGATTATGGGTTAATGGAATCTATACCAACAGGAGTTTCAGAAGGAGTAACTACTTTAGGAAATTACGTGAAATCTCTTGGTTTACTCTTTAATAAAGAAGGTGCTAAACAAATTGGAGGCTTTGGTACAATCGGAGGTTTATTTTCACCTTACTGGGATTGGAAGCGATTTTGGAGCATGACAGCTCTGTTATCCATCATTTTAGCATTTATGAATATTCTACCCATACCTGCTCTTGACGGTGGCCATGTGATGTTCCTTATTTATGAAATGATATCAGGGAAACCACCCAGTGATCAATTCCTTACTAGAGCCCAAATCGTAGGAATGAGCTTGCTACTTGCTCTTCTTGTATATGCGAACGGGATGGACATTTATCGTTGGATATCAGGTTGACACTTTTAAACATTGGCCTGAGTATAATCTGTCTTACTTAGAAAAGTATTTCTCTACAATAGAAATTACTTTTATAGCATGAAGTTTGATTCCAATATCCCTTTTTTGCCTGTATTATTATTCATCGTAATTCCACTAATGGGGTTTATGCAAGAAAATTCTACAGATCCTTTTGAAATATATACGCAGGATAAAAACAACAAAATACTTATAGTTCCTTTTGAATCTAAAATGTATGCCTCCTCCATAGATAAAGAGATTGCCCTAGCTAATAATATGCAATATATAGAGGTTAAAGAAGCGATCAAAAAAAGTGTTTCAGAACAAATATTACTTTCTTTAAGTCAAAAAACACCTGCAGTCTCTTTAGCTCACCATCAAGACAGTGCTAATAAAATGCTCAATTATATATACAATAGCATTGGATTTAAATATGACCTAATAAAGACTAAAGACACGGTCAAGACCCAACCTACTAAAAAAGAACTAATAAAAGACAAACTCAATAAGTTTGTAAATCAAATTCAGGCCGAAATTCCATCAGAAAAGAAAGAGTATGATAGGGGAACTATACATCAAGGAGAAATTCTGACATCAAATCATTATGCAGATCGTTTTATGAATGTAGTTATTAATAACCCCAATTTACTATCTGACTTACAGCTTAATTATCAGACAAACTATTTCATCTTCGTTAATGAGTTTCATATAGGTC
>JAYPLD010000043.1:15879-17807 GCA_038129265.1 Crocinitomicaceae bacterium
AGTAAAAGGGCTAAAAGCCAACGTAAAGTAATCCACGGATTAATATCAGAGTAGAAGCCCTGGCTAACTACCTGGATTATAACCCTTATATAAGAATTGATTATTCGTTTGTATCCTGAAGACAATTTCAATTGCCCCCATTGTATTCGTTGCAGGAAGTAATTTTGAAACCGTCATGTCGTAACTAATACCAATGGCATAATCTTTAATTTCAAATAGTACACCTGGGCAAATGGCATCACCATATCTCCATACCCCACCCAAAGCTATTGCTGATTCTTTGTTATAACCTGTTATTTTTGACGCTTCCTTAATTCTAATTCTGTAATATGCCCCTAGTATGACTTCTAAATTAGGTCCCTGTAATTGAGTTAATATAGAACCCATTATTCCAGTTCTTGAATGAGGAATGCCAAGAAATCCTTTTCCATAAAAACAAAAACGTTGTTGGATAGAGTCGTTTAGTATGGTGTTAAAACTATTAGGAGATAGTATATTATAAGTGGCTACACCTATTTGTACGTGTGTTTGATCATACAGTGACATATACCCTTCATCTTTACCATAAGTAAATGCAATTCCAGAAGATATATTATAATAACCAAAAGCATTTTTAGCCAGATTCTCACCTGAAGACAAATTCGGATCATGATACTCTCCATTAAACTGACTACCCCATCTAATATTCGAAGGGTCTATAGTAAGTTGGTTATACGAGTTTAAAAATCCTAAAGAAAGAGAGGCATTAGAACTCAACTTAATCACACTCGACAGCCCCAAATTAAATGAATTCTTTTTCAAAAAACCATCTCCTGCATCATCTGCATTTGCAGCAAAACATATACCTAAATTTCCTTTTTTCCACTTTTCGGCTCCTATTTTATAATCTGTAAAAAAACTATAGGTTTCGAATGCATTGTTAATGTTAGCCCACTGACTTCGAGTAGAAAACTGAACCCTTGAATTACCATGATAGTTGCCAATTAGGCCAGGATTGTATAAATAATCATACTCTGAAATTTGAGTCGTATGAATGTCTTGACTATAGCTTTGAAATACCGTCAAAAGCAAAAATGAAAAAATAATATGTACTAATTTCAGTAATCTCACTTGACTAAAGATATAGTTCCTTTTTCTGTAAAGGGCATTCCGTTATTATAAGTGCCTTTTAAATAATAAACATAAGTTCCCACATTCAACACTTTATTTCGGTGTTTACCATCCCAAGAACAAATAGTTGAACAACAACAATCCGAATTAAATACCACTTCGCCCCATCGATTGAAAATAGAAAATTCCATTTCTTGAATACCTCCACCCATCACACCTATAAAATCGTTTACCCCATCACCATTAGGTGAAAATCCGCTTGGAACAAAATGAGTAGACTCATACAACATTTGAACACGAATACTTAGAACAGAATCGCAACCATTAGCTGCTTGTAAATAAACCAACCCTTCAAAATCCGACTCGATAAGGACAACACCTGAAATATCTATGGATTGTCCAACATATATAATGGTATCTAAAAAGGTTGTGTCTTGATTTAATTCTGTAATAGAAATATTAATTACAGAATCACAGCCACTTGGAAGGGTAATGATTTCCTGACCAGTTGGATTACTAGCGTTATAAGTCGTTCCATTCACAATTATTGAATCTCCAAAGCAGATGGTTTCTTCTATATTGTTTGTAATTTGGTTCTGGATAGTTACTGCTACCGTTACGGTACTATCACATCCAAAAGTACTAGTGAAAATATGTGTGCCTGTAGTATTACTTGAATCATACGTTATTCCATCATACACAAAGCTTCCGTTAGAACATATAATGGGATTGATAATATTGGTTATAGGTGCTAATTCTGTAACCGTTATGTTGACAATGCTATCGCATCCACCTGGAAGAATAAATGTCTCTTGCCC
>JAYPLD010000044.1:0-16903 GCA_038129265.1 Crocinitomicaceae bacterium
TCAAATTTTCATCTCGCATTTCGTTATCTGTGTTAATGCTGCTGACGTCAATAGTCACTCTAAGTTTAGATTTGGTAGGGTCATCCTCAGAAACTTTAAAAAGAATATCAAAATTTTCAAAAATTCCTTTGGTATATTTTGGACTACTTTCAATAGTAAATGAAACTTCAGAGCTGGAAGAATCATTTTTTTGATTAATCCAGGTGGTGCCTAATATGTTGTCAAAAGAACTGTTGGTTTTTTGAGGATGTTCTAGTAGGGTAGTTTTATTTAACTTACTTTCGGGATTACCTCCCCAAGTTTGATAAAGAATTCCGAAACCAACAACACAGCCTGTGAGTATTAAAATCAGTGCTAGCCTTATTTTATTATTCATTTTATATTATTTCAATTGCTTAAAACTATGAAATGTTTATCAACAAACCATATCTGCAATATTTTTATTAATTTACAAATCAACGATCATTTTCCTATATAATTCATATTCTTTCTGACATGCTTACATATAACTTCAGTAAAAAATCATTCGCTTTTTTCCTTTTATTTACATCACTTAGCGCCAACACTCAAATAACTTACAATTGGCAAAATTCCAAAGAGGGATGGGTAAGTGGTGGTGGTTGCACTTTAACAGAGCAACCTGATGCTATGGCTATGCGATCATTTAATACCACACCAGTTATGCGTAGTGGAAATCTACAAGCTGATTTGGGTATTGATGCTTCAGATTACAATAAAGTTGAGATTACCTTAAAAAATCCTACAACAACTCCTGCCAACGCTAATGCAAGACTGTTTGTATATCCTCCTGGTTCCAATACGGCATTTTGTTATTTTAACTTCTTAGTTGATACATCCATGACGGGTTATGCAACCTACACCATACATTTAGATTCTACTCCTACAAATGGAATTTACAGTGGGCCAGTTGCACGATTTGGACTTAGAGGTCCATGGGGTGTAGCTAACGGAGATACAATTTATTGGAAGCAGATGGTTGTCTCTAACACAAATATAGTCGTGGATACAGTTGATGTAACTTTTAAACTAAACATGGCTAATGTAACAGACCCATTTACTACGCCTGAGTTAAATGGGACATTTAATTCTTGGTGTGGAAACTGTAATCCAATGTCACCTTCAACTCAAAATGATATTTGGGAAGTTACCCTCCCATTTGTAAGCGGTGACACTATTGAATATAAGTTCTCTGCAGATGATTGGTCAATACAAGAGACTAATGACCCAACAGGAGATTGTACCAACGGTAATGCAAACTTTACAAATAGACTATTAATTATTCCTGATGTCGATACCACACTTATACCAGTTTGTTGGGGAAGCTGTGATACTTGTACATCGGTTAGCTCTAACTTTCAACATAAAATTGAGAATGTATTAATCTATCCTAACCCTACTGACGGTCTAATAACTATCCAGAGTAATGATATGATTGATAAAATAATCATAAGAGATATATTTGGTAAAACTGTACTTACAGATGAAAAAGCTCAAAAAAGCATATTAATCAATTCAAGCAATTTTCAAAGCAATGTGTATTGTCTTAGTTATCTAATAAATAACAAGTGGGAAACTGAATATATTGTAATTCAACATTAAAATTTTCCTCATGAAAAATCAACGTATTTATTCGATTTTAATAATTACATTGTTTTTCCTTGATTCTTGTACAGCAGTAGACCACAACAATAAAAATCTTGATAAATTAAATGTCTTATTCATTATTGCAGATGATTTGAATTGTGATTTAGGTATCTATGGTCATCCACAGGTGAAAACTCCAAATATTGACGAACTAGGAAGTAAGGGTTTTACTTTTCTAAATGCTCATAACCAATATCCATTGTGTGGACCATCAAGAGCTTCATTCATGACAGGTCTATACACAGATCAAACTAATATTACTCAGAATAACGTGTTAATAAGAAATGCTGTGCCTGATGTAATAACGTTAGGTCAACGATTTAGGCAACAGGGATTTCAATCAGTAAGAATTGGAAAAATATTTCACTATGATAATCCAAGTGCTATTGGTACTTCCGGAGCAGATGACATTTATTCTTGGGATCAAACCATAAACCCTTATGGCAGAGATAAATTGGAAGAGTATAAAATTAACACTTTGTCAGAAAGAAGATATGGTGGAACGTTAAGTTGGTTAGCAGCTGACGGAAAGGATAATGAACAAACTGACGGCATAGGTGCTTCTGAGGCCATAAAAATGATTGAAAAATTTGCCAATAATAGTCAACAGTTCTTTTTGGCTGTTGGTTTTTTTAGACCACATACCCCTTTTGTGGCACCAAAAAAATATTTTGACTTGTACAATAGAGAAGAAATGGTAATACAAAAAAGTGCTAATGATTATCTAAAAACAATTCCTGTCCCAGCAGCAAAAACCATAAGGGCTAAATACAACCAAGTAGACTTAGATGTGGATATAGCTAAAGAAATTAAGGAAGCCTACTATTCAACCGTATCATTTGTTGATGCCCAAGTTGGAAGAGTACTTCAAAAATTAAAAGAAACAGGTTTGGATAAAAACACCATTATTGTTTTTACATCAGATCATGGATATCATTTGGGAGAACATGGACACTGGCAGAAATTAACACTTTTTGAAAATGCTACTAGAATTCCATTCATAATTTATGCTCCCAATATTGAAGGAGGAAAAATAATTAAGTCTCCAGTTGAGCTTTTAGATCTTTATCCAACATTGATGGATTTAACAGATACGAAAACACCAAAACATGTTGTTGGCAGAAGTTTAAAGCCAATTTTAGTTGGTGAAAAATCAGAAGTTAGAAAAAACGCGTTAACTAGACTTAATAATGGATATTCCATGAAAACAAATCATCATAGAATAACAATGTGGGGAAATAATGGTGAATTTGGTTTTGAGTTATATGATCATTTATCAGATTCCAATGAACTTATAAATTTGGCCAATAATATTGAATTTAAGCCCCTACTAGATTCTTTAACAATTGTATTAAATGAAAGAATTAAAAATGCCAATAAAATACCTGATGAATTGGGTAGAAGATTTGACAACCCCAAAGCTATAAATAAAGCACCTAATATTACTTTCGGAGATATTTATGATGAAAATGGAAAAAGAGTTCTATTGAAAAATGAATAATGTTGTGATGATTCTAAATAAAAATGTCCTCAAATCATTAATTTTTATTTCCGTTTACATAATGTTGTTTTCATGTGCAAATGCAATCAACAAAAACAAGACGGAATCTCCTAATTTCATTGTCTTTCTAGTTGATGATCAGGGTTGGAACGGAACTTCTGTTCAAATGATGAATAAAGAACCTCTCTCTAAAAGTGATTACCATGAAACGCCAAATTTGGAAATTTTAGCTCAAAATGGAATTAAATTTTCAAATGCGTATTCCTCAGCTCCAGTTTGTGCTCCATCAAGATATAGTATTCAGTTTGGTAAATCTCCAGCAAGAATGTCGTTGATAAGAGTTGGTATGAATACCGATCATATTGACCATGAAAATTGGATGAGTATTCCAAAAATGCTTAAAAGTGTAGATAATCAGTATCGTACAGCACATTTTGGAAAGTGGGGAATGGGAAGTAACCCTAACCAATTAGGATATGACATAAGTGATGGGCCTACTAAAAATAAAGATGGTGGTTTTGTAAATAGTCCTGAACAATGGGAAACAACTAAGAAAGAAAATCCAAAAAAAATATTTTCAATAACTCATAATGCATTAGAATTTATAGAGAAAAGCGTATTGGATAATTCTCCTTTTTACCTTCAAATTTCTCATTATGCGGTACACGCCTCATTAGAAACAATTGAACATAGTTTTTCTCATTTTGATAAAAAGCCAAAAGGGGTAAGACATGATAATGTAGGCTTTGCTGCCATGACTCATAATTTGGACAGTAGCTTAGGTTTAGTCATGGATAAATTAAGTCAACTGAATATTGATAATAATACTTATATTATTTATTTATCTGATAATGGTTCTGTGCCAAATATCCCCGCAGCAAGACCTTACGAAAAAAGTTACAATTATCCTTTGAGTAGAGGTAAATGGGATGCTTTAGAAGGAGGCATTAGAGTTCCATTTATTGTTAAAGGTCCAGGAATTGAGCCTAACACTCAGACTCATGTGCCAATTAGTGGTTCAGATATTTTACCCACCCTAGCTGAAATTTCTGGATATTCTAAACCATTGAATAAAATTGACGGAGGTAGCTTTAGTAAAATATTATATGCACAAGATAATGTAATCAAAAGAAGCATTCCTGGAATTTTCTTTCATGTACCTTACAAAAATAAAATAGCATTAAATAGACCTCACTCAGCATTAAGATTTGATAATTTTAAACTGATTAGATACAATGATAATAATGAAGTCGAACTATATAATCTTGACAATGATCTGTCGGAGATGAAAGATCTTTCAAAAGAAAAACCTGACAAAACAGCAGAATTAAATGATATTTTGGAAAAGTATTTAATTTCTGTAAAAGCACCCAAATGGGAAGAAGGAATAACATGGAAACACCAAAAGATTGAAGAATTCAATTCAACATATTAGTTTGAGTTATTCAAAAAAAAATATTCTTTTTAGTATCATTATGATGCATCTCGCCCTGTTTTCGTGTTATAATGATAAATCTGATTCAATAAAAATCAATCAAAAAAATGATAGTATAAACAACCATAATTCGTGTTGTGAGAATTCAAGAAATAATTTTTTATTAAATGTGCCCGATTCACATCGTGATTTGGAAATATCTAATCATGATACAAATTTTATAGATGTTGTAACAGATGAAATGATTTTTATAGAAGGTGGTGAATTCATGATGGGTTCTGTTGAAGAACGTTTTGCTTTACAAAGAGAATTTCCAAGACACAGAGTAAGTGTAACATCTTTTTTCATGGATGCTCATGAAGTAACAAATTATGAGTTTAAAAAATTTGTTCAAGAAACAGGTTATATAACAGTAGCTGAAAAACATATTGATTGGAATGACCTAAAAAAACAACTCCCACCTAATACACCAAAATTAAATGATGAACAACTTGAACCAGGCTCTATGGTTTTTATGGCACCTAAAACTGCAAGAAATCTCATTGACTATTCCCAATGGTGGTATTGGATAAAAGGGGCTAATTGGAAACATCCTCATGGACCAGAAAGTTCTATTGAAGGAATGGATAACTATCCAGTTGTTCATATCGCTTATTCGGATGCGCTAGCTTATTCAAGTTGGTGTGGAAAACGTTTACCTACAGAGGCAGAATGGGAATGGGCTGCAAGAGGAGGACTGGAAAATAAAATTTACCCATGGGGTAATGAATTAGTAGATGATGGTTCTCCTAAGTGTAATTATTGGTCTGGTGTATTTCCAATTTCTAATGATGCTAGAGATGGATTTAAGCTAATAGCACCTGTTAAACAGTTTCCACCAAATGGTTATGGCTTATATGATATGGCTGGTAATGTATGGGAAATATGTGCTGATTGGTTTGATGCCCGATATTATGAAACTTTTGACAGGCACAGAACAGTCAAAGATCCAAAAGGTCCTAAAACATGGTCGTACTCATTAGAGCCCTACGATCCAAAAAGAGTGATTAGAGGTGGATCTTATTTATGTAACGATAGTTATTGCTCAAGTTATAGAGTTTCAGCAAGAATGCCTTACTCTGAAGAAACAGGGATGAGTCATGTAGGATTTAGATGTGTAAAAGACATATAATATTAACTTTTTCAATCATACATGAAATATTTAATATATTGTATATCATACACTATGACTGAGTCTAAGTTGAAATATTGCCTATTTATAATTACAGTATTTTTAATGACAAGTTTTTATGCCCAAAATCTAATAAATATAAATCAAACCCCCTTTTCAAGTAATATAATCTACACAAAGAGTTCATCTAGTCAACTTAGTTTTTCGGGATATTATCGTTTTTTAGGATACGTAAGAAATCAAAAAGAGGTATTCCCAAATAACTCAGGTAAAACTTTAGCAATTCTTTCAGGCGATCAGTTTAGGGAACCGATGTTACTGCTTAAATTAAAAGCATTAACTGCTGATAAAATTTCTGTAGGTGCAGATTTTATGCTTAATAGTTTGTATAAAGGTCCAGAAAATGAAAATAATAATCTAACACTTGAACTAGGAATAAATCTAAGAACATCTTTTAAAACAAAATATGGTAACTTCAACTTAAGTTCGGGGGGTGTAAATTGGTACAGACAGAGCAGATTAACTGTTTGGGGAAATAGAACATTTAATAGACAAAGTTTATATCACAGAAGACCTCAGACCAGACTAACCAATACTCCTGAATTAAGATATAAGAGTTATTATGACAGCGGGTTAATTGATGATGGTTTGCGTTATGGTAATAGAGCTTTTCAAGGGATTTTTCTTCAGGCGCAAGATCTTCCACTTGATTTTTCATTTAAAGGGGTCATTGGGAAAACCCCATTCAATCGATCCAATTTCAATGAGTTGTCAACTAATTACACAAGTTGTTTTAAAATCAATAAAAAAATTAATGACTTTAATATTGCTTATCATTTTTTAAACTCCACAAATCTTGTGGATACCATTTCATATGCCTTAAGAACATATTCTATTAATACGGTTGAGTTTTCACAAAGATGGAAATCATTGTATTTTTCTATAGAAGGTGGTTTTGGCACATATGATTCTCCAGAAAATAACTTTGAATTTGGAGAAGCTATTATTGCTAATCTTAAAACTTCAAAGAATAAAAAAATTCCAATTGATTTTCAGGCTTATAGAATTGCACCAGAATTTGTCAATCTAACTGGTAATTTTTTAAACACTACAGTTCTAGAGGTTTTTCCCAATGTAGGAGCTAATAATAGAGCCACTACCATCAGACCTCAATTTAACAGTCCTATCATAGGGTTAGGAAATCATACTAATAATCGACAAGGAATTAGTGTTAACGCTGAACATTCGTTTAAGAAATTAAAAATTAACGCTGGTATAGGTATTTCAGCTGAAATTGACACATCCGCTGCAAGTTTATCTTACCGATATAACGTAAATTCTGAGACTCTATCTAGATTGTATTTATTTGCTCGTGATTGGGGCCCATACAATAATTTAAACTCAACTTACAGAAATATATTTGAAAATGTGGATTTGGTTGATACCAATAATAATGGTTTAGCCAATTTTAGAAAGTACTTCAATAATATTGAATTGCAAGCTAAATACAACGGATCACTAATGAATCATCAATTTTATATTTTTCTGTTAACTAGATTTAATACATGTAGCAAATCGTTTTCTCCACTGCCAAAGTATAATTTAGAGATGTTAATTAGTCAATTATCAAATGAAATAGATTTAAGTTTAGAAATAAATGAAAATACTTATATGGTTTTGAATATTGGAATTGAACGTATTATAGGTAATAATTTAACTGAAAGAGGTGACAATAATAGTTCTTTGGGAAGTCCAATTAATTTGATTCACCATTTTTTTAATGAAAATTCAGTTAGAAACTTTGAAAGAAATCAAAGAAATTCACTGATTGGTTGTGGTATTGATTATAAGATTGGGGATAATGCTATGCTTTTTCTAAGACAAAATTTCTATAAGTATTACGATCCAAACTTCGAATTCAACAACCTTAAAGGAACCGAGACCATGTTAGAGCTTAAATTTTTGTTTTAATGAATAATTACTTCTTAAAAATATTTTTATTTAGTTTTTACATTTTTGAACTGGCTTCATCATCTATTAGTCAACAAAATGAAAAAATTTGGTTTGATGGTTTAGGAAGATCTTTTTTTTCTAGAGATAATGTACTTTCAGATGAGGACACTATTTCTCCAAATAGTATGTCCAGTGGTTACAATTTATTGGATTTAAATGTACATGTAAATCCTATTCCAAATATTGAAGTTTTTGGTCAAGTTAGGGTTCAAAATCAACTTGGTGGTTTTTTTGGTTCTGGTACAGAAATAGATGTAAGGCAATTAACAGCTAGAGGCACACTTAAGAACAAGGTGAGATTTTCAGTTGGGGATATTTATCTGAAGCAAAATAGGTTTACATTATATAATTATGATGAAGATTTAAATCTTTATGGTTCCAATCTTCACAATTCCTATAAATCAATTATAGACTATGAAAACTTTTATCAAGATAATAGATGGAGATTACAAGGATTACAAGTTGATTTCTCATATAATTTTGATCGATTTATAAGAACCCTTGAGTTTGATTTATTCACTACTAGACCAAGAGGATCAACTCAACTTAATAGTGCATTAAATACATTTCAAAGTGATATGCTCTTATCTGGAGGTACTATTTGTTCTCAGATTAGTAAATCTATTTCTGCAGAACTTAATTATACAATACTAAATGAGTTGCCAAATAGTGGAACACAACTTAGTTCTGTTAAAAATCCAGTATATCAATTCGGACTAATACACGATTACAGTACTAAAAAATTTAATGTAAATAGCAAGATTCAGGCTGGTTTATCCGAAAAAAGTTGGTCTCACAAAGTGGGGTATGATTCTATTTCACACCATAGGTTAGGGATGTTTTTTGAATACAAAAGCGAAATCTCAAAATTAGATTCCTCATTTAACCTTTCAATGGGTTACAGATACGTTGACCCGAATTTTAGAAGTTCTGCTGCACAATCTAGAAGAATAGACATGGTAGAGTCAAATTTAAATTCTATTTATACGATTTACTCTAATGATGCAGTTGCAAGACCAATTTCAATTTTTGATATAACTTCTGATCAAAACATATTTAATCAGAATATTTCTCCTATACTCATGAATTTTAATCCTATTTTTTCTAATGCATTACCATATGGAGATGCAACTCCAAACAGAATAGGCTTATTTCTTGGTGGATTCTACAATCATAAAAAGAAGTATTTTAATTTAAATTTTAACTCTTCATTTTTTAGTGAAGTTATTGGACAAGGCACGCCAAGAAAAAGAACTTTTTTAACTTTTTCTAAGTGGACAAAAGTTAATCTAAATGAACTTTTCCATCAAACGAAAGAATTTAATTTTTCTTTAGGGTTCATGAGTCAAATTACCAATAGAGAAGGAGATTCAATAGAACGTATTAATTTAAATAGTACTCATATTGACTTTGAAATCGAAAAAGAATTATTGGACAAAGTATATTTTAAATTTTCTACTAAAAGAATTAAAGCTATTGGAAACGAATATTTAGTTGGCAGAGATGATTATGATGAAATATTAACATTTCAACAGTTTAATTACAATAGAACAGACTACTTACATACGCTAGGGATCAAATATCAATTTAAAAAAGATGTGTACCTAGATGTACAATATAATTTATGGGGTTCTGAATTCAATCATACCAATTTTAATGATTTTGATTTCCAAAGGTTCCTATTTATTTTTTCAATTAAATTATGATGACAATAAATTACATAAGATATTTTATATTCATGATGCTCATATTTGTGGCATGTACAAAAGATGAATATGAGGGACCTTCTTTACAAAATCTTTACGGGGAGTTTTCATTGTTAAGTCCATTTTCAATTTCAAATTTAAATCCTGACTTTTCAAATAATGAATTAGTTAAATTCCACTGTGAATTTAATAAAAGTGTAGACTGGAAGATCACAATTAGAGGCCTCCAAACAGGAAGTGTGAAAGAAATAACGGGCTTTTCAAACAGTATTGATTCAGGTATAGTTAGTTGGAATGGAAACACATCTGTGGTTCCTTTTTTTAGTGAAGAAACTTGTGCTTTAGAACTGAGTTTTTTAACAGAAGTAGATACGTTGAGAGATACACTGACCATTTCGGGTAAAAAGGTTTATGAAGGGATAGTAGTAGCTGATTTTGAAAACGGGATTCCTCAAGATGCTCTTGTTTTTCATCAATTTTCTATGAATATGACTTTTGACACCGCTAGTGATGATCCATTAAATGGAAACAGCTATTTTAAAATGGGTGGAAGAATGGGATGGAATGAATGGTTTTTAGGCAGTATAGATTTTCCACTTGACATGTCTTCTGTAAATTCATCTGCAGAGGATTTTTATATTAACCTTGGAGTATTATCGGGAATGAATGGAGAAGTGGCCTCAGATCAGTTTATCAATATTTTGATTTCGGAGTCCAATCATCCATTCAATGATGATCTTACTAATAATGCATCAGATGTTTTTCAGGACACAATGGAAGTTTATAAGTATCAAATCAGACCTGTTGATTGGATAGGTTGGAATATGATTTCTGTAAGTTACGATCAATTTGAGGTCAAATCAAGTGGGGGTAATAACATACGTCAGCCTAATCAAATAACGGCTATAAAACTACAGTGTCAGAGTTGTCCAGGAGTTAGTGCTAATTGCCCAGAAAATATGAGTGTAGATGTCAGAACAGATGTTGATTTTTTAATCTTTACAGAAGGGACAGATGTTTTAAATCAATAATGTACAAAATATACATCATAGTTATAATATTTCTTTTACACCCTTCATGTAATTCAATACGTGATGTACAACTTTATGATGAAGTAAAATTACCTTCTGATCCATATGACTCTTTTCAGTTCAAAAATATTTTTTCTGATAGTCAATCGACTGGAGTATGGGGTAAAAGTAATTCTTGTAAGGAGATAAGTTTTGACACCCTTAATAATTATATGGGTTCTGACCACTTACATGTGGTATGGGACAAGAAGGAAGATTGTAAATGGTTGGGATTTGGATTTAAATGGGGGAATTTTCAATCCAAGAACCTAAAACCAATAATAAATTCTACAGCAATCCAATTTAGAATTAGATGTGATTCTGGTGAATTTTATAAGGTTCCTATGTTTTTTGCATTAGTGGACTATGCTGAAAAACAATGCTTTTCAAAATTAAATTTACTTAATATTGACGGTAGTAAAATTGATCAACAATGGAGAAAAGTGCTGATTCCATTATCCACTTTCAAGTATGAAAAAAAGGGAGTAAATATTTCTAATATTAAAGAACTTAGAATACAACTTCAAAATAAGGGGGATTTCCATCTTGATGATATTAAAATTGTACCCCATCAACATAATTACCACTATGCTGAGGAAATATTTTCACATAAATTTATCAATCAACCTATAACGCTAGGGGCTGAAAAAAAATATTGGTGGGGAGTAGATGAAAATTATTCATCCAATTTCAAATTCAATTTAAGCACAAGCAATGATGAAGTAAACAAGTTAAATAATAATAATAACACTCTGCCAGAGCTTGATGTTTCACTATCTCTTTTAGTGAATTATAATTTAAAATCTAATGATTATAAATGGAATTCATTTGGGTTTCCTTTTTATAAATGGGAAATGGCAGATTTATCTGATATTTTCTCTTCTTCTGCATTGAACTTTTATGTAAGAGGAAACGTTCCAAAAATTCAAATAACACTAATCTCTTACACTGGAAAAAAACGTAGGATTAGTAAAATGATTAATGAGGATAATATTAGAGATATCAATGAAGGTTATCAATTGGTAACCATACCATTTAAATCATTTAAAGATTTTGAATATGTTGATTGGTCTAATATGAAAGAAATCAGATTTAAAATCCTTGAAACGTCTAAATTTGAAATGGGCGACTTTAAAATTGTTGAATTCAGAGGTAATCCTAATAAACCTTCAAAATGGTTAAAATTATGATGTTTTCAAGATTTTTTGTTGCCTTTGTAATTTCACTATGTTTTTTAAATGTTTGGTCACAATCTTCTGTAATTGAAATTAAAAAATCAAATAATAAATTTCAGTTTTATAAAAATGGAAAGCCATACTACATCAAAGGAGCTGGAGCGAAAAGTAATTTTAAAACTATAGTGGAGTCTGGCGGAAACTCCATTAGATTGTGGAGTACCAATAAGAGCAGTTTGCTAGACTCAGCTCAAAAATACGGACTAAGTGTTTGTCAGGGAATTTGGATAGCTCAAGAAAGAAATGGATTTGATTATAATGATGATTATAATGTCAAAGGACAAATTGAGTTAATCAAAAAGGAAATCCTCCGTGTAAAAGACCACCCCTCAATCATACTTTGGGGCATAGGTAACGAAGTGGATCTGAAATATTCAAATTTTAGGGTTTGGGAGACAATTGAAGAAATTGCAAAATTCATTAAAAATATTGATCCTAATCATCCCACTATGACTGTAATTGCTGGATTAGATCCTGCAAAAGTTTTTATGATTAAAAAATATTGCCCAAGTATAGATATTTTGGGAATCAATGTATATGGAGCAATTGAAAACGCTGTAATAAATATTAGACGATTTGGTTGGGAAAAACCATATATCATAACAGAGTGGGGGGTAAATGGCCCCTTCGAGGCTAAAGTAAACGAATGGGGTGCAAAAATTGAGCCGACTAATGGATTTAAAGCAAAACAACGCTTAAGAAGATATCAAGAAATTATACAACAAGACACTAATATGTGTTTGGGTTCTTATTGCTTTTTATGGGGTCAAAAACAAGAGTCTACTTCCACATGGCATGGCATGTACTTAAGTAATGGTAATCCAACCGAGGCTGTGGATGTAATGCATTATTGTTGGAAAGGGCATTGGCCTGAAAAAAGAGCCCCAAGTGTTCAAGAAATATTTATAAATGGAAAGAGCTGGGAAGCAAATCACACATACAGCAAAAGTGATGAAATTGAACTCTCCTATAATATTGATAAATACAACAATGAAGAGATTTATTTAAATTTTGAAATTTATCCTGAAACATTTTCCACTCAGCAAGGAGGTGATTTCCAAAAGTCGCCAGAAAAAATTGATTTTGAGATTGTAAATGAATCAGCTAATAGGCTAGTTTTAAAAGCACCCAAAAAAAATGGTGCTTACAGAATATTTGTTTTTGCTAAAAATGATTATGATCAATATTCTGTGGGCAATATCCCATTTAGGATACAGTAAATCCATTATTCAATAGAGTAAAACCAATTATTAATTATAAATTTAAAAAATGCGTATTTTATATTTTATTTCTGTAAGACTTCGAAAATTTTCAATTCTTATTTTCAATCATTTTTTAATATTTCCATTATGTACGGTTTTATTGATAAGTTGTTCTACCAATCCTAGCATACCAAATTCCACGATTAATGAAAAACCTAATATTGTATTTATCATGGCTGACGACCATGCTTATCAGGCCATAAGTGCATATGGGTCACCACTCGCGAAGCTAGCCCCAACACCAAATATCGATAGAATTGCTAAAAATGGTATGCTTATGAATGCAGCTTATTGCACAAACTCCATTTGTGGTCCTAGTAGAGCATCCATATTAACTGGAAATTACTCTCATGTAAATGGTTTTTTCAAAAACGAAGGCGGAGGAGACTTTAACAGTGATTTACAGACTTTTCCTAAGATTTTTCAAAAAAATAATTACCAAACAGCTATTGTTGGTAAATGGCATCTTGGTACAGAGCCTAAAGGATTTGATTATTCCAAAGTTTTGGTGAACTGGTGGGGTCAGGGAACGTATTATAATCCTCAGTTTTGCATTAATGGTAAGGATACAGTAACAGAGAAAGTAAGACATTCCACAAAAGTGATAGAAGATGATTGTATTGCATGGCTAGACCAAAGAGATACTACTAAACCGTTTTTACTTATGTATCAATTTAAAGCTCCTCACAGAGACTGGGTTCCAGACTCTATGTATAAAGATTTATTTGACGGTGTTGAATTTCCAGAACCAACTACATTCAATGATGACTACGAGGGTAGACTAGCGGCTAGTGAAAATATGATGGAAATTGAAAATCATTTAAACAGAAGAGATTTAAAACAAGTTGTTCCTGATTCCCTTTCTGGAAGAGATTCCATTAAGTGGTTGATTTATGGAGACAACGGTCAATATTGGTCTCCACATGATAGTCTTGTTGGACCAGAATTAAAAAAATGGAAATACCAAACTTATATTAAAAATTACCTTAAATGCATAGCTGGAGTGGATAGAGCAGTGGGGAGATTACTTGATTACCTAGAAAGAAATAAGTTAAGTGAAAACACCATAGTGGTTTATACATCGGATCAAGGTTTTTATTTAGGAGAACATGGCTGGTTCGATAAAAGGTGGATGTATGAAGAATCTTTTAAAATGCCCTTTTTAATTCAATACCCAAAGCTGATACAACCAGCTAAAGTGTCAAATAAGTTTATTTTAAACGTGGACTTTGCCCCTACATTGTTGGACTTTGCAGGAATAGATATACCAAATGATATGCAAGGAAAGAGCTTTAGGAATATGTTTGTTGACTCTGCTTATACCAATCATAATGAAATATACTACCATTATTATGAATACCCTAAATGGCACAAAGTCCAACCTCATTATGGAATTCGTACTTCTAAATATAAATTAATTCATTACTATTATTCCATGGATGAGTGGGAGCTGTTTGATTTACAAAATGATCCAAACGAAATGCATAATATTTATAATCAAGCTGATGATTCATTAAAAGTTAAATTAAAAGCAAAGCTTATTGAATTACAAAAAAAATATAGAGATGATCAATCTTTAATGGAAATGAAGCTAATGACAGATACCGTAATCAAAAGGTCTTACAAAGGGTTGTAATTGTTTAACATTTTTTTACAATTTGATTTACAAAATTTTGATTCTATGTTTTTTTATATAACTTAGTTAGCGTATAAAGTACAATAATACCTTATAAATCATATTTATACGGTATTTCTACATTTTAACATTAATAAACTACCATGAAAAAAAACTACTATACATTTCTCACAGCACTAGTCGCATTATTTTCGACAACAATTAGTGCGCAAGTCCCATCTCTTACTCTAGCGGGCGTTATGGATTTAACTATACCTTCCTCTATGGCTACCGTTACTAATGGTTCACAAGGAAAAGCCATTGAAGTAGTAGCGATAAAGGATATTGCAGATTTAAGCGTTTATGGCTTAGGGGTTGCTAATAACGGAGGTGGCACTGACGGTCAAGAGTATTCATTTCCTGCAATCAGTGTAACTGCAGGGCAACATATCCTTATCGCAAGAGATACTGGAGCCATACATTCATATTTTGGTTCTTGTTTCAACAATTTTGACCACGTGCTGAATGCCAATTCAGATATTACTCAAAATGGGGATGACGCTATAGAACTTTTTAAAAATGGCAACAATATTGAAACATTCGGAGATGTCAACGTTGATGGTACAGGTCAACCTTGGGAATACCTTGATTCATGGGCTTGGAAAGACACCACTATAGCTGGGGATGTCTCTGCAAGTAACTTATTTACAAGTGGACCTAATACTACTTGGACACATGTTTTAACAGCTGCACAAATTTCCGATGGTGCTTCTAGTCAAGCAGCTCAAACTATTACAATAAATGTAACTAGCTTACCCTCTGCAGGTGCAAATGTTAGGGTTGCAAAATCAACTGCAAATGGAAATAATTTTAATGGTCCTGCCCAAGCATTGTCTCTTGGTCTTAATACAATCAACGTTACAGCAGTTTCATTTGATAGATATGTTAAATTTCAATTTAGTAGTGGAGCAGTTGGTTTTGATCATTTATACTTAAATGGCAATCAAATTCATTATGGCAATTGGGGATATGGTGCAATCAATTGTACTGATGGTTCAACATCAACACAATCTTCAGGATGCCGTTATCCATTGTGTCCACCTCCTCCACCTGTTTCACCACTAGTAGGTACTTGGAAACTTTCACCTAACGCTGGTGCAATAGGAGTTGGTCCAAATCAAGGAGACATTGGTTGGTGGTCAAATTCAGCTGGTGATGTTACAGGAAGAGCATGTTTATTTGATGATTCAATTTCATTTGATGCAAATGGAAATTTCACACATTACATGGATGGGTCAACTTGGGTTGAAAACTGGCAAGATGGTGGTGGAGATAGATGTGCAACTCCAGTTTCTCCTCATGCAGGTGGTTCATTTACATATACCTACACAGGTACACAATTAACGGTAACAGGTGCAGGTGCTCACATTGGTTTAGCAAAAGCAACTAACCAAGGGGAATTGAGTGCTGGTAACCCACCCGCTTTGCCGTCTTCTAGAACTTACGAAATTTCATTTGGAACAAATGGAGAAATGATTGCCGACATCAACTTTGGTGGTGGATGGTGGAGATCAGTTTATGTACAAGCTGGAAATCCCCCTCCTCCTACATATAATGTTACACTTACTGTAAACACGGCTAATATCACTGTTGGTCCTAACGGCATGTATGCTGGTGGTGGATTTTTAGGTGGTTCTAATGGTTTACAGATGACTGATGCTGATGGAGATGGAACTTGGGAAGCTGTAGCAACAGTAACAGCCGGTTCTGGTCCTAACTATTATGCTTTCTTTAATAGCCCTTCACATGGTGGTGATTGGGGAACTAAAGAGGATTTAAATGGAACTACATGTGGTCAACCAGCTAATTACAATGATAGAGTTTTACCTACCATTACAAGTGATACTACTATACAACACTGTTTTGGGAATTGCGCATCGGATGGTACATGTAACCCTCCTCCTGCAACTACTTACAATGTTACATTAACTGTAAATACGGCAAATATTACTGTTGGTCCTAATGGCATGTATGCTGGTGGTGGATTTTTAGGAGGATCTGATGGATTACAGATGACTGATGCTGACGGAGATGGAACTTGGGAAGCTGTAGCTACAGTAACTGCTGGTACTGGTCCTAACTATTATGCGTTTTTCAATAGCCCTTCTCACGGAAGTGACTGGGGAACCAAAGAAGTCTTGACTGGTCAGCCATGTGGAATTGCAGCTAA
>JAYPLD010000045.1:0-16632 GCA_038129265.1 Crocinitomicaceae bacterium
TGATACCCTTGAGTCACATCTCCATTTGAACCTCCGCTAATGGTTGATATAATGGGCTCACCTATAGAATAAGATACGGATCCACTATTACTATTGATGATCACACCTCCAGTAGAAGAGATCAGTTTTTGGGCCTGAAATGGAAAACAGATCAGAATATATGTAAAAATGAATATGAAAAACCTGCTCAAAATGACTAGTTTATTAATGTAATTTATAAAATTCTTCAATAAAAGACGATTGTTTTATACGAAATGTATTAATCACCTGATCAAAAACTTAAAATCTAGTTTAAAATGCAATCTATAAAATCATTAACTTTGTAAAACAAAGTACTTCACTATGAGCGAAATTAATCCAAAAGAAGAGCTAGCTTCTATCCGAAATATGATGGAAAAGTCTAGCAAGTTTTCTAATCTATCAGGCTTGTCTATTTTTTTTACTGGCTTTTTGACCATCCTTGCTGCAAGTATTATTTATTTTGATGTAGGTTTTTCTTATAGTGATGTGGAGATATCCTACAGTCAATTGATCAATAATGAGGGATCCAAAGAAAATCTGGATCAAAAGATCAGGCTTTTGTCACTTATAGCAAGTGTAATACTTGTACTCTCACTAATAATTTTATACATTACCGCTTCTAGAAAGACAAAAAAGGAGGGCATTAAACTTTTTAACTCCACATTTCAACGTACGGCTAGATCCTTAATTGTCCCACTGATTTCAGGAGGTGTTTTTTCTTTTTTTCTGATACACCACCAAATGTATGGCTTGGTCGCACCTGCTACACTGATATTCTATGGGTTGGGTCTAATTGCAGCAAGCAGAAATAGCTATGATGAATTGGAAATTTTGGGATATGTTGAATTAATTTTAGGCATTTTAGCTTCTTACTTTATGGGAGCTGGATTATTGTTTTGGGTTATTGGTTTTGGCTTGGGGCATGTATTTTTTGGTGGTTATTTACATTTTAAATACGACAAGGCTTCATGAAAGGCTTTGACCAATTAAATAAAGCTTTTGAATCCAGGGTACGATTGGGTCTGATGTCTATTCTTAGCGTTAACAGTTGGATTAGTTACAAAGAGATCAAGGATCTATTAGAAGTAACTGATGGTAACCTCGCAAGTCATATTCAATCATTAGAAAAAATAAAATACCTAGAAATAAAAAAACAATTTATAGGTAAAAAACCTCTAACTACCTATAAAGTAACCAAAATGGGTAAAGAAGCATTTGAAAAACACATTGAAGGATTAGAAAAACTTCTCCTTAAATAAATTTGATATTATATAATTTTGTTCCTTTGATCAAATTCATTTTCTTAGCATATTAAAATAAAAAACATGAAATTCAATTTTTTAAATTTATTAAGCATTACGTTGGTATCCTTTTTGATTTCTTGCGCAGGATCAGAATCAACTGATGCAAAAGTAGAAGACTCTGCACCAGAAGTTGAGGTTGAAGTAGCTGAGGCTCCCATTGATGATATTTTTTATCAAGTCCCTAGCCCAAATGATTTATTCAACGTCCTAAAGGATGCAGACATCACTTATAACAAAGAAATTTTAAACGACCTAAATAGGGTAGAGTCTTTAAATTCAAAAAAAGCTAAGGCATTAAACTTCGGAGTATATGCTGCTGACTTAGCTTATGTTTCAAGTTTAGGTCAAATTGGAGATGCATCACCTATTTTTGAGACAATACGTTCGCTTTCTAAAGAATTAGAAATCGAGAATGCCATGAATGATGTAATCTATTCTAGAATACAAGATAACTTAGATGCTTCAAATCCAGATTCCTTGTTTTCACTTTCAAATGAAACCTACTACAAAGCTTACGCATATCTTGATAACAATGACAGAGGTGATGTACTCGGTATGATTGTTGTTGGAGGATGGGTTGAAGGTCTAAATATTATCTTGAACTGCCAAGATTACAACGATAGTTCGGAAGTGGTTCAACGCATAGCAGACCAACGATTAACTTTAGAAAATTTATTGGTGTTTGCATCTAGAATTCAAAATGAAGACTTAGATAATATCATTGCCGAATTAGCACCTGTTGAAGAATTATTTAGTAGTCTTGCTGTTACTGAAGATTCAGATTTTACAGCTGAAGAGAGTGAAGATGGTGTGGTAGTTTTTGGTGGAGGATCAACTGTTTCCTTCTCTGAAGAAGATTTTAACAATTTGAAATCTATTGTAGCTGGAATTAGAGCATCTATTGTAGACGGAACACTATAATTTAATTTTGAAAAAATGAGAAATTTAATCCTATTACTTACAATCATAATTTCTGTCCCAGTTTCTTCTTGGGCTCAGAACCAATCTGAATGTTATAATACAGTTACATTCTGCCCAATCGGAAAAAGACTTGGCTTTACACGAAATATGCAGAGTTTTAGTGGTGCTTTTGAACAAGGTGATACCTCAGAGGTGTCTATAGTTGTTTATAAAAATATGGAATACAGGATATCTGTATGTTCTCCATCTCATCCTGAACTTGAAGGCCAATTGCAATTTAAAATAGTTGAATACGTAACTAAAGGTGCTTGGGTCGAAAAACCAAAATTTAAGGAAGAAATCTATTATGATGAAGATGGAATGGAGCAAACTCGTAAGGTGGAAGATGGTGTCACTAAAAAAAGAGTGTATATCAAAGAACCAGTAGTTAGATATGATAATACAGAAGATGAAATGAGTCAAGATTTTATTTTTCAATCAAATCAGACTAGAAAGCTTAATATTAAGGTATATGTTCCAGATGATGGAGGCGATGAGATGTCCTCTGGATTATCTGGAAGCAATTATGCTTGTGTAGGGTTACTTGTTGAACACCAACCCGGAATCATCACAGGATTTAGCAGATGATAGTTCTTTAAACCCTCAATTGAGGGTTTTTTTTTGTCATGAAAGATTTATTTACTTCTAGTTCATTCGTTTTAATTATTTCACATCAAGGCCCAGATGGTGATTCAATTGGATCTAGTGTAGCACTGGCTAGATACCTTAAAAAACTAAGTGTTAAAAGTCATATTATATTTCCAGATCCTTTTCCTTCTTATTATGATTGGTTGTTAGAAGGTGAAGATTTTACAGTAGCCATCAAGGATTCAGAAAAGTTGCCTTCGCTTTTTGATATGGCAGATTTAATTTGCTGTTTAGATTTTAATCATTTGTATCGATGTGGTGATATTCTTCATAAACATGTAAAACAACATAATATAAATTCTCTGGTTATTGATCATCATACGTACCCTGAACATTTTAGCACATACGAATTTATGGATGCATCTGCTTCCTCAACTTGTGAGTTAATCTATCGATTAATTCAAGAAAACAAGGACATTGATCTTGTTGACCAATCCATTTCAGAGGCGATATATACTGGGTTGGTTACAGATACTGGATCATTTAAATTTTCTTCTACATCTGCATATACTCATCAGGTAGCTTCACAATTGATGATGACTAATTTTGATCACACCAAAATTCAACAAAAAATTAGTGATGAAAATAGTTTATCAAGGCTTCATTTATTAGGGTATGCATTACAAAAGATTGTCGTTAACACGGAACTATCTATAGCTTATTTATTGCTCACGGCAGAAGAGTTAAAAAGATTTGATTTTAAGAAAGGGGATACGGAGGGATTTGTAAATTATGCCCTTTCAATTAAGGGAGTTGAAGTTGCTGTTTTTTTAAGGGAAGATGAATCTATATTTAAATTTTCGTTCCGTTCTAAAGGGAAAATAAAGGTAAATGATTTTGCAAAATCTTACTATAACGGAGGTGGTCATGAAAATGCAGCTGGTGGATCATCGCAATTAATGAGCCCAGATATAGTTAGTGGAGAATTAATTGAAAATTTTAAGAAATATTGTCAAGGTTAATAATATTTAGTTTTCAGATAATTATTTTTCTCTATTTTGTTTCTTGTAGACAAGCAGATGCTAACCCATTCCAAGTTGAAAAACCAGGGAAGCTAGACAAAGAGACTTCCATTTCTCTAAACAAATATTGGATACAAGATGAGCATTTTCAAATTAAGACTTATTGCGAAAGACAGGGATGGAAAATGAGTATATCTCCATCGGGTCTTAATTATATGTTAATAGACTCTTCTTCAAAGAAAGTATATTCACCAAAAGTCGGTGATGAAGTTGTTCTTTCTTATGATATTAGACTTCTAGACCCTAATCAAACCAGCTGTTATCACTCTGATTCAAATGGCTTAGCCAGATTCAAGGTGGATCAATCCCTTGTAGAGTCAGGTCTTCATGAGGTTGTAACATACTTAGGTGTTGGTGATAGCGCATTAGTAGTGCTACCTCATTATTTAGCGCATGGTATTGCGGGTGATAATCAAAAAATTCCTCCATTATCTCCCGTGTTATATTTTATAAAACTAGTAGATGTTAAAACATAGCCTTATTGGTTTGTTGTTTTTAATCCTTAGTTGCAAGGATAATTATAAAGACAACTTGATTTTTATCAATGAAAATTTTCCAGTTGAATTTTTTCAAATAGCTGATTGCGATTATTTAGATACAAACACCTTCTTAAATCTAAATATAGTTGCCAAATCAAAAACTCAAAAAATTATTTTTTCATCTGAATTCCAGGGATTAGAATCCACCAGTACGTTCTATTATGATTCATTATTAAATTCCAATCTTTCCAATTTGTTTGAGAATTTATGTGTAGGAGACAGTGTTTCTTTTAAATTAAAAATAGAGGATTTTTACCGAGGTTTTTTTCAAGAAGACACCACATTACAAGCAAATGCTGACTTAGATTCATTACATATTACTTTAAAAATAATTTCTTCAAATGATGTTGTTAGTCAAAATCAATTAGAAGATCAATTAATAAAGAGAGCTAAAATCAGAGAGGAAAATTCGATACAAAAAACAAAGAATGAATGGGAAAATAAATTTTTGAATCTATTTTATTTTGATAATCTTTTTGCAGTAAAAGTGGCTCAATATAGTGACGAACAAATTGAAAAATCTGATTCATTAAATCAATTTATTGCACTTAGTTATACTATAACTGATTTAAATGGTAGACTTATCTATGAAACTGCTCCTAATTCGTTAGAATATTACGATAAGTCTTTAAATAGTCAACTGTTGGAAGGATTTAGAGTTTTGGTAAATGAATTTAATGTAGGGGATTCGATAGTGGCTATTATGCCATCAAAAATGGCTTTTGGAAAAAGAGGTTCATTTACAAATCAAATACCTCCATTTTCTCCGCTAAAAGTAAACCTAAAAATTGTTCAGAAGTGATCGAAATTAAATTCGTCTATTTCAATGAAGTTAAGTTCTACGTCTAGGTTAGAAGATATAAGAATACCCTCATCCTTCAAATCGGGATCTTCTTTTTCGTAATGCCAGTTCAAATTGACCTTATGACCGTCCTTAATCAGGGATTCTGCGATTTTTAAGACTTCAAATATCATTTTAGATGAAGTGGTGTTAAAATACTCCAGTTTAAAATTGATGTCCGTAGTTTGAGCTGGATTTTCACTGTATGTATTCATCCATTCAAACACAGGTGTAAAAATTTCTTTAGCGTTTTCGGGTAAAGATCTTCCCTGAAATTCCATTACACCAACAGGGTCTAAAATGATGTTTGGACTCTTAACGTCTCCTTTATGTGTAAAATGTTCTAACATTCTTTAATAATTATTCAAATATAAAAATTGTTGGCTGTTTTTTAATGTATAATTCAACATCTTTCATTTCATGAACTTCTTTAGTGATTATTTTTTCATTTTTTCCATTTACATCAATTGCCACACAGAGTCTTTTATTTTTTGGCAATTTTTCAACTAAAATTTGAAGAAGTTTAGCATTTCTGTAAGGAGTTTCTATGAAAATATGTGCCCCAGGTATTTTAGTAAGTTTATTAAGTTTATGTGTTATTTCGTTTTCTTTAATCGGTAAATAGCCATGAAAAGTAAATTGTTGTCCATTTAATCCACTAGCCATTAAGGCCATTAAAATGGATGAAGGACCTATAAGAGGTATAACTCTAATATTATCTTGGTGTGCTCGTTTACAAATTTCCTGACCTGGGTCCGCAATACCAGGACATCCAGATTCACTCATCACACCAATGTCATCTCCTTCTTTTAAAATTTTAATAATTATACTTAATTCCTCATCCGTTGTTTTTTTATTTAGTTCAATAAAATGAAGTTGGTCAATATCGATATTTCGGTTTATTTTTTTCAAAAACCTCCTTGCTGTTCTTATATTTTCTACAGCAAAGTAATTTAGTTGATTAATTATCTGTGCATTCTGTAGAGGATAAGAGTCTGATTTAAACTCGTCAAGTGCTGCAATTGGCAAAGGAATTAAGTAAATATTTCCTTTGTTTACAATTGAGTTTTTATGTTGTTTATAATTTGCTGACATGCTTTGTCTAGTAAATGATATACATGTTCAAAACCCTGGTCACCACCGTAATAAGGATCGGGTACCGATAGTACTTCAGGTGATTCTAACTGTTTTAAAATTAGTTCTACTTTCTGGCTGTCTTCTTTGGTTGATGCTAGCCTCAATACATCCGTTAAGTTGGATTTATCCATGACATAAATGTGATCAAATTCATTAAAATCATGAGTGTTAAATTGTCTAGCTTTTTGCTTACTAATGTCAATTCCATATTTTTTTGCGGTTGCAATACTTCTTGGGTCAGGAGCAGAGCCAACATGCCAACTTCCAGTTCCGGCAGAATCCACTCTTATGGGTAGATTTGCTATTGAAGCTTTTTGAGATAGGATCCCATGTGCTAGGGGAGATCTGCAGATATTCCCCAAACAGACCATTAAAATTCTTGACATGATGTTCAGGTTATTGAACGCTTAGCTTTTTTTCAAGATCGACAAGATAAGTTCTGAAGTGTTTGTCTGTTTCTGCTAAGTTATTCACTGTTCTACAGGCATGTAATACAGTTGCATGATCTTTACCTCCGCAATGCATTCCAATGTTAGCCAACGATGATTTAGTCATTTTTTTTGAAAAATACATGGCAATTTGTCTAGCTTGTACAACTTCTCTTTTTCTTGTTTTTGACTTCATTAGTTCGATAGGTAAATCGAAATAATCACATACCACTTTTTGGATGTATTCAATGGAAACTTCTCTGGCGGTATTTTTAACAAATTTGTCAATCATCTGCTTCGCTAAATCAAGAGTGATGGATTTTTTGTTGAGCGATGACTGTGCAATAAGTGATATCAAAGCACCTTCTAATTCTCGGATGTTATTTGAAATACTGTAAGCTAGATATTCAACCACTTCTGCTGGGAGTTCAATACCGTCAGCATACATTTTTTTATGTAGAATCGCAATTCTAGTTTCTAGATCAGCCATCTGTAAATCAGCAGATAGCCCCCATTTAAATCTGGACAAAAGCCTTTGCTCCATGCCTTGCATCTCTACAGGAGCTTTGTCAGATGTAAGAACCAATTGTTTTCCTGTTTGATGTAGGTGGTTAAAAATGTGGAAGAAAACATCTTGAGTTTTTTCCTTTCCAGAAAAGAACTGAACATCATCAATGATTAATACGTCAATCATCTGATAAAAGTGAATAAAGTCATTGGTTGAGTTGTTCTTAACCGAATCTATAAATTGATGTGTAAATTTTTCTGATGAAACGTACAATACAGTTTTGTTTGGAAGTCTGTTTTTGATAGCTATACCTATAGCATGCGCTAAGTGAGTTTTTCCTAGTCCAACTCCTCCGTAAATTAATAATGGATTAAATGCTGTTCCTCCGGGTTTTTCAGCTACAGCAAAGCCAGCAGATCTTGCTAATCGATTACAATCTCCTTCTACAAAGTTTTCAAATGAATAATTTGGATTTAAGTTGGAATCAACATTTACTTTTCTAAGCCCTGGGATAACAAATGGATTTCTTATCGCATTGTTGCCAATATCTAGAGGCATTGTTACTTGTGGATTGCGTATAGCTTTTTTTTCTGTAGTTGGAATCTTGATGGTGTAAGGGTTTTTATTGCCAGAGTTATTTTCCATAACTATACTGTATTCCAATTTTGCATCTGGCCCAATTTCTTTTCTTATTGTTTTTTTCAATAAATCAATGTAGTGTTCTTCCAGCCACTCGTAAAAAAACTGAGAAGGAACTTGAATGGTAAGAATATTGCTTTTGAGTTTAATTGGTTTAATTGGTTCGAACCATGTTTTGTAAGCTTGGATTGATACATTATCCTTAATTACATTCAGGCAGTTGTTCCAAATTAATTCAAAAGATTTGCGCATTTAAAAAAGTTTAAAAAATTAAATTTAAAAAGGGCGGTTATCCTGTAATAAAAGCAAGTGTATCATTAGCTTAGATAACGAGACAAATATTTTAATAAAAAAGTTAAAAAAAAAACGTTTTTACTATTGTTTTTGTAAAAAAAAATACTTGTATCGTAATTCAAATTTTGGCATAGTTTTTTTTCAAAAAAACATTTGCGCTTAATTCATTGTTTGTAGCTTCTTTATTTGTAAACTCTACATCTATTCTACCCATGGATAATGCTCCCCATCCGGCTTGATTTACCAATACAGTTTGGCCTCTTTTGTTGTTTACTTTAGTAGCTTCTTCAAGGAAAGTATGCGTGTGACCTCCTAATATAATATTAATATTTTCTGACTTTCTAGCTAAAACTAAATCAGATACTTTGGTAGAATCGTACGAATAACCTAGGTGACTTAAACAAATAATCAATTCACAATGGTGATCTTCTTTGAGTTTTTTTGCATAAAAATTTGCCTGTTCTAGAGGGTCTAAGTATTTGGTTTCTTTAAATAATCTTTTTTCTACCAATCCATTTAGCTCAATACCTATACCAAATAAACCGACTTTAATACCGTCTACTTTTTTTACAAGATGCGTTTTTGTTACACCATCTAAAATCGTATTAGAAAAATCATAGTTTGAGCATAAGAATGGAAAATTGGAATGCGGTAACACCTTTTTGAATCCTTCAATTCCATTATCAAAATCGTGATTTCCCATGGTTGAAGCATCATACCCTAAGTTGCTCATTATCTTTAATTCGACTTCACCTTTATATTTATTAAAATAGGGAGTTCCTTGAAAAATATCACCTGAATCTAATAACAAAACGTTTTTTTCCTGAGTTCTTATCTGATGAATTAAACCTCCCAATTTTCTCATGCCACCCATGCCAGCATATCTTCTGTCATTTTTAGAAAAAGGATCAATATGGCTATGCATGTCATTTGTATGTAGAATGGTTATCCTTTTCTTTTTTTCAGACTTAAATGTCCATGAGGTACTCGTTATTAAAGGTAGAGCCAACAGACCTAAGGAGCTCTTTCTAATAAATTTCCTTCTATCCATTGATTTGAATTCTGCCATCATATTTAGCCTCCACTTTTATTCCCGTTTTATTGATTTCACTAATATAACTAATGATGGCATCTCTTAAAAGAACTCCTGTGTTAATGTATTCTGTCGCATCTTTAAAAAACCCCATATTATCACCTCCTTTAGCTAAATAGTCTGTGGTTAATACATAGTAGGTTTGATTACTATTAAAGGCTGAGTTATTAATCATACATCTCGTTATCTTATTTTCAGAGATCTTCATTCTTAAACCACTGACGGGAACTCCAGATTTTCTAGACATACCCATACTTGATTTTTCTTTAATATAATTTAAAAGTTCTTCCATCTGATTTTCATCTAATTTTAAAATCACCAAGTAATTATCGAAGGGCATGATTTCAAAAATTTTTCCTCTAGTAACCATTCCTTTATTCAATGAAGATCTAAAACCTCCATTATTTAATACACAAAAGTCAGGTTTGATGTTTGTTTCGTAGTATTTATTAGTCATGAATAGCGATAAATCGCAAATAAAATTTCCTAATAAGCCTTCAGGACAACCTACTTCAAGATCAACTATACATTCATTAAGAATTTCATTCATTTCTTTATCAAGGGAATCTTTATATTTATCAAATTGAATTTCTTTAAAATCAGTTAATATAGAGCTTGAATCAACAAGTTTATTTTGAGTTTGAAAAGTCTCAATTCGATAACTTTCACAAGATGGTAGACATATTAGAGCAAATAGAAATAGGGTAAATATTTTTTTTAATACCTTCATTAATACAAAAATACGAATATGTATAAATCAGAAGTGAAATTAAGGGTAAGATACGCAGAAACAGATCAAATGGGTTATTGCTATTACGGAAATTATGCTCAGTATTTTGAAGTAGCAAGAGTTGAATCTTTGAGAAGCTTAGGGGTTGCATATAAAGATTTGGAAGATATGGGGATTTTACTTCCAGTAACCCATTTCCAGATAAAATACCTCAAGCCTGCATTTTATGATGAGAATTTATCTGTAAAATCATACATAGTAAAATTACCCTCTGCTAGAATCTTTTTTGAATATGAGACGTATAATGAAAAAAATGAAAAGATAAACTTTGGGGAAACATCTTTAGTTTTTCTAAATAAAAACTCAAAAAAACCTGTAAATTGCCCCAATATAATAATGGATAAACTTAAACCTTATTTTAATGAGAACTAGATTAATTTTAATCCTCGTAGCCTTTTTAGTGTGTAATTCATATAATTCACAATCTTTCAAGAAATTATATAAAGAATCCTTTAAGTATCTTGAAGTAAATGATTACGAAAATGCGCTTCCTTTATTAATGAAGATGTATGATCTGAAACCAAACAATGCTAATACTAACTTTTCTATTGGGAATTGTTTGATGAATATCATACACAGAGAGAAAGAAGCCATTCCTTATTACGAAAAAGCCATGGAAGGATTGACTATAGGATATAGAATTGGAAATCACAGAGAGAAAAAAGCTCCTTTGGCCACAATTGAGTTATTAGGTAGATCATATCACCATAATTATGAATTTGATAAGGCAATAGATAAATTTGAGTTCTACAGCAACTTTTTAGCTGAGAACAACTGGGATGATAAACGAGCTAATAACAGAAGAATTCGCCAAGCAAAATATGCTAAATCTTTATTTGAGAATCCTGTTGAAGTAGATATAATTCCCATAAAACATATTAATACAGATTACGCAGAGTACAGACCAAAACTTAATGCGGAAGAAAACATCATGTATTTTACATCTAAAAGACCAGGTGGTAGTAGTGATATATTAGATGATCAAGGCGAATATTATGAGGATATTTATATTTCAAAAAAGAAAATGGGGGTTTGGACGGAGCCTCAATTAGTTAATGACCTAATCAATACTACAGAAAGTTCATCATGTTTATATCTTTCACCTGATGGTGAGCATATGTTTTTAAGTATGGTGAATAACGATCAGAAACTAGGTCCTCTTGGTAGAGGTATTTATGAAGCTAGGTTAGATGGTAATCATTGGAACAATCCTGAATTTTTAGATCAAAAAGTTAATTCCAAGTATTGGGAAACGTATGCAAGTTTAGATATCTATGGTAATGTATTATTTTTTGTAAGCGATAGAGAAGGTGGATACGGTGGAAGAGATATTTGGATGATGAAAAAATTACCAAGCGGAGAATGGGCAGAGCCTCAAAATCTAGGTGAGCCAATAAATACAGAATATGATGAAGAATCACCTTATCTGCATCCTGACGGAAAAACCCTTTACTTCTCTTCAAAAGGTCATAAAGTGATGGGCGGTTTTGATATTTTTAAATCAACTTTAAAGGATGATTACACTTGGACATCGCCTGAAAATATGGGTTATCCTGTTAATACAGTGGATGATGATCTCTTTTTCACTCCAACAGTAAACGGAAAAAGAGCGTATTTCTCTTCGTTTAGAGATGAAGGAACAGGCGATTATGACATCTTCAGAATTAACCTTATCAACGAAGAAGAAAAAGACTTAGCGGCCTACAAGGGTGTAGTTAAAGATTCTGTCGATAATGTGGTAAAGGATTTAATCATTTCTGTTTATGACGAAAATGAAGAAAGATATGGTGTCTACAGACCAAACCAACTTACAGGCAATTTCTTATTTATTCTTAGGCCAGGACATCAATACGAAATCATGTATGAATTAAATGACTTTTCGGCTATTGATACTTTAGACGTTCCTTTAGATGTAGAAGGAGTAATTGAATATACAAAAGTGGTAAGAGTTAATAGCGATGGGTTAACTATTTCTAAAGGCGTTGTCGTGGACGGAGATATTTTAGCTCTAGCTGAGTTAGATGATCCAACAAATATTGACCTTTCTGATGTTCATAAGTTCAATCCTTCGCATGACGAGATTGATACTGGTTTTGAAGAAAATGTGGAGGAAGAGACCAAACCCAAACAGGAAGTAATAGAAGAAAAGCAAAAAGACAGACATGTTCTTTTCCATAAAAATATATACTTCAAACTAGAAAGTGCTGATTTATCAGATGCATCAAAAGAGGTGTTGGATGAACTTATCGTTGAACTTAAAGCAAATCCTGACTGGCATGTAAACTCAGTTGGGCATACAGATAATACAGGTTCAGTTAAGTATAACAACTTATTATCTGTTCTTAGAGCCGAAGCAGTTAAAACATATTTATACAACAGAGGAGTTGAATTTAAACGATTACATGCTTATGGGATGGGAGCTGAACAGCCTGTAGCTGAAAATTTAGCTGCTGATGGTTCTGACAATCCAACGGGTAGAGCAGCAAATAGGAGAGTTGAAATTCAGTTGGTAAAATAAGTATGTTATTACAACTTAAGGTAAAAAACTTTGCTCTTATAGAAGATATACAAATTGATTTCTCATCAGGTTTAAACATCATTACGGGTCAAACCGGTTCAGGGAAATCTCTTATTATTTCTGCACTACACTTACTCATGGGCAAAAGGCATGACCATGCTCAGAATGCAAGTAATCGCAAATCGATTGTTGAGGGTGTATTTAAATCAAACAATAAGCTAAATCTTATTTTAAAAGATTTTGATCTTGATCAGGATGATGAAATTATTATCCGAAAAGAAATCAGTTCAAGTGGTAAATCAAGATCATTTGTTAACGATACTCCAGTCAAAACAGAAACCTTAAAATTACTTTCTCTTGAATTGATACAAATGAATGGTCAGCATTTGATTTCTGATATTTCATCTAACCAATTCAAATTTAGTTTTATAGATAGTTTTATAACGGATCAAAAGGTACTCTATAATTACAGCGAAGCTTATAAAGAATATGCTAAATTCAGAAAACATTATGAAGAGTTAAATAATCGATCTGAGAAGTTAAAAGAGCAGAAAGATTTTTTAGAATATCAGTTTAATGAACTTCAGGATTCAGATTTAGACAATAAAGATGAAGAAGCTTTAAAAAAAGAGTTTGATACCATTTCAAACCAAGAATTAATAAATAAGAGAATCAAGGAAGTTGATGATTTGTTTAGCAGTGAAAATGGTATCCTTGATTTATTAAGAAGAGCTAATATTAGTTTAGGTGATTTTTCTCAATCTTTTTCTAGTCTTACAACCCACTCAGAAAAATTAAATAGCATCTTTTTAGATTTAGAAGACTTAATTCATGAAATTAATCTTGATTTTCCTGTAAAAGAACCAGATTATCAGAGACATCAAGAAATAGAAGAAATTTTAAATAATCTCAATTTTCTACTAAAGAAATTTAATGTAGTAACAGTTGATGATTTATTAATAAAAAAGAATCATTTTTTTCAAGAATTAAAACAAATTGAGGATATAAGTGAGCGTTTAGTAGAAGCTAAAATTAAGATGGATAATTCGGAGTCTAAATGTACTGAATTAGCTAGTAATATTCATGTATTGAGAATGAAGCATGTAAATATAATTTGTGATGAAATGAATAAATTACTGGCTTTGCTATCCATGAAACATGCTAAATTTAAAATTGATATTACAAAGTCTGATATCCTGAATGAGTTTGGTCTAGATTCCATAGACTTATTGATATCAGTTAATAATACTACAGAATTTTATCCAATAAAAAAGTTTTCATCTGGAGGTGAATTATCTAGAATCGCACTGGCCATGAAATCACTTTCTTCCATTAAAGGTTCAGTTCCCATAATCGTTTTTGATGAAATTGATTCAGGAGTGAGTGGGAAAGTGGCTACAGAAGTAGGTAAATTATTGCGGAAAATTTCATCCAAGTCACAAGTAATCAATATTACCCATCTACCACAGGTTGCTGCAATGGGAAACATTCATTTTAATGTAGAGAAAATAGATGACGGACATAACGTCAAAACATTAATTAATAAATTAGACAGGGATAGCAGAATACAAGTACTAGCTAAGATGTTAGGAGGGGATAAAACCGGAAAAGCGGCCCTGTTCAATGCCCAAGAGCTATTAAATTAATACTTATCGGTTATCTATTATATCAACATTAGGGTATTTGCTTTCTGCCCATAGAAAAGTATTTTCAGAAATTACAGGATTGCCTTCAAGATTGGTTATAGTTAGTTTTATACTTACTCCGTCCTTGGTTTTTACAGTAGATTGTTTAATGGAATTGGAACCTTCATCTACCTTCATAATTATGGTGTGATACTTACTCTTATCAGGATTCTGAGGAAACATTTTTATGAAATGATTATTGCCTTCTTTTTTTACATATTTATAGTTGAATCCAGTTTTCCAAATGGTAAATATTTCACTAGGATTTATGGTATTATCTAGATCTGATAAGTTGTCAATATAACATTCATCATCTTCCATAATTACGGTCCATACTGTTCCCCCATCACAAATCACTTTTCTTTCGTTAGTTTCATAGTAGAATTTGTCATCTTTCATAATGGCAAATCCTTTTTGTTCTTCATTAAAATCTTGACTGTTTATATTCAATGTAAATGTAAATTTCATTGAGGAGTATTGCTGGTAATTATCACTAACCTTAGCTAATATCTCTTTTGATTTCATATTTTGTTCAGAAACATGTTGACTAAAAACATTAAAGGTTAATGCTAAAGTTAGTACGGTAAATAAAGCTGTTCTCATAATTATAATTTTCCTTGTTCTCTTAGATTTGACAAAAACTGTTCCAAACTTATTAGATCTGGAATTAATACTTCTCTCGCTTTACTGCCTTTGTGTGGGCCAATAATTCCCATAGCTTCTAACTGGTCTACGATTCGACCTGCCCTGTTGTAACCTAGCTTGAGTTTTCTTTGTAGTAAGGAAGCAGATCCCTGTTGTTGGTTTACAATCACTTCAGCAGCTTCCTGAAATAAACTGTCAAGTTCATCGTCAATTTCTTTAAGTTCACTTGTTTCATCGATGTATTCTGGTAATAAAAAGGCGTTAGGGTAACCCCTCTGAGATCCAATAAAATCAGCTATATTGTCTACTTCAGGCGTGTCCACAAACCCACACTGTAATCTTATTAGTTCGCTTCCTGAAGAATATAACATATCTCCTCTTCCAATTAATTGATCAGCTCCACCTGCATCTAGTATGGTTCTTGAGTCAATTTTTGAGGTTACTCTAAATGCAATCCTAGCAGGAAAATTTGCCTTTATGGTACCTGTAATAACATTTACTGATGGACGCTGGGTAGCTATAATAAGGTGAATCCCAACAGCTCTAGCTAACTGAGCAATCCTAGCTACAGGAGTTTCAACTTCCTTTCCAGCAGTCATTATTAAGTCTGCAAATTCATCGATTACTAATACAATGTAGGGCATGTATTTATGACCCTTTTCTGGATTCAGTTTTCGTTGAATGAATTTGTGATTATATTCTTTAATAGTCCTAGCCATAGCTTGCTTAAGCAAGTCATATCTAGTATCCATTTCTACACATAAACTATTTAATGTATTAACTACTTTTGAAGTATCTGTAATAATAGCTTCCTCTTCATCAGGAAGTTTTGCTAGAAAATGCCTTTCAATTTTATTGTAGATTGTGAGTTCTACTTTTTTAGGATCTACTAAGACAAATTTTACTTGTGAAGGATGTTTCTTATATAAAATAGAAACTAAAATGGCATTTAAACCTACCGACTTTCCCTGTCCAGTTGCACCTGCCATTAGTAGGTGAGGCATTTTAGTGAGATCTGTAATTAGGGATTCATTTGAGATGGTCTTACCTAAAGCGACTGGTAATTCCATACTGCTATTTTGAAATTTTTCGGATGCGATTAAGGATTTCATAGCCACTATGTCTGGCTTCGAATTGGGAACTTCAATTCCAACTGTACCTTTACCCGGCATAGGCGCAATTATTCTTATCCCTAATGCGGATAAACTTAACGCAATATCGTCTTCTAAATTTTTAATTTTTGAAATTCTAACTCCTGGTGCAGGTATTATTTCATAAAGCGTAACAGTGGGTCCAATGGTAGCTTTTATCTTAGAAATATTAATTTTGTAGTTCTGTAATGTTTCAATGATCCTATTCTTGTTTGCTTCTAGTTCATCTTTATTAACAGAAATTTGGCCATCTCCATGATTTTCCATCAAATCAATGTTGGGCAAAACATATTTAGAAAGATCTAATTTTGGATCATATTCACCAAACTCTTTTAATTTATCTTTTAGTTCCGATTTACTAAGTTCCTCTTCGTTAACAGCAACTTCGACTGAAAAATCATCTTCCTCA
>JAYPLD010000046.1:0-9861 GCA_038129265.1 Crocinitomicaceae bacterium
CCTGTTACTGGCGTAGAATACTGCCTGCATGCTTTTGACATGCCTTTTATAGCTCCAACAAATTGCCAATACGATTCAGGATGGTATGGATTCCCAAAATTTAAACAGTTTGTTACAGCTGAAGGTACACCTCCACTAACCACAATATTTCTTGCTGCTTCTGAAACAGCTATTGTGGTACCCACTTCAGGATCAGCGTGAACATATCTAGAATTACAGTCCACGGACATGGCAATTCCTTTATTTGTTCCTTTCACTAATGCCACACCAGCATCGGAAGGATGATTTGTAGAAACATTATTTGTTCCTACCATACTATCATACTGTTCATACACCCATCTTTTAGAGGCGATATTGGGTTGACTAAATAAAAATGTGGCTACTTCTTTTAAATCTTTTGGCTCTTCAATATCGTTGATATTAAATTTCTTATACTCTTTGTAATAAGCAGGTTCACTATACGCTCTATCATAAATTGGGGCACCACCACCTAGTACCAATGATGATGGAGGTACTTGTGCAACTTTTTCTCCATTTTGATAAAAGTTTAACTCATCGTTGTCTGTAATCTCTCCTATTTTCTCACAATTCAAATCCCATTTATCAAATATTTCTTTTACTCTTTCTTCCTCTCCTTTTTTTACCACAACTAACATTCGCTCTTGAGATTCAGAAAGTAAAATTTCCCAATCTTTCATATCCTTTTGTCTTGTTGGGACTTTATCTAAGTCAATGTTCATCCCAACTCCTCCAGCAGCACTCATTTCAGATGTGGAGCATGTTATTCCAGCTGCACCCATGTCTTGCATACCTACAATGATATCAGTCTTTGCTAATTCCAGACTAGCTTCTAATAGTAGCTTTTCCTGGAACGGATCTCCAACTTGAACGGCTGGAAGGTCGTCCATGGATTCTTCCGTAATATCTTTAGAGGCAAAGGCGGCTCCATGAATACCGTCTTTTCCGGTTGAAGATCCCACAATAAATACCGGATTTCCTGGTCCAGCTGCTTTAGCTGAAATAAGGTGATCCGTGTTCATAATGCCAGCTGAAAAGGCATTTACTAATGGATTTTGATCGTAGCTTTTATCAAAAAACACCTCTCCAGAGAGAACTGGTACTCCAAACGAATTACCATAGTCTCCAATTCCTTTCACTACTCCTTTTAATAACCATTTAGTTCTATCATTACTATACTCTCCAAAACGCAGTGAGTTCATTTGTGCAATTGGTCTTGCACCCATGGTAAAAATATCCCGGTTAATCCCACCTACTCCCGTAGCAGCACCTTGATAAGGTTCCAATGCACTTGGGTGATTATGTGATTCTATCTTGAATGCACAGGCAAGACCATCTCCAATATCAACTAAACCTGCGTTCTCCTCACCCGCTTTCACCAACATGTGTGGACCATCCTTAGGAAGCGTTTTCAACCACTTAATTGAATTTTTATAAGAGCAGTGCTCAGACCACATTACAGAATAAATACTTAACTCAGTGAAGTTGGGTTTCCGGTCAAGTATCTCACAAATTTTATGATACTCATCTTCTAGTAATCCTAGTTCTACAGCTTGTTCAACAGTGGCGTAATTATTCATTGTATTCAATTTAAAACGGGACAAAAATAATTAAACTTATATGAGTAACTACTAATTTTTACATCATTTACTAACATATGTTAGCGGTTTTCAATTATTTTACTAAAATGAAAAAATTGAACTATTGATTTTAGCCGTAATTTATCTGTTATGTTCATTTTACCTTATAAGAAAATGGAGGATATTTAGATTTGAAAATATTTCAAATTTTCAACTTTCTTTGGCCTTCGTCACAAAGCTTTTTGGTGCATTTATCTTATATTATGTTTACACCGAAATTTACCGAGATAGACAAACGGCTGACATTTTTAAATTTTATGATGATAGCCTTGCTTTGACACAAGTGTTTTTTGATTCTCCTGCAGACTTCATTAAAATCATTATTGGCATTCATGAAGATCATTTTCTGATGGATTATTTTATTAACACGAACCATTGGGACAATAGCTACGAATCGGTGATTACGAATGAATCCAGAGTGGTAATAAAATTATGTGCTGTTATTAATTTAATCAGTATGAACAACTACATGGTAAACGTGATCATTTTCACCATGCTGAGCTTTGTAGGAATAATACTGACCATACGAAGTCTAGCTTTATTGTATCCCTCCAAATACATTAAACATCTTTTCTGGGTTGTAGTGCTTTTTCCGTCTATATTTATTTGGAGCGCTGGTATTTTGAAAGAACCTCTTATCTTACTGGGGATAGGGATGCTTCTTTTTGGCATCTCATCTATCCATGTAAAGAAAGAAAAAAAGTGGTTAAGTTGGGTAATACTAGGACTTGGGTTAGTTATCCTCTTAAAGGTGAAATTTTATATTTTTTGCTGTATACTTCCAACCGTTATATTATTAGTCTTAAGTACCGTAAAACGATTTAAACCATTACCATTATTATCAAGTATTTATTTAATATTTCTACTTGCCACCTTTACTTTTCACCTATTTAACTTTGGATATGATCCTATAGAATTAATATCTATTAAACAACAGGATTTTACAAATCTTGCCCTATTTTACAGAGCTGGTAGTTATTTTGAAATCCCTCTTATAAATAGCAGTTTTCTAGATTTTTTAGGCGCTATACCAATGGGCTTACTAAATGGGCTATTTAGACCATTGCCCTGGGATGTAGACAAAACACTACATATTCTTCCTTTGATAGAAAGTACTTTAATTTTGGTATTAACTTCTATCGTTTTGTCTCGTTTTGTTACTAAGAAAATACGCTTGAAAAGAAAAGACAACATGTACATATTAGGGTTTTCATCATTTACTTTACTACTGTATACATTGATAGGTATAACAACCCCTGTAATAGGTGCACTAGTTAGGTACAAAATCCCAGGTACTTTATTTTTAATTTTAAGTATTTATATATTACATCATCATAATTTAAAACATGAAAAAAAATAGCTTAGTCTCCTTATTTCTTGTGATCTATATTCTTACTGCATGTATTTCCAAAGAGAATGTAGAATTAATTATACATAATGGTAAAATTTATTCTTTGGATGTAAATGAAAGTATTCATGAAGCTGTTGCCATCCAAGATGGAAAAATCATAAGCTTAGGAAAAAACAATCAAATTTTAAACAAATACCAATCTGACAAAAAAATTGATTTAAGTGGTAATGTAGTATATCCTGGATTTATTGACGCACATTGTCATCTGTTAAGCTATGGGTTACAAAAACAACAAGTTGATCTAACATCATGTCATTCATTTAATGAGGTAATAGAAAAGTTGAAAAAATTTGCTGATGAAAATGACACCAAATGGATTATTGGGAATGGATGGGATCAAAATAAGTGGCCAACAAAAAAATGGCCCACTAACGAACAATTAAACCTCAATTTCCCAGATCATAATGTAGTAATAAATAGAATTGATGGACATGCGCTCATGGCTAATAAAAGAGCTATTATATCTTCCAAAGTAAATCCAGATACTACTATTTACGGAGGACATATAGAGATTATTAATAATGAATTAACGGGAATATTTGTTGATAATGCCATGGATTTAATTTTGAACCAAGTCCCTATACCATCTGAAGAAAAAAATAAAAAAGCGTTGATAACAGCACAAAACAACTGTTTTTCATTAGGCCTAACCACGGTTGATATTGCAGGCCTAACTAAAAGTAGTGTTGAACTTATTGATAAGCTTCATAATTCAGAAGAACTCAAAATAAAGACATATATCATGCTTACTGATAATGAAGAAAATTTTAATCATTATGTTATCAATATGAATGGACCAATAAAAACTAAAAAAATGAATGTAAGGTCATTTAAGTTTTTTGCAGATGGTTCTTTGGGCTCTAGAGGTGCATGTTTAATTAACCCTTATTTAGATAACCAGAGAACTCATGGTCAACTCTTACAAAACATTGATACTTTCAACACCAAACTAAACATGTTAAAGCTGTATGGATTCCAAGCATGCACCCATGCCATTGGGGATTCTGCAAATAGAATCATAACCAATTCATACGCAAATGTATTAGGTGGATCTAATGACCTAAGATGGAGAATCGAACATGTACAATGTATTACAGATCAAGATATAGATATACTAGGCAGACATAATATCATTCCATCTGTACAACCTACTCACGCCACATCTGACTTTAGTTGGGCCATTAAAAGACTAGGAATTAAAAGGCTTGAAAATTGTTACCGATATTTTCAACTCAAAAATCAAAATAATCTCATTGCTCTTGGAACAGACTTCCCCGTAGAAAAAATCAACCCCATTCACACATTTTATGCGGCTACATTTAGAAAAAATTATGAAAACAAGCCTCTTGGTGGTTTTCAACCAAACGAATCACTGAGCAGAGTTGATGCTCTAAAAGGAATGACCATTTGGGCTGCTGTTGCAAATTTTGAAGAAGATGAAAAAGGATCTATTGAAAATGGTAAAGCCGCTGATTTAACCATTTTGAATACGGATTTAATCAAGTGTGATGAAAACGAAATTCTTAATTCAAAAGTGCTTTATACTATTGTAGATGGTGAAATAGTGTACAAAAACTAGCCTAATTCTTAAGAATTATTTTCAGCTCAGTTCTTCTATTAATTTGATGCATTTCATCCTCGCATTCATTATCATTACCACACTGATTAAGCAATTTAGACTCTCCATAAGCTTTATAATTCATACGAGAAGATGCGATCCCCTTTACCTTGAAGTAATTAACTATTGCATTCATTCTCTTTTCAGATAATTTCATGTTATAAGAAGCTGATGCTGTGGAACTTGCATGAGAATGAATTTGAATTTTTGCATCTGGATACTCATCAAGTGTCATGTATAATGTATCTAAATGGGGGAGGTATTCTTCTCCAATTTTGAATACATTTGAAGGATAATACACCACATAATTTTCTATACGTAATTTTCTTTCTTCTTTCGCCATTTCTATCTCATCTTGAAGCTCTTCCATAGACGTTAAATGATACTTTGAGGAAACCAATCTTTTAAACTCAAACATTCCATACTCTCCTTTATCTAGGGTTACAAGAACGCGATTGTCTCTAGTTAAGATTTCAATTAGTAAATCTTGATCATAATACACAGAACCCTCATCAATTTTAAATATTAGATCTTCTAGTAATGGTAAATCATCTAATTTGAATCTTCCAAATTCATCTGTTTCGGAGACTAACAATAAATTTCCGTCCATGTCAAGAACTTCAAACTTTATTTTTTCATTAACACCATCTTTAATTTTAAATAGACCCGTGATTAGCATTCTTTCTTCGGAAAAAAATAAATTATCCAGTTCATCATTGAATAAGGACAAATTAGTGGTCTTTTCATAATCTAATAGTCTGTAATTAAATATTCCTGAAGGACTATTCGTTAGGGTAGCCATTAAATGGTCTACGTTATTGTATATCTTTAGAAGCAGGTCACTTTCCTCATCCACTTTAACAAGATAATTAGATCCGTAAGGAAGTTTTTCAAAAACAAAATTTCCAAACTCATCTGTTTCCGTTTGCATTATGATATTCCCATCTTCATCAACAAGGTAAACCATCATTTTTTTAGAAACTTGATCCCCACTCAATTTTTGGAATTCAATCTGACCTCTAAAATCATAAAATCCAATGTCTAAATTTAGGTCACCTTCATCAATTAGACTCATTGTTCCGACATAATCTGTTGCTAGCTTTCTGAAAATAAATTCTCCATTTTCATTTGAAAGTAACATGGTATTGTCATCTTCTTGAAACAAGGTAAGAACAACATCACCTTCCGCATTTAATTTAATGGTATACTTTTTACCGGCTGGGATATAATCAAAATTAAAATGTCCATTATCATCCGTTGAAGTCACTGCAAACACATTACCCTCATCATCAAGAAGCATAACTTCTAAGTTGGAAGGAGCATCTTTAAGTTTGAAATATTCAAACTTTCCTGATAAATTTTGAAATTCATTATTAAAAATGGCTTTTTCAATCATTTCAAATGAAAAAATATCATCATCATTTATTTGATCCTGAATGGTATCATTTCTGTCGGACACAAAATAACCCGTAGATCCATCCACATTGAAAACAATGCCAAAATCATCTTGCTCAGAATTTATGTTTCCTCCCAGGTTGAAATGATTGGACCATTGATCTGAAATATTATCTGAACTATCAACTTTATGAGCTACAAATAAATCATAGCCTCCTTTTGTGTCATAGCCATTGGAAGAGAAATATAAATCTTTGCCTTCAATCATAGGGAATATTTCATTAGCATCACTATTTATACCTTCCAACGGTTTAGGCTTAGACCACTCCCCTTCTTCTTTTGTAGAATAAAATAAATTTAATCCTTCATGCTTACATGGCATGTCTGAGGAAAAAACCAGCAACTTACCGTCATCAGAAAGGGTTGGATGTGAATAATTGTATTTTGAATTACAAAAAATTAATTTTTCTTTATCCTTTAGTTTCCCGTCCTCTATGACCAAACTATATAATTGAACATTCAAGTTGTTATCTCCATTCCTCTTGTTTTTACCAACATATTCATTTTCAACATATACCGCATTTTTAAAAGCTTTGTCAAAGGTAATGGGACCCACATTTAAATGAGACACTAAAAAGTGATTGAAAATTTTTACTTTTTCAAAAGCTACTGAATCGACTGTAGTAAAATTTACAGATGACCTGAAAATATTGTAATGATTTGTCTCACTCCAGTCAGACATCCCATATGTGTTTTTATTCCATTCTCGATTAGAACAGAACACCAGTTCTGTGTTAAAGAAAACAGGAGAAATATCGGAATAGGTTGAGTTTAATCCGAATGTTTCAAACACTTCAAAAATTCGCTCTTTTTTAACCCTCAGGGAATCTCTTTCTAGGGAAAAGAGATTAGTGGTCGTAATCAGAAAAAATGAAAACAATATAGGCCTAGTCCATTTATTCATTAAAAAAATCTTGGTGATACATTAGATACCTTTTTATTCAACAACTGATCAAAACCAATGAATATTTCATGCGAACCAGAACTTGTTGTCCTCACTGCGCTAAAATCATAGTCATAACTATATCCAAACCTCATTTGATCAGTAATGTTGATTTCAAACAGACAAACTAGATTTTGAGTTGAACGATAAGAAAAGCCTACCCATAATACTTTTTTCAGTAGTAAACTTGCATTCAAATCATAGTTAATGGGGCTAAGAGGTGAAAATTTAATTAAAAATGACGGTTTAAATAATATATTCTGATTGATCTCATATACTCCACCAGAAGCCAAATTAAAGTAGCGCTGAAGTTCAAAACTAGATAAACTATCTTGTCTGTTATTATTCAATGTAAAATTGTCTTCTAACAAATGACTAGCACTAGCTCCAGCATAGAACATATCCGTAAAAAAATACATTCCAAAATCTACATTGGGAATAACTGCGCTAATCATGGTATTGTTTCCATACAATTGATCATTGTAAAAGTTTAAATCACCCTGATTATTTTGCACCGAAATTATGCCACTTCGAACCCCCATTGAAAAATCACCAAAATTCGTTTTTATGTGATATGCATAAGTACCCTGTACAGACTGAACTTTAGTAGGGCCTAATTCATCCATCATGAAATTAACACCCAAAGCCATATTTTTTCTATGAAAAGGTGAATGAGCAGAAACATTAACTGTTTTGGGTGCATCTTCTAATCCAGTCCATTGGCTTCTATACAACAGAACACTACTTAATGCATCTCTAGAACCTGCATATGCAGGGTTGATAGTAAATTGATTAAACATATACTGACTGTATAAAGCATCAGATTGTGCACTTGAATTAAGCGTGTTTAGATTAAGAAAAATGAATAGTATGTAAATAATTTTTTTCAATTCGCTGCGAAAGTAAAAAAGCTAGGTTAAAAATAAACTATAAAATCCACATATGTTAAACTAATCTTAAAAGTACTTGGGTAAGTGCAGGAATACATTGATTTTGCTAAATTTGCCCAACTTTATGATATGATTGAAGAAAATAAACAAAAATTTATTGGTGAAGGTCTCACTTATGACGATGTGCTTCTCGTTCCAGCATACTCTGAAATTTTGCCTCATCAAGTTACGCTTTCAACTTACTTTTCAAGAAACATTAAAATAAACACTCCTATCGTATCAGCAGCTATGGATACGGTTACTGAACATGAGCTAGCCATATCAATAGCTCAACAAGGTGGAATCGGTGTTATCCACAAAAACATGTCTATTGAGCATCAAGCAAAAGAAGTAAGAAAAGTTAAAAGATCGGAAAGTGGAATGATCTTAGACCCTATTACAGTAGATCAAAACGCTACTATTGGTGATGCTCTTTCCCTGATGGCTGAATATAAAATTGGCGGAATTCCTGTGGTGGATAGCGTTAAAAAGCTTATTGGCATTGTAACAAATAGAGATTTAAGGTTTGAAAAAAATCTAAAGAAAAAAGTGAGTGAAGTAATGACTAAAGATCATCTAGTTACTGCCAAGGAGGATGTTGACCTTATTAAAGCTGAAAACATTTTGCAACAGCACAAGATTGAAAAACTACTAATTACTGATAATGAAAACAAATTAGTTGGCTTAATCACTTTTAAAGATATTATCAAAGTAAAACAGCATCCATTGAGTTGCAAAGATGAGTTTGGAAGATTAAGAGTAGCAGCAGCTGTAGGTGTTTCAAAGGATACTTTCGAAAGGATTGAAGCCTTAGTGAATTCAGGCGTTGATGCTATTGTAATTGACACCGCTCACGGTCATTCTAAAGGGGTTATTCAACTTTTAAAAGAAGTTAAAAAGAAATTTAAAAACTTGGATGTAGTTGTAGGAAACATCGCTACAGGTGATGCCGCAAAAGATTTAGCACACGCAGGTGCTGACGGGATTAAAGTTGGAATTGGTCCTGGTTCAATATGTACCACCAGAGTAATTGCAGGTGTGGGTATGCCACAATTATCTGCTATCATGAATGTGGCCAATACACTTAAAGATGCTGGAATTCCAGTAATTGCAGACGGAGGAATTAGATTTACTGGTGATATACCTAAGGCTCTAGCTGCTGGTGCAAGTAGCGTCATGATGGGATCCATGTTTGCAGGAACTGAAGAATCCCCTGGAGAAACTATTATTTACGAAGGGAGGAAATTCAAGTCTTATCGCGGAATGGGATCTCTTGAAGCTATGCAAAAAGGTTCCAAAGACCGTTATTTTCAGGAAAATGAAGATGACATTAAAAAATTAGTACCTGAAGGTATTTCTGCAAGAGTTCCATACAAGGGTACGTTAAAGGAAGTCATGCATCAACTAATTGGCGGATTAAGAGCTGGTATGGGGTACTGCGGAGCAGAAAATTTAGATTCATTAAAAGGGGCAAAATTTGTAAAAATAACTCAATCAGGTATGGTTGAAAGTCATCCACACGATGTAGCCATTACAAGAGAAGCTCCAAATTACAACCTTAGATAAATCATTAAACTTTATAGAATGAAACTGACCTGGTTATTTTCAATTGTATTTATTTGCGCTAACTTTTATTCTCAAGAACAAGACATACTTTCCATAAACGGCAACAAAGTTTACCGATCTGAATTTGAACAAATTTACTGGAAGAATAAAAAAGAAAAATTAGCTACCAAAGAAGACCTAGATGAGTACATAGACTTATTTATCAATTTCAAACTAAAAGTTTTAGCCGCTGAAAAATTAGGGCTAGATACCATGGAGAAATTTGTAAATGAGTTGAATGG
>JAYPLD010000046.1:9961-16306 GCA_038129265.1 Crocinitomicaceae bacterium
TTTAAAATGGTTTATCCTTTTGAAAATGCAGCTTATACCACAACAATTGGTAAAGTATCTCCTATTGTAAGAACTAGATTTGGATATCATCTCGTAAAACCTCATCAACTACGTAAAGCAAAAGGAAGAGTAAAAGCTGCTCACATTATGATTGTTTGTGACTCAAAAAAACAGAGTGACTGCAATAATGCCAAAGAAAAAATTGATGCTATTTATTCAGCTGTTATGAACGGTGGATCATTTGAAGAATTAGCAAAAGAATCATCAAACGATCGTAAATCAGCTCAAAAAGGGGGTGAATTAGGGTGGATTACATCTGGTGGTAATGTGTATCCATCATTTGAAAATGCGGTGTTTAGTTTAACATCAAACAATGAAATTTCTAAACCATTTCAAACTCCAAATGGTTGGCATATTGTTAAGAGATTAGACTTTGAGGATTTGAAATCATATGAAGACCTTCGATATGAATTAAAAAACAAAATACAAAAAGATGCTAGAGCTCAAAAGACTCGATCCTCTTTCATCAATTCACTGAAAATTACATACTCTCTAAAAGAAACATTCGATCCTAAAACGGTTCAAAAGATATTAGCCAATAAATATTTTGACTCGTTAGATATTCAAAAAAACACTAAGCCAAAAAGTATAGATAAAGTAATAGTAGATTTTACAGAAAATCAATTCACATACAAAGATTTCATTGTATACCTGTCTAACACATCAAAACAGCTTGGAAAATATAGGAGTGATATTAAGCTTATTTATGAAAAGTATAATCAATTTTTAAATTTAAATCTAATTGAATACGAAAAGACACAACTTCCATTTAAATACCCTGAATTTAAAGCCTTGTTAAAAGAATACAGAGACGGCATTCTTTTATTTGATATCTCTGATCAAATGATTTGGAGCAAAGCCATTAAAGACACGAGTGGCCTTAAATCCTTTTATGAAAAAAATCAAGACACATGGAAATATCCTAACAGAGCCAAGACCGAAATTTATACGACATTAGATAAAAAAACAGCTAAAAAAATATATAAGCTACTGAATAAAAAAACAAATTACGATTCTATTCAAAAAATAGTAAACCAAGACAATTTGAAGGTAGAAATAGATAAAATGACGATAGATAACTTCAACGATTTCAATACATCTTATGATGAACTTAATTTTGGGTTAAATAAACCCATAAAGGCGAATGAAAAATATATTATTCTCAACGTTTATGAAAAATTAGATTCCAGAAATAAATTACTGAACGAAGCAGAGGGTATCATTGTTTCCGCTTATCAAAACCACTTGGAAAAAGAATGGATTAAAAAATTAAGATCGGAGAATGAAATAAGTGTAAATTACGATGCGCTCTACAGCATTAAGGAAAAACCAAATCGTTGAATTTTAGACTTCCATTAGCATTAACCATTACATTCTTCACTTTTCTTTCTTGTGAGGAAAAAAATATTGAGCCACCACTAGCTAAGGTGGGTGAAATCCAATTAACTAAGAACGATTTAATCAGTGAAATACCTATCAATTTAGATGCAGAGGATAGTTTGGTTTTCGTGGAGAACTACATTCATAACTGGATAGTAGATCATCTGATTACCAAAAAAGCGGAAGAATTAATCCCCAATGAGGTGAGGGAAGTTGAAAAGAAAATGAAGAAATATAAACTTTCATTGATATCCCACGAGTTTGAGCAATTTTATGTCAATAAAAGACTTGATACCAATATTAATTCATTTGAGATTCAAGATTATTATAATAACCATTTGGATGACTTCGTGTTAAATGATTATGTTGTTAAATGCTTATATGTTAAAGTACCTAAGAATTCAAAAAAAATTAAGGAGTTTAAAAAGCATTATCATATTTACAATGAAAAAATGATTGATGATTTAATGGCTGTGGCACAGAAAGAAGCTAATTCATTCTATTACAATCCCGATGAATGGATCTATTATGATGACTTATTAAAACAAGTTCCACAACTCGAAAAGTTTACAAAAATATATTTCATCAAAAAAAAGAAAAAAGTCATATTAGAATCAGAAGAAGAAATGTTTTTTGTAAATATTTATGATTATTTGATTAAAGATGGGACTTCTCCAATGAGTTTTGAAAAAGAAAAAATAAAGAGCATCATCTTAAATCAAAGAGCTAATCAACTTAGAAAAAAGTTAAGATTAGACGTGTATGAAGATGCGCTGAAAAATAAAAAAATAGATAAATTTTCATGATAAAATCTCTCATTTGCTGTATACTTTCATTGCTCATTTCTAACTTAGCTTATAACCAAGAAATCATAGATAAGGTCATTGCAGTTGTTGGAGAAAAACCAATATTATTTTCTGAAGTTCAAAGTCAGAAGATGCAACTTGCACAACAAGGGATGGAAATTTCTTCAACTATGGATTGCTATTTATTGGAAGAGCTAATGCTTCAACAACTTCTCATACATCAAGCTGAAATTGACAGTGTTGAGGTAACTGAAGAAATGGTCAAAAGTGAACTCGACCAACGTATTCAATATTTCTCAGCACAAATAGGTGGTATAGATAAGTTAGAAGAGTACTACGGGAAATCTGTCCAAGAAATTAGAGATGAATTTTATGTTCAAATCGAAGATAAAATGAAAGCCCAAAAAATGCAACAAGAAATTATTGGTGATATTGTAGTTAGTCCAAAAGAGGTTCGCACTTATTTTAGAGAAATACCTGCGGATAGTATTCCTTTCATAAATAGCAAGGTTAAGGTCTCACAAATCATTCTTGCACCAGCATTATCTTATCAACAAAAAAGCGAAACTAAAAACAGACTCAATAATATAAGAGATCGAATTATTTCAAACGAAATTTCATTTTCAGTGGCAGCAGAATTTTATTCCGAAGATCCTGGCACAAAAGTGGCTGGAGGAAACTTTGGTTGGGTGGACAGAGGAGATTTTGTACCTGAATTTGATGCTTTAGCGTATACCATTCCACTAAATACCGTTTCAGAAGTTTTTGAAAGCCCTTACGGTTATCACATTTTAAAAGTCGAAAAAAGGAGAGGTGAGCAATACTATGGTTCTCACATCTTAATAAAAAATAAAATAGCTGACAAAGATCTTATTTCCATAAAACAAAACTTAGATCAAATCGCTTCTGAAATTGCCGATGGTAATTTGAGCTGGGATAATGCCGTAACAAAATACGCTAACAAAGAAAATAACAAGAGCAATGGAATTGTATTCAATGAAGCCACAGGTGAGGCCTATTGGGACATGCAAACCATAGATAAAACCTTGTTCTTTGCCATTTCAAACCTTGAAATTGACGAAATTTCAAGTCCACAATACTACGAAGATCCTAGCGGCAATATCGGGTATAGAATCTTTAAATTAATAGATAGAACATCACCACATATGGCTAACTTGAATGATGATTACGAGTTTATACAACAATATGCATTATCCCAAAAACAAATGATTACCATGGATAAATGGGTTCAAAAAACTGCTAAGTCAACTTATGTTTTTATTGATCCCTTATATCAGTCATGTAATTATAATTCGAAGTGGGTAAATAATCCATGATAACATGAAAAAATACATCATTTCACTGGATCAAGGTACCACAAGTTGTAGATCGATTTTATTCGATAGAAATAAAAAAATATTACATACTGAGCAGAAAGAATTTAGCCAAATAATGCCAGAAAATGGCTGGGTTGAACACGATCCCATAGAAATATTAGAAACCCAACTTTTTACCTTAAAAAAGGTTATTGAAAAATCGGGCATTAAAGCTGATGAAATTGAAAGTATTGGCATTACTAATCAACGAGAAACAACCGTACTTTGGGATAAATCCACGGGGAAACCTGTTTATAATGCTATAGTCTGGCAAGATAACAGGACATCAGAATTCTGTAATACATTAATCAAAGAAGGCAAAGAAGAAATCATAAAAGAAAAAACAGGACTTGTTGTAGATTCTTATTTTTCATCCACTAAAATTCATTGGATATTACAACATGTACCCGAATGTGATGAATTATTATCCAATAATAATTTGCTCTTTGGCACTATAGATTGTTGGTTAATTTGGAATTTAACCGGAAATCACTTCACGGATCTTACAAATGCTTCCAGAACTCAATTATTGAACATAAAAGAAATTAAATGGGATTCAGAATTATTATCCTTATTCAAAGTTCCTAGTCAAATTTTGCCAGAGCTGAAAGAAAGTGCTGATGAATTTGGCAATTGGAAATTCAACGGTGTCAACATCCCCATACTAGGAGTAGCAGGAGACCAGCAAGCCGCTTTATTTGGTCAAGAATGCTATGAAGTTGGAATGGCAAAAAACACATACGGAACGGGTTGTTTTATGCTGCTCAATACGGGAGAAAATGTAATTTCAAGTCAAAATGGTTTGCTTACTACTATTGCATGGTCTATAAATGGAAAAGTAAGTTATGCTCTTGAGGGTAGCGTATTTATTGCAGGTGCAGCCATACAGTGGCTAAGAGATGCCTTAAAAATAATAACGCATGCTTCTGAGACAGAACAATTAGCTAATGAAACAAAGGATGAGGATGTTATTTTCGTTCCTTCATTCTCTGGCTTAGGAGCTCCACACTGGAATATGAATGTTAAGGGTTCTATTTTTGGATTGTCAAGGAATTCAGGAACTAAGGAAATTTGCAAAGCGGCTCTTGAATCTCTCGCACTTCAAACAAGAGATGTGCTAATTGCTATGGAAAAAGATGCTAACTTGAAACTAACTACTCTTGCTGTAGATGGGGGAGCATGTGAAAACAATTTCCTTATGCAATTTCAAGCAGATGTACTAAATTGTAACGTATCCAGACCAAGTATGATTGAATCTACTGCTCTTGGAGCAGCTCTATTAGCAGGGTATAAAAATGATTTTTTCAATCAAAATAGTGAAGACAAAAAATTCCTATTTACACCTAACCCCTCCGATAAGATTAATAAAAAAATTAAAAGTTGGAATAGGGCTATTCAGACCTTACTAAATCACTATGATATTAAAGAATAATGATCAGTTTAAAGAATAGATCTATATTTATTAAGGATCACAAAAATCAACTTTTTGATCTCATCATCATTGGAGGAGGAATTACAGGAGCAGGTATATTACTTGATGCCTCTTCACGTGGTAAAAAATGCTTACTCATTGAAAAAAATGATTACGCTTCAGGAACTTCTAGTAAATCAACCAAACTGATTCATGGTGGATTACGATATTTGAAAAACTTGGAAGTCAAGATGGTTAGTGATGTGGGAAAAGAGCGAAATATTGCTTTCCAAAATGCACCACATCTTGTTAGGCCAGAAAAAATGCTGATACCTTTATATAAGGGTAAAGGATTTAAAAAATGGCAATTAAGTATTGCGCTTAAAATCTATGATTTATTGGCTAAAGTGAGAAAAATAGATCGTAGAAAAATATTGTCAAAAGAGGAAACCATTGCAATAGAACCAAGAATCAATACTCATAATTTAATTGGTGGGGGGTTATATGCCGAATACAGAACAGATGATGCCAGATTAACCACGAGCATTCTCAAAACTGCCAATCAATATGATGGAAATAGCCTAAATTACATGGAAGTTGAAAAAATTGAAAAAAAAGATCACTTCGAAATTAGTTGTATTGACCATGTACTTAATGAAAAAATAACTTTCCAAAGTAAACACGTAGTTAATGCAACAGGTCCATGGGCAGATCAGACTAGATTATTAGAAAAGGAGAAATTTCAATCTAAAATACGCCTCTCTAAGGGAATACATATTGTTGTTCCAAAAGCTGTTCTCCCTTTACAGCATGCTGTTTATTATCATCTTGAAGATGAAAGAATGTGTTTTGCTATACCTAGAGGAAAAACCACATATATTGGTACAACCGATGATGATTACAAGGGAAATAAAGATGATATAAATATTACAAAAGAAGAAGTTAATTACCTTATTAATGGAGTAAATGCTACTTTTCCTGAACAGCGTATTGAAAATAGTGATATCATTTCCTCTTGGGCTGGCTTACGTCCTTTAATTGAGGAACAAGGAAAAGCAAGTACTGAAATTTCAAGAAAAGATGAAATTTTCATCTCCAGTACTGGAATGATTACTATAGCAGGAGGAAAACTTACAGGCTACCGATTAATGGCTAAAAGAGCTGTAGATTTGATTTTTTCAAAGGAAACTTGTAAAACACAAAATATCTCCATTGATGGTAATTTTAAACCCAAATTTGAATCATACCTTGATTTTAAGCAGTATTTATGCTCACACTATAAAATCGATGATTTAAAGGCAGATTATTTGAT
>JAYPLD010000047.1:0-3406 GCA_038129265.1 Crocinitomicaceae bacterium
GGAATCGAACCCCTGTTTCCAGGATGAAAACCTGGCGTCCTAACCCCTAGACGAACGGGCCATTTTACTTAATGGTTTGCAAATTTAGTTTTTTTTTCAGTTACTCAAAATAAATTTGCTTTTAAATCTAAGGATTAAGACTCTACTTCATCATTATTTTTTTCAAATACAAAACCTAAACGCTTTCCAGTTCTAAGTTTTAAGGTATCACTTACCTGCCTTACTTGATCAACCGTGACTTCTTTTACCAGATCATACGAAGGCACCAATAAATCAAAATCTAGCGAATACAAAATGGCAGACTGCACAATTGATTTTAATTTATCTTTATCTACTGTCGAGTGAATGAAATCATTGTACAAAAATCCCAATTGTCTTTTACCTTGAACCATGAAATGATTTTCATGATTTATAAAAATGCGACCAATTAAATAACCTAAATCATGACCTCTGTTGTATTTAAATGAATCATTCAAAAAATTATAAATATTAATTAATCCACAGAAACCTCTATTTGGATTTTCTTCTAGATAACTGCTTTTCCACAAACTATTATGCATAGCAAACTTAAATACGTTACTGTGCATTTGAAATACCAATAAATCACCTGAAACTCTTAACTGAGCTTCAAATTCACCTGAATCTTTATATTCAATTACAACTCTGTCATCAACTTTTGACATTCTATCTTTCAAATCGTCTCCAACCTCCTTCAATACATTTTTTAAAATCTTGAAATTGAGGATTATGTTATTGAAAACATCTTGCTTGAGTACACTTTTATCCTTGATCAATTCAAAGAGTAAATCTTGATTTTTATTGTGATCCATAGATTAAATTTTAATAAGCTCTAGCAAATACTACTTTTTGAGCCCCCTCTTCACCTGTTAAAATGCACTCGCCTTTAGCGTGATCACCAAGCGGAATGCACCTTATTGTAGCCTTTGTTAAATCCTTTATTTTTTGCTCTGTTTCCGCATCTCCATTCCAATAGCCTTCTACAAAACCACCATCTTCGTCTAAAATTGCTTTTAACTCTTCAATATTATTTGCGGTTCTTGTATTTCGATGGGTAAACTCTTTTGCCTTCTCGTAGAGCTTCGTTTGCATATCAGTGAGTGTTTGTTGAACATGATCAACTAATTGATCAATGGCTACAGATTCTTTGCTTAAATCATCTCTTCTAGCTAATTCCACCGTACTATTTTCAAGATCTCTAGGTCCGATAGCGATTCTGATGGGAACCCCTTTCATTTCATATTCAGCAAACTTCCATCCAGGTTTTTTACTGTCATCATCATCAAACTTAGCAGTAATCCCCGCAGTTTTTAAAGACAATAGAATCGAATTTGCCTTTTCAGAAATGGCATCAAGTTGTTCTTGGTTTTTATAAATAGGTACTATGACTACCTGTATAGGGGCTAATTTTGGTGGCAACACCAGACCTAAATCATCAGAATGGGTCATGATCAAGGCCCCCATTAAACGTGTAGATACTCCCCAGGAAGTAGCCCAAACATGCCTTTGCTCTCCATCTTTATCAGCAAATTTGACATCAAAAGCTTTAGCAAAATTTTGACCTAGAAAGTGAGAAGTTCCAGCTTGAAGTGCCTTGCCATCTTGCATTAACGCTTCAATACAATATGTTTCTTCAGCACCAGCAAAACGCTCATTGGCGGATTTAATTCCTTTTAACACAGGGATAGCCATATGATTTTCTACAAAATCAGCATACACATTTAGCATTTGTTCCGTTTCATCTATAGCCTCTTGCTTGGTAGCATGAGCTGTATGACCTTCTTGCCATAAAAATTCAGCCGTTCGGAGAAACAAACGGGTTCTCATTTCCCATCGAACTACATTGGCCCACTGATTTACTAATATGGGGAGATCTCTGTAAGATTGGATCCATTTTTTGTATGTATTCCAAATAATGGTTTCCGAGGTAGGCCTTACTATTAACTCTTCTTCTAACTTAGCTTCAGGATCAACCACAACTCCTTGTCCATCGTCCGCATTTTTCAATCGATAGTGGGTAACCACTGCGCATTCTTTTGCAAATCCTTCCACATGATCTGCTTCCTTACTTAAATAGGATTTAGGAATAAATAACGGAAAATATGCGTTTTGGTGGCCAGTGTCCTTGAACATCTGGTCTAGTTGTTCCTTGATCTTCTCCCAAATGGCATATCCGTAAGGTTTTATGATCATGCACCCTCTGACATCGGAGTGCTCGGCAAGGTCGGCCTTTGAAACTAATTCATTATACCACTTAGAGAAATCTTCACTTCTTTTGACTAAACCCTTCTTTGACATGCAACAAAATTTTTATCTGAAGCGAAAATATCAAATAAAATGAAATCGAAAATTACAGTTAGTAATTTTTACGCCTTTAAAACTCGATTGAGTTTCCTTGACATTTTTGTGTTTTGTTCTTCAGCTAATTCAGCATCAACTAAAATTCTTCCGCTGTGTTCGTCTACTATAATCTTTTTTCTAGCAGCAATATCCAATTGTATTTGAGGTGGTATCTTGATAAAAGATCCTCCAGAAGCACCTCTTTCAACAGGAACAACAGCTAACCCATTTTTAGATGCTCCTCTAATTCTTTTATAAGCCCTTAGTAGTCTGTCATCTATAGATTTAGAAGCCTTTTCTGATTCTTCTAGTAAGATTTTCTCTTCTTTTTCAGTTTCAGCTACGATTTCAGTTAATTCTTTTTTCTTAGCATCAAGAGCCTCCTCTTTAGCCGTAAATTGAGATTTTACTTCCTCTAGCAATTCTTTTTTATTGTCAATTTTTAATAGGTTTTCCTTGATTCTCTTCTCTGCTAATTGAGCTTCTAATTCTTGGTATTCAATCTCCTTATTTAACGAATCAAATTCTCTGTTATTTCTAACATTTTTTTGTTGTTCTTCGTATTTTTTGATGGTTGACTTTGACTCCTCAATGATATTTTTCTTTTCCAGAATTAAATGATTCACTTCAGCCATTTCTTCCTCAATTTTTTCTACCCTTTTATTTAACCCTTCCATTTCATCCTCTAGGTCCTTAACTTCCATGGGTAATTCTCCTCTTACCTCTCTCATTCGATCAATTCGTGAATCAATATATTGTAGGTTGTATAACGCTCTTAATGTTTCTTCTGGTGAATATTTTTTTCTTGCCATCTTTAAAAATAATTAATTGGATTCGTGTTGACTGAAGTCAAACGGATGGCAAAATTAGTAAATTTTTTGATTAATATGTCACCTATTAAGTCAATTGTAAATTGCTCTGATTCATAATGTCCAATATCAGCTACTAAAATCTGATCATTTGCATCAAAAAACTGGTGATATTTAAAATCTGAAGTAATGAAAATATCCGCTTTTTTTGAAATTGCATTAGCAAGTAAAAAGCTTCC
>JAYPLD010000047.1:3506-16014 GCA_038129265.1 Crocinitomicaceae bacterium
CCAGAAAATGGATTGGAACCATCATTGGGAAGAAACGTCCCTTCACCAGCGGATGAAAAACTACAATTACTGTATAAACCAATATGACCGGCTCCCGCTTCAAAAACTGCATTTCTTACTTTTTCAAGGTGATCGTTAGGTACATAAACTGCCAACTTAAGGAGATTATTTAAAGGCTTTAAAATTTGTCTACCATTCAAATTCAATATATCTGCTATTTTTCCATTTACACCTTGAGATACATTGTCTAAATTGGTATGAATAGCATAAATATTTATTGCGTGTTGTATAGCTTTGTAAACACATGAGGACGGGTAACCAGTATCGTTTATTTTCTTTAAACCCGAAAAAATAAGTGGATGATGAGCAATAATTAGATTACAATTTGTGTTAATAGCTTCGTTAAGTACTTCGTTCGTGACATCTAAACATATCAAAACACCTTTTATTTGATCATCTCCATTTCCAATAATAAGACCAGCATTATCATATTCCTCTTGTAATTGAAGTGGTGCTATGGTTTCTAAATAATTTGTTACATCTTTGACTTTCATATCTAAGGCATATATTTCAAATATAATTGAATGAAGTGGTTCAAATGGCTTTTATTTCCATTAAGTGTGCTCTTTTGGAGCATAACAGGGCTAAGAAATCTTTTCTATAATCTCAACTGGCTTAGATCTGTTTCTTTTGATTTACCTCTTATAAACATAGGAAACATCACCGTTGGCGGTACTGGAAAAACTCCCCACATTATGTATATAGGAAATGTACTAAACAAATCATTAAATCCTGCATTTTTATCAAAGGGGTACAAGAGGGATACAAACCACTTTACGTTGGTTGAATCATCCTCAAAATCCAGATTTGTAGGAGACGAATCGCTGATGATTAAAAAAAACTTTCCCGAAAATATTGTAGCAGTAGATCACAGCAGAGTGAATGGAGTACTCAAGCTGATGGATCAATTTGAAGATATTGACTGTATATTGCTAGACGATGCCTACCAACATCGCTCTATCAAACCAGGGTTAAATATATTATTAGTTGATTTTAATAGACCTATTTTTTCAGATGCACTATTACCTGTTGGTGAACTAAGAGAATCCAGAAAAAATAAAGACAGAGCAGATTTAGTCATTGTTACCAAGTGTCCTGAAAAGTTAACCCAAATTGAAGGACAATCATTTTCTAACAAATTAAATGTAGCATGTGATATTTATTTTACCTTTCTGAAATATGATGGTATTTGTTCCATTTTTAACAACGAAGAAAAGGATATCTCCTATTTACGCAACAAGAAAATAATTCTTGTAACGGGTATTGCTAATCAAAGTCAAATAATTACGTTCTTAGAAAATTTAAATTGTACAATCTTAAATCATAAATACGCAGATCATTATAAGTACAAAGAGGAAGATATTAATTTGATTTTATCCTCCTATAAAGATAACCAGGACGCTATCATACTAACTACTGAAAAGGATGCTCAAAAACTGGAAGAATTTAATGAACTCATATCCGCACCTTTATTCTTTTTGAAATTAAGTATTGATTTTCATTGGAATAAGGATAAATTTGATAAAAAAATAATTGAGTATGCTAGAGGCAATTAAACAAACAGCTGATTTTCTTAAAGAAAAAACCAATGTTAGCCCTGAGATAGGTATCATCTTAGGAACTGGACTAGGTGGGCTTGTAAATGAAATTGATACCATCCATGCAATCCCCTACGAAGAAATTCCAAATTTCCCAGTATCTACAGTGGAAGGACATAAAGGTCAACTTATTTTTGGGAAACTTGGTGGCAAAAACGTAGTGGCTATGCAAGGTAGATTTCACTTTTACGAAGGATACACCATGAATGAATTGGTTTTTCCCGTTAGAGTAATGAAATTTTTAGGCATTGAGAAACTTATGGTCAGCAATGCCTCTGGAGGTGTTAACCCTTCATTTGAAATAGGCGATATCATGTTAATTTCCGATCATATTAATTTATTCCCAACTAATCCTTTAATGGGACCCAATTTAGATGAACTAGGCCCTCGTTTTCCAGACATGAGTCAAGCCTACAGTAAAGATATCTTAAAAGAAGCTGAAAATGTAGCTGCTGAAATGAATATTCATGTAGTAAAAGGAATTTATGCAGGGCTTTCAGGACCCACGCTAGAAACTCCTGCAGAATATATGTATGTCAGAAATATTGGTGCTGATGCTGTTGGCATGAGTACAGTTCCTGAAGTTATTGCGGCTAGACACATGGGGATTCCTTGTTTTGGTGTATCGGTTATTACCGATCTTGGAGTACCGGGAAAAATTGTTGAAGTAACTCATGAAGATGTACAAAAAGTAGCTTCAAAAGCGGAGCTTATTTTAACGAAAATGGTTAAGCAGCTATTTGAACGTCTGTAAAATGGAAATTAATAAAGCTTTAGAAAAATATGAGCCAGTTATCGGAATTGAAATCCATGCTCAGCTAAAAACAAAAAGTAAAGCTTACTGCGGAGATTTAAATGAGTATGGTCACATTCCCAATTCTTTGACTTCTGCTGTTTCCTTAGGTCATCCAGGAACATTACCAAAATTTAATGCCGAAGTGCTAAACCATGCCATCAAATTGGGATTAGCATGTAAATGTGATATTACAGAAGAAATGCACTTTGATAGAAAGAACTATTTCTATGCAGATTTACCAAAGGGGTACCAAATAACACAGGACAAAACTCCAGTTTGCAGAAATGGAAGCGTATTAATTCGCCTTCAAGATGGAACAAAGAAAGAGGTTGAATTGACTAGAATTCACATGGAAGAAGATTCAGGAAAAAGTACGCACGACCTCGATCCCCTTAATACACTTATTGACTTAAACAGGGCTGGTGTTCCGTTATTAGAAATTGTGACGGAACCTGTTTTAAAGTCATCAGAAGAAGCGTATCAATACGTTACTGAAATCAGGAAATTACTTAGATACCTTGACATTTGTGATGGAAACATGGAAGAAGGCAGTATGCGTTGTGATGTAAACGTATCCATTATGCCTAAAGGAAGTCATCAATTTGGTAAACGAGTGGAAATAAAAAATTTAAATTCTATACGAAATGTCCAACGTTCAATTGACTTTGAAATTTGCCGACATGCTTCATTACTAGAAGAAAAGAAAAAAGTTGAAGTAGAAACTCGTACTTATGATGCGCCTAGTGGAGAAACCATAGCTATGCGAAAAAAAGAAGCAGCTCACGATTACCGTTATTTTCCAGAGCCTGATCTTAACCCCATTAAAATCACCAAAGATCAACTATCCAAAATTCAGAATGAAATGCCTCCTCTTCCGAATGACTTGTACGATAAATTCACAACTAAATTTAACCTCTCATCTTATGATACATTAGTGCTTTTAGAGCAGAAGGAAATAGCACTTTATTTTTTGGATATTTTGAATTTTACAACGAATTATAAATCAGCAGCTAACTGGGTTATGGTAAACATTAAGTCCCATTTAAATCAACAGGCTAAAACCATTAATGAACTTGAACTTAAACCAGCATATATTGGAGAATTAATAAAACTAATTGATGAGAATAAGATTAGTCATTCACTAGCATCACAGAAAGTATTCCCAAAAATGATTGAACATCCTGCTGAAAGTCCTAGCTCAATTGCAGAAAAATACAATTGGATTAGTCAGTCTAATGAAGATGATTTAAGTACCGTAATTGTACAAATTTTTAAGGATAACCCCGAAGAAACTAAGCGATTTAAAGAAGGAGAAAAGAAATTGACTGGTTTTTTTATGGGTCAAATCATGAAAGCAACAAAAGGAACTGCTGATCCTAAGTTAACAGCAAAACTAATAAATCAGCTCATTGACAATCAATGAAAAGATTATTCATCATTTTAATTGTATTCATTTGTTCTTGTAGTAAAGTAGATGAGTATGTTTTAACAGTAAGTACAAACAGCCCAAACCCTTTTTATATTTTTGAATATAAAGATGGGCAATTTATTACATCAGATTCTTCTTTCAATAGTTCAGGTAAACATACATTCAACTTTCATAATGAAAAACACCATGTTTACTGGTGTGGAGAAAACACCAATAAATGTTTTGTCTTCATTGCAAAACCCATTGGAACATGTGAAGTAAATGTGAATGAATTTGATGTAACTAAAATGAAAGTTGATAAAGATTCAACTAACATCCTTCTGCATGATTTTTTTCAAAAAAGAGTACATTTTATTGAGATGTACAGTGAAGCAGAGGAGAGTAAGAAAAATGAAATATTAGAAACATTTTATACCTACATAAAAGACTTTATACATGCTAACAAGAAGTCACCGGTAATACTCATGACGCTAAATGATCTGTCCTTAAACCCAGTTCAGTTTCTGGAAGAAATATTTTTAATTAAAAATGTCATAGTAGACAAATACGATAACTCTTCTTATTTAAAAGAAGTAGAAAATTTAATCCAACTTGCTCAACAACAAGAAAGGAATAATAATCTTCAAATTCAGCGAGAAAAAGAGGCTAAAGAAAGAAGAAAAGCTCTTGGTTTAGAAATTGGTCAGATTGCTCCAGACATCATCATGAAAAGCCCTGATGGTAATACATACAAATTAAGTGATTTAAAAGATCAGATTGTTTTACTTGACTTTTGGGCTTCTTGGTGCAGACCTTGTAGAGCAGAAAACCCCAATGTAGTTCAACTATATGAGCAATATAATAAAAAAGGATTTACTGTTTTTAGTGTTTCTCTTGACCAAAAACTTGAATTATGGGAAGCTGCTATTAAAAACGACCGTTTAGCGTGGCCATTTCATGTTAGCGACTTAAATGGATGGTATTCTTCAGCTGCCAAACAATATGGAGTTGAAAGCATACCTAGTACTTTTTTATTAGACAAGGGGAATAAAATAGCAGCATATAATCTACGGGGTGAAGATCTTACTCAAAAAGTTAAAGAATTAGTAAGTGAATAAGTGCTACACCATCTTATCATTATTTAAGTTAACTGGTCTGCTCCTTCTGTTAGTTATTTCACTTTCAGCTGTTGGCCAACTTATTGAATATAACAAGATTGGGTATTACCCTAAAGATTCACTGAAAATAATTTGGAAACAAAAAAATATCCCAAGATCTATAGTAAACATCAAGCATGGTATTACAATTTATCGGGTTAAGTATTTTACAAAATGGATTGATGGAAAAAAAATTATCGCAACTGGGAGCATGTTTGTTCCAGATCATTCTAAGAAACATCCATTACTAGTCTATAATCACGGGACAAGAATTAAAAAAGGTGCTCCAAAAAAATTAAGTGGGGAAAATATATTAGCCATGATGTTTTCTACGGACGGATACTACGTGATTTCACCTGATTTTATTGGTCTAGGTGAAGGAGAAAAATCTCATTTGTATTGTCATATTGAATCTGAAGCAAATGCTGGAATTGATTTTATTAGATCAAGTAAAGAAATTTTAAACGACTTGGGAAAACCGGCATCAAATGAACTTTATATTACAGGCTATTCTCAAGGAGGCCACGCTGCTTTGGCACAATTACAAGTGATTGAAAGAGATTATCCTAATTTAAAAGTTAAAGCCTGCAGTCCAATGTCAGGACCATACGACTTGGGAGGAGTTCAAGAAGAAGTCATGTACCATCCATACCCATTTAGTGCTTATTTACCCTATTTATTAAAAAGCTTAAATACAGCATATGATTTATTTAGTGAAAATCGATTTTACAATATTTTTAAACCACCATACGATTCAGTAGCCAGACACATGTATAATGGGCAACACAGATTAAGGAACATCAATGAATACCTACCAGAAAAACCTATTGATATGATACAAGAAGGTTTCGTAAAAAGGTATAAAAATGACCCAAATTTTGAATTAAGAAAATTACTTCTAATAAATGCGTTAAGCAATTGGTCACCCAAAGCTCCTACTCAGTTGTGTTATTGCGAAGGAGATAAAGTAGTTCCATATGAAAATAGTATTGTCACATATGAAAACATGAAAAAATTGGGTTCTAAAGACGTATTTTTAAAATCAGGTGGTAGAAAATTTGGCCATAATAAGTGTGCAGGAACTTCAACGGTTTACACCAAATTTTTCTTTGATCGGTATGTATATAATAAACGTATATTTAAAAAAGGACCTTTGTTGAAACGTGGATTTTTATCCCTCTACAAAATATTTAATTAGTCTTCTTTTAAAGAGATCATGAAATCATTACACATATTTACCTGCTTACTCCTAAATTTAATTTATCAATCTACCATTTCACAGGAAAAGTACTTTCAGCAAAAAGTAGATACATACATCGATGTAAAACTGGATGATAAAAAACATTTTTTATTTGGTTCTGAAAAGATCGTTTATACGAATAACTCAAACCAACATTTGGATTCAATCGTGATTCACTTATGGCCTAATGCCTACCAAAATATAGACACAGAATTAGGCAAACAAAAAATAGAGGACGGTCAACTTTACATCAAATATGCTCCCAATTACACTAGAGGGTACATAGATTCCCTAGAATTTAAGGTTGACGGTAAAGCTGTTGAATGGAAGTTAAGTAATAAACATATTGATATTGCTATTTTAAGCCTCAGTAATTCCTTAAAAAAAGGGGATTCAATAGTAATTACTACTCCATTTAGAGTAAAAATACCCTCCGGAAGATTTTCTAGGCTTGGCCACATTGGCCAATCCTACCAAATCACCCAATGGTTTCCTAAGCCTGCTGTTTACGATGTAGATGGTTGGCACCCTCTACCCTACTTAAATCAAGGAGAATTTTACTCTGAATTTGGGAAATATGATGTAAGCATTACCCTTCCTGATAATTATGTTGTGATGGCAACTGGTGACTTACAAAACCCTGAAGAAGTGGAGTTTTTAAATAAAAAAGCAACACTTACTGAAAAACTAATAGAAGAAAATAGTTTACCCGTCACTGATTCATTAGGTAAAAAGGATATGAGTTTTCCAAAATCCAGCACTCAGCATAAAACGGTACGATTTATACAAAATGATGTTCATGATTTTGCATGGTTTGCAGACAAAAGATACCATGTTTTAAAGGGAGAAGTAAAACTCCCTTCTTCTGAAAGAACCGTTGAAACTTGGGCTCTTTTTACAAACAATGAAGCTAAACTTTGGTCAAGCGCTATAGAATACCTAAACGATGCCACTTTTTACTTTTCAAAATGGGTTGGTGAGTATCCATATAATCATGTAACCGCTGTTGACGGAACCATCAGCGCAGGAGGTGGTATGGAATACCCCAACATAACGGTGATTGGTTCTTCAGGCAATAAATATGGATTAGAGACGGTAATCATTCATGAAGTAGGCCATAATTGGTATTACGGCATTTTAGGAAGTAATGAAAGAGATCATGCTTGGATGGATGAGGGGTTAAACACATACTTAGAAATCAGGTATTTCGAAGAAAAATATGGCAATGAAAATATATTAAATCTATCCACTGGGAAGAGTAAAATTAACTTGGATATACAACATAAAGATGTTCATCGGGTTAGTTATCAATTTAATGCAAGCAGAAATTATGATCAACCTATGCAAATGGGTTCACCCGAATTTACTTCTATGAATTATGGTGGAATTGTATATTCAAAAACAGGTATAGGATTTCATTACCTTAAAGATTATTTAGGAGAAGAACTTTTTGATAATTGTATGCATACTTACTTTGATAAATGGAAATTTAAACATCCTAAACCCTATGATCTTGAGGAAGTATTTTCATTAAAAAGCGACAAGAACCTATCCTGGTTTTTTAATGATTACGTAAATACAACTGATAAAGTAGATTATCATATAAAAAGGATTAAAAAGCTAAATGAATCACAATACTTAGTTAAGTTAAAAAACAACAGAGGAATTCCTGGACCTACCAATATTGTCCATCTGAATAAAGGAGAAAATGACACATTAAATGCGTATGATCAAACATGGATAGAGGGTTTTAAAAAAGACACTTCATTTGTCTTAACATCTAAAACATCACCCACTCACTTTGGATTAGATTTTAATATGAATACTACCGACTTTAACTTCAAAAATCATGTATTTAGAACAAAGGGTATTGTCAAAAACATAAAACCAATTTCCCTTAAAGTATTACCCTACGATATCAAGTCTAACTATAAAAATCAAGTACATTTTACGCCAATAACTGGTTGGAATTTTCATGATAAAGCCATGATGGGAATAGCTTTTTACAACACGGGAATTAAAGAAAAGAAAAATGAATGGATGCTAAACCCCATGTATGCTTTTGGGAGCAGACAACTAGTGGGTAGCGGAAGCTTCACTAAAAATATAAATACGAACAGTTTTATACCCAGAATAAGTCTAAGGTACCATATACAAAGCTATCATTCCAAATTTGAGCAAATTCCAAATTTAGATAGATGGATAAAACAAGAACTATCTTCAGATTTTAGAATAAAAGGCAAAAGTTTAAGATCATCGCCAAGTCAGTCAATCAAAATAAGGGCCCTTAAAATAGATCAATACATACCTTCTGGTTTGTTGATTGATCCTCAAACTACAGAACAAACAACGCGCTATTATGGGACAGTAGAATATTTAATAAGCAATAAACAGTTTTTAAAACCTAAACAACTAAAGTTAAATTATGTTTATGGCCTTGACGAATCTCGTTCATTGGTAAACAACATTCAATTAACTTCCAATTTAACTTATGTATACAATAAAAAAAGGGATAAACTAAAGATTAGATTTTTTGGAGGCTATCATTTTTATCAAGATATAGGCAATGAATTTTGTTTCTATCTAAGAGGTATTCAAGGGAGCACCGATTATTTATATGATCATGTATTTTTAGGACGAAACATCAATAATTTTGAAAACTTACTTTCCCAGCAAAACACCAATACCTATGGAGGATTTAAAGTAAATAGTTTAGCAGGAAAATCAGATGATTGGTTATTAAGTACAAATATTAATGCTGATTTACCTGGCTTACCGTTTGGTTTATTTTTAGATCTTGCATACTATGATGAACCCTTATTTATGGCCAATTCAGGTTCTTGGATCACTAATCATATCTTATCCTATAATGCGGGACTTAAGACCACAATAATTCAGATCAATAACAAACCTATTCTAGAAATATACGTACCGTTAATGTTCTCTGAAAATATAGGTAATTCTAGAAATTTAACGAACGCTGTTGCCGTAAATGAGCTATCATTTTTTCAACGCATCAACTTTATTTTTAATTTCAAATCTTTAAATCCGTTTTTAATCAAAAAACAAGTAAAACCTTGACTAAAAAAAAGAAAATATATTTTGCATCTGATTTTCATTTAGGCATTCCCAATAATAAAGAAAGTGACCTTAGAGAAGTAAAGGTGGTTACCTGGCTCGATCATATTAAAAATGATGCCAGTGAAATTTATCTTGTTGGAGATATATTTGATTTTTGGTTCGAGTATAAATACACTGTTCCTAAAGGATGTATACGTTTTCTTGGGAAAATTGCAGAGTTAATTGATCTTGGAGTTAAAATTCACTTTTTCACTGGCAATCACGATATGTGGATGTTTGATTACCTAAAAGAAGAACTTCATGTTACCATTCACCAAAAACCAATTATAAAAGAAATTAACGGCAAAACTTTTCTCATTGGACATGGAGATGGACTAGGACCTGGTGATCAAAAATATAAGCTCATAAAACGTTTTTTTTCTAATCGACTTTGCCAATGGCTTTTTGCAAGAATTCATCCCAATTTGGCCTTTAGTATAGCTCACAGCTGGTCTAGACGTAGCAGAGAAAAAGAAATGCATGGAGAACTATCTTTTCTAGGGGAAGAAAAAGAGTGGCTTATTATTTATGCAAAAGAAAAATTAAAGACTAACAGAATAGATTTCTTTGTTTTTGGTCATAGACACCTACCCATTAGTCACCAACTAACTGAAAATTCAACCTATATTAATTTAGGGGATTGGATTCGTCACAACACCTATGCCATAATGGAAGATGAAGAGATGAAACTAGAACAATTTCAGATCTAGAGATTATTAATGTGTAAAGCCATATCTAATAACTTATTAGAATAACCTGCTTCATTATCATACCAAATAACCAGTTTGAAGAACGTATCATTTAATTCGATCCCCGCACCAGCATCAACTATGGATGTCCTTGGGTCACCTACAAAATCTTGAGATACCACATTATCAGTTGTAAAACCAAGAATACCCTTTAATTCATTGTTAGAGGCAGATTCAAGTGTATTCATAATATCTTGATATGAAGTAGAAGTACCTAACTTTACCGTTAAATCTACCACAGATACATTAGCCGTAGGTATCCTAAAAGCCATTCCGGTTATCTTACCTTCTAAGCTAGGAATTACCTTGGTGACAGCTTTGGCAGCACCTGTAGAAGTTGGGATAATATTATTGAGTGCACTTCTGCCTAATCTATAATTTTTTCTGGATGGACCATCTACCGTAAACTGGGTAGCCGTAGCGGCATGAACCGTAGTCATAAGAGCTTCTTTTACCTCAAAATTATCATGCAATACTTTTACTGTAGGTGCAAGGCAATTTGTGGTGCAGGAAGCATTTGAAACCACCTTATCATTGATATTAATTTCTTCATGATTAACTCCCATTACAAACATAGGAGCATCTTTAGAAGGAGCAGATATGATCACATTCTTAACATCTCCAGTTAAATGCATTGCAGCATCTTGTTTTGCAGTAAAAAGACCTGTACATTCTACCACTGTAGATACACCTACTGATGTCCAATCTATTTTAGCGGGATCTTTTTCTGAAAAAATGGAAATCTTATTTCCGTTAACTGAAATGTAGTCATTTCCCGATTGAATATCTGCATCAATATTGCCGTGAACAGAATCATATTTTAACAAATAGACTAAATGTTCTACATCCAATAAATCATTTATGGCTTTAATTTCAATATCACTTCTGTGAAGAGATGCACGGAGAACCATTCTACCAATACGTCCAAAACCATTAATTCCTAAACCAAGTTTACTCATAATAAAAGTGTTATAAGTGTCAAATATACACTATCTAAACAAACTACATAATAATGTTAGTTGTTCCTTCAGTAAAAAAGTTAATACTTTATGAACTTGGATACTTTATTTGCAGTATTAGAGGTCATGACAACTAGGTAAGTTCCTAATGGATATGTGCTTACATCTAGCGTAATGTTGTAAAATTTACCATTAGAGATCTCATTATCAATAATAGAGTTAATTTTTCTTCCATTTAAGTCATAAATATCTAATGATATTTCTTCATTTAAAGGACCAACAAAACTCACGTTAACCACACTTGATGCTGGATTTGGAAAAACACTTAGAGATACCGGGTTCAGTGATATCTGATTATCATTGTGATTTTGATCGGATAATAAATTATCAGCTCTCCAAACACCACGTCCATGTGTACATGCATAAATAGCACCTGGATTTTCTACTCTTCTAAATCTTCTGGTAGAATCAAACCCTTCTTCCCAGTCTCTCCACTGTTGTTGAACATCAAAAACAGGAATAGGACCAATCTCATCATTACAAGGTGTCCAAGTAGTTGATGTACCTGTAGGGTTATCCGTGGTGAAAACACCATATTCTGTACCAATCACAATTACATCTGTTGATGGGTCTCTTTCTAAAACACTACCAAAAACAGGCATATCTGGTAAGTTTCCATCTATAGCAATAAAGGATGGATTTGATGCAGTTGCATTTGTAGAGAAGAATACATGGTTCCCGCTAGTACCAGCTGTAGTAACACAAACTTTGTCAGGATCAGAGGGATCTACGGAAATATCTGTAATCACATTAGTGAAAGAACCAACAGTTTTTACAGTAATGTTGTATTCAACTGGTCTACCATCCAACCATGTGTATAGATTAGCATCATTTTCAAAATCAATTTGAGAAATCAATGAACCAGTAACAGTATCACCGTTTGAGATTAAAATTAATGAATCAGTGGCTTGAGGTTTCAAATCTAAATCAGCACCTTCTGCAGTATATACATTGGATAATCCAGATACTCTTACGAGTTGACCATTAGTGGTACCACACCAAACATAATTCATATCATGAGATATTTCAAAGCTTTTAAAACTCGTAGAACCAGCGTGTAACTTCCACCACTCGGTTGGTTTAGAAAATCTCCAAATATCTCTAGTAATAAAAACTGAATTATCCCATTGAGTAACAAAATAAGATTGGACAAAATCAGGAAGAACAATGGTGTCTTTTCGGGTCACAAAAGATTGAGGACTACCATTTATAATGATGGAAGTGTCATAAACATTAACATCTTGCGTTAACACATGTTGCAGTGGCATTCCAAAGTTGTCACTGTAGTAGGTTATCGTATCACCAGCCGACAATGAGTTGGTATCTGGTGACCAAAACTGTACTGAATCTCTCGATTGCAT
>JAYPLD010000048.1:0-10679 GCA_038129265.1 Crocinitomicaceae bacterium
AATGCATAAAGGGCAGATAAGAGGTGTTCTACAGTGACTACTTTAACTCCATTTTTTTCAATAGTAGTACTTCGCTTTGTATCCGTTACGTGTTCCACACTTGCAGGAACTATTGGATGACCATCCAAATCTACTCTTGAAAACTGAATACCCTGATTTGCTTCTGCTGGTTCAATAACTAGATCTACTTCTTTTCCAGTATGCAAACCAAAGCCTGTAAAGGATAAATTAGTTGATATGGTCTTTTGCTTTAACAAATTCAAGAATTTATTTTACTTTCTAGCTTTTCAACTTGTTGCCTAAGTTTAGGTAAATTTTTAAACAATACATAACTTCTGGTGAAATTACCTATATCTAATGCAGGAGTACCTTGTAAAGTTTTATTGGGTTGATTTATGCTTTTAGCCACGCCACTTTGCGCAGCAATTTTAGTTCCATCTATTATAGAAATATGTCCATTTATACCCACTTGGCCTCCAATCATTACATCTTTTCCAATTTTTGTTGAGCCTGCAATTCCAGTTTGAGCAGCAATAACGGTGTTTTCACCAATTTCCACATTATGGGCAATTTGAACAAGGTTATCTAATTTCACTCCCTTTTCAATAACAGTAGATCCAATAGTAGCTCTATCAATTGTCGTATTAGCTCCAATTTCAACATGATCTTTAATAATGACATTACCAACTTGAGGTACTTTTTTGTACTCATTTGAACTATTTGGGGCAAAACCAAAGCCATCTGATCCAACTACAACTCCAGCATGAAGCACACAATATTTTCCTAGTTGGGTGTTGTGATATATTTTAACACCTGGAAAAAGGATGGTATCATTATCTATTATCGAATTTGCTCCCACATATGAGCCTGGGTGAATTTGAACGCCATCACCAATTTTAACATTTGGCCCTAAATAGGAAAAAGCTCCAATATACACGTCTTTCCCTATTGTAGCTGATGGATCTATAAAACAAGGGGTTTCAACCCCCTTCTTTTCACTTTTGAGTTCGTTATAAAGAGTTAATAAATGTGCTAATTTTTCATATGCATTTTCAACTCTAATTAATGTTAAGTTACTAGGCAAAGGTTGTCTTGGAGAAAAGTCCTTATTTACAAGTGCCACACTAGCCTTAGTTTGATAGATAAACTCTTCGTATTTAGGGTTAGCTAGAAAAGTTAATGTTCCTTTTCTACCTTGTTCAATTTTTGAAAAATCATTTATAATGACATCCTCATTTCCCTCCACTTCTCCACCAACGAGTTCTGCTATTTCTCTTGCTTTAAACTTCATTATGTTGACAAAATTAGCATTATTGAGCTACGATAATCAATCCCCTAAAAATATGGTGCAAATAAATAATGTTTTGTGACAGGCTTTGCTAGTGCAGATACATTTAAATTGTCTGATGCGTCTGTGATATCTTTAACTGTTCCGTCTTTATATTTTATTTTTATGGTGTCCTTTCTAGGGTCATATGCGTTATTTATCATTTGTTCTTGGAATACAAAGTACTTTATTTCCTCTTCATTTAGTCCCAACTCCTTTTGATGTGTCTTCCTTATTTTATTGACTTGCTCAATATCAAAAGAAGTATTGGCAATTTTCACTTTCAATAATTTTCTTTCAATGAGCATGGAAGCAAGACGAGACAAAACAATGTCTTTAGATTTCATCCAGACCTTTATACAAGTCATAATATCATTATCATCTAGAGAAGCAAAAGCGTTGAGGTATATATCCTGTTCTAATTCATTCTTTGTAATATTTTTTGTAAGGAACATATTTAATTCGGGAGTAATAAATAACTTTTCTCCAGCACATAAAAGTTCACGGGCACGAGAAATAATTTTTGCTAATAAGAATTCTGCACTAAGTACGGTCTTATGTAAGTAAACTTGCCAGTACATTAACCTTCTTGCTACAATGAATTTTTCAATCGAATAAATTCCTTTTTCTTTGATTAAAATTTCATCATTAACAATATCAAACATCTTAATGATACGCTGATTGCTTACTACACCTTCACTAACCCCTGTAAAAAAACTGTCTCGCTTGAGATAATCGAGTCTATCCATATCTAATTGTGAAGAAACCAGCTGGTGTAAAAATTTTTTATGGTATTGATTTCTGAAAATTTGAATAGCTAAACTCAGTTCCCCACTATATTGATCATTTAATTTTCGCATGAAAATTTCAGACACATTTTCATGACTTACACCGCTTAAAAAAGAATGCTCCAAAGCATGAGAATAAGGGCCGTGTCCAATATCATGAAGCAAAATGGCTATTAACGCTCCACGTTCTTCTTCTTTTTGAATATTAACTCCTAGTTCCTTAAAAGTAGACAACGCTTGCTTCATGAGATAAGCAGCACCAACAGCATGATGAAACCTAGTATGATGAGCACCAGGATAAACCAAATAAGTTAAACCGAGTTGTTTTATTCGGGATAAACGTTGAAAATAGGGGTGATCAATTAAATCTAATAAAATACCTCTATTTAGGGTAATAAATCCGTAAACTGGATCGTTAAGTATCTTACTGACTTTATTTTTATTCATCATAAATCATTAAGTTAGGCAAAACTAAATTAATACATACCCTAATGGCAAGAATTTTATGGGCAGATGATGAAATAGAAAGTTTAAAGCCCCATTTACTCTTTCTTAAAAACAAAGGGTTTGAAGTTGTTGCTGTTAACTCTGGGGTAGAAGCTGTTGAAAAAGTTACTGAATCTAAATTCGATCTTATTTTCTTAGATGAGAACATGCCTGGGATAAGCGGCTTAACCACACTTGAAGAAATCAAAAAAATCAAATCAAGCATTCCCATAGTTATGATAACCAAAAGTGAGGAAGAAATGATAATGGAAGAGGCTATTGGAAAACAAATTTCCGACTATTTAATTAAACCGGTTAATCCGAACCAAATTTTGATGGCAATAAAAAAGTTATTAGATGGGAAAAGATTAATAAGTGAAACCAATTCAACTTCATACAGGCAGGAATTCAATAAAATTAGTCAAGATCTAAATTTGGTAGATTCTTTAGTGGGTTGGAAAGAAATTTTTCAAAAGTTAACCTATTGGGAATTGCAATTGGAAGTTTCAGATCAAAATATGGTTGAAGTTTTTAATATGCAAAAAGAGGAAGCTAATCAACTTTACTCCCGCTTTATTGATAGAAATTATGAAGAAATAATTCAATCCGATGAGCTGTTAAGCCATAATCTGTTGAAAACAGAATTATTTCCTGAACTAAAAAATCAATCCTATTTTTTAATTGTTATTGATAATCTTAGATATGATCAATGGCTAATCATTAAACCTATTGTCGAGGATCTTTTCAGTATTGATTCGGAAGGGATATACTCCAGTATCATACCAACTACTACACAGTATGCTAGAAACGCATTATTTGCTGGACTTTCCCCATTAGAAATCAGTAAAAGATATGCTCATAAATGGGTTTCAGAAGAAGAAAATGAAGGGAAAAACCTTCACGAAGATTTCTTTTTCAATGAAAATCTTAGAAGAAATCAGTTAAACCTTAAGACATCTTATCATAAGATTACCAATTTAAATGCTGGTAAAAAACTAGTTCAACAAATTGATAATCTTAAAAATAATGATATTAATACTATCGTCTATAACTTTGTAGACACGCTGTCTCACGCTAGAACAGATATGGAAGTGATTAAAGAGTTAGCTGAGGATGAATCTGCTTATAGATCAATCACCTTAAGTTGGTTTAAACACTCACCATTATATGACATTTTAAAAAAAATAAGTAATACTTCTTCAAAGGTGTTTTTAACTACCGATCATGGGACTGTTAGAGTCAAAAATCCCACTAAAGTTATTGGTCCAAAAAACACCAATTCAAACATGAGATATAAAGTAAGTAAAAACCTCACCTACCAGTCTAAAGATGTGATTGAAGCACTAAATCCAGAAAAAATAAATTTACCTAAATCAAACATAAGCTCGTCATTCATATTTGCTAAAGAAGATAAATTTTTTGTGTATCCCAACAACTATAATCATTTTGCTAAATTATATAACGATACATTTCAACATGGGGGTATATCTATGGAAGAAATGTTAATTCCCTATGTCAAATTAATAGGAAAATAAACTCTATTCTTGGTAGTTTTTTATAAGATCCAAGTACATATAAATAGCATTTATTTGTTGATCTGTACATGACTCACAATAGGTATAGGCTACATTCTTGATACTCATGTACGTAATTTCTTCACTGATCACTTCTGAGGATATATAATGATTTAATTTTTCTAATAGACAATCACTAACCAAGTAAGTCTGCTTATCTAACGTAGTCAAATAGAAGGAAGGATTATGAAGGAAGAATTCAAATAGTTTAGCAGAAAATAGATCTTTATTTTCGATTTGCAACTGATTACAATATTGACACATGACATTAAAATAAAGTTCTTTCCAAAGTCCTTTTTTGTTATTTATATGATTGAGTATTTCATTTAAATATTCAATTCTTAGAGTGGTATTTATATCATAAGAATACTCCAACACGTGTCGATCAACACACATCTCCGATTGTAAAATTTCATTACCATTGATTGATTCTAATTCAGGAATATAAATTTCAGATGATGAATTGCAACTGAAAAAAGAAAGTGCCAAAATAACAATGGGTAAAAATTTCATTTTGAAACCTTCAAATTCAAAAATAAGTTCACCAAAACGCCAAAAGCAACTAGAGCAAAAACTAAGTGTAAGGCTTGAAAAAGATGAGGGATGTTGAAGTCTGCTAAAATTTTACCAAAAACAACTTCAGAAATCAGCAAGGCTAAGAAAATATAGATAGATCTTATGTGCAATTTTTTAAGGTAATTATATAATCCTATACCTAATCCAAATAAAACAATTAGAATAGCATAGGAACGATGAATCACAAAATAGGTGTATTCACTAAACTCAAGATCAGTTCTTTGATTATTCATTAACCAATGATCAACTAATTGCCTTACCTGTGTACCAAAAATAATTTGGATTAAAAATAATACAATTCCGAAAGCACATATCCACTTGAACAAATTTGTTGAAGAAATGCGATTTTTTCGGTTAACAGATATGATTTTCAACTGTATTGCAATCATCAATGCTGCTATTACCATGTGTACCGTCAACACCCAAGGAACAATATTGGTCGCCACTACCATTGCACCCCACCATGCTTGAAAAGCAGTCAATACTACCAATCCAAAAGTAAAAATCACATTTTTTAGTCGCTGACTTTTGTTAAACCATGATATGACAAAACCAATGAAAATAAATAACCCTGCAATGGCGCCTATTAACCGATTCACATACTCGAACCATGTATTTAGCACATTGAATTCCTGTTCCTTTAATAGTGTTTTATCATTGACTAATAATTTTGCTTTATCATCAAGACCAAAAGTGGTTAAGAAATCAGCGAATCGTCCAATTTTCTTTTCTCTTAGTGATGAATAATGATCTTGGTAATTCACTGGAAGTTGATCTATTGAAGTAGGTGGTATGTATTGATCAAAACATTTTGGCCAGTCAGGACAACCCATGCCCGATCCAGTCATTCTTACAACTGATCCTGCGACAACGACTAGATATATAAAAATTAAGGTAACCCAGTGAAATCTAACCATCGAACAAATATTGATTAATAATGTAGATCATTTTATTTGTTGAACAAAAATTCATGTGGAATTTAAGAATGAAATATTTCTTTTGAGACCGGAAAATTTGGTGCGCTTTACGGCAGATTTTCGGAAAAGATTTTGATATGTTTCTTCAGATAATTCATTCCACTCTTTTTTGGTCAATTTCAGCAAATCAGGATGTGGGTTAAACTGGGGTTCATTATGTGCAGACGCAAATCTGTTCCATGGACAAACATCTTGGCAAATATCACATCCAAACATCCAACTATCCATTTTACCTTTGAATTCGTTGGGTAATATTTGATCCTTTAATTCTATAGTTAAATATGAAATACATTTTGATCCATCAACGACATACGGCTGTACAATTGCTTCTGTTGGGCAAGCATCAATACATTTTGTGCAAGTACCACAATAGTCATTAATGGGTATATCTTGCTCTAGATCAATGTCTACAATTAGTTCAGCGATGAAGAAGTAAGAACCCATTTCTTTATTGATTAAATTGGAGTGTTTCCCAATCCAACCAAGACCACTTTTTTCAGCCCAAACTTTATCCATCACTGGTGCAGAATCCACAAATCCTCTACAATTAATTTCTCCAAATTTTTTCGTTAGAAAAAGCTGAAGTTCCTTTAATTTATTTTTAATGACAAAGTGATAATCTTTTCCATAAGCATATTGAGAAATTTTTGGTGCATTATCATCTAGTTGCTTCGTTGGATTGTGATAATTAAATAGAACACTAATAACAGATTTTGCTCCATCTACTAACTTACCAGGGTCTGTTCTTTTATCAAAATGATTTTCCATGTAACTCATTTTACCGTTAAAATCATTTGATAACCATTCTTCCAATCGTCTAGCTTCTTTTTCTAAAAAAACAGATTTTGAAATCCCTACATGAGAAAAACCTAAGTCGAAACATTTGCGCTTTACTAACTTGGTTTTTTCTCTAATATCCATTAGAATATTTCTTTTTGACCTCCAGAACCTTTAGGCTTGTTAAGATGTTGGTAAGATAAGTCTGTAGCAACTCTACCTCTTGTTGTTCTGACTAAATAACCTTGTTGCACCAAAAATGGTTCATATACTTCTTCAATCGTTCCGGATTCTTCCCCAACCACAGTAGCTAATGTATTAATACCTACTGGGCCACCTTTATACTTATCAATAATGGCGAGTAGAATTTTATGATCCATTTCATCAAGACCATGTTTATCAACCTGAAGGGCATTTAACGCAATTTGAGTAATTTCATTGGTTATTACTCCATCGCCTTTAACTTGGGCATAATCTCTTACCCTTCTTAAAAGTGCGTTAGCGATACGTGGTGTACCTCTACTCCTACTTGCAATTTGAATAGATGCATCATTCTTTAGCGGAATGTTTAAAATACTTGACGATCTTTTCACAATATCATCTAAAATATCGTGGTTATAATATTGTAATCTGCAATTTATACCAAACCTTGCTCTTAATGGGGCAGTAAGTAATCCACTTCTTGTTGTTGCGCCAATTAAAGTAAATGGATTTAAATCTATTTGAACTGTACGAGCATTTGGGCCTGTATCTAAAACGATATCAATCTTATAGTCTTCCATAGCGGAATATAGATACTCTTCAATTACTGGGCTTAGCCTGTGTATTTCATCTATAAATAACACATCTCCTGAACTAAGATTGGTTAATAACCCTGCTAAATCACCGGGTTTATCTAGTACTGGTCCGGAAGTGATTTTAATGCCAACACCCATTTCATTAGCAATAATTTGTGCTAATGTTGTTTTCCCAAGACCAGGTGGTCCATGCAAGAGCACGTGATCAAGGGATTCTTCTCTCATTTTAGCAGCTGAAACAAAAATTTTTAAGTTCTGAACTACTTGATCTTGTCCCGCAAAGTCTTGAAACTCCTTTGGCCTCAGTGCAATTTCATATGCTTTATCGGACTGATTTTCGCTCTCTGATCTAAAGTCGTACTCTTCTATCATAATGTAAATATACTTATGTATCAGTAAGTTCTTTCAGTTGCTGATAGATTTCTGAAAACTTAACTCCAAATCTAAAAATGAAAGTTTGTGTTGTTAAATTTTTGGGATAAATAGATTCTTGATGGCCCGTAACTCGAAAACCCGTTCCAAGACCTAGATTTATATATTTAAATCCATGGTACTCTAAAATTAAGGATGGTTCATAGAAAGAGTAATAACCTTTTTCTAGTATTGGACTTGTTTTTATATTTCCAATACCAAAGTCTAGAGGCACCTCTACTGTCCATTCCTTATTAAATTTATATACATACGCTGCAAAGAACGTAAGTGCATTTATTTTTAAATAAAGTGTGTCTGTGCTTTCAATGAACTTGTGTCCTTTTTTTAACCACGCATAACCAAGTCCTAATCGTAAGGATTTTCCATACTCTAAATATGGCTTTATTTCTTGGATTCTAGTCCAACTATTTTGAATTACAAAATTTTTGGTTTCCATTTTAAGCCCAATAGCAGGCTTATTCTTTAAATGAAATCGAATGGAATCCAATTGAGAATAGGACTTACTGTTTAAAATGATAGTAGTAAATAAAAAAAAAGCCCAACAAATTAATTGTGGGCTTCTAAAGCTAAATACTGTTTTTAAATCAGTGTTCTTCTTCATTATCATCTAATGGAACTGTTTGAGGAACAAAATCTTTTTCTTTACCTGGCTTACTGTAATCATAAGGCCATCTGTATACAGTTGGTATTTCTCCAATCCAGTTGCCATGAACGTGTTCCAATGGAGTAGTCCACTCCAACGTATTAGCGTTCCAAGGATTCAGGGAAGCTTTAGGACCTCTAAAAATGCTGTAGAAAAAATTAAAGAAAAAGATCAATTGAGAAAGGACTCCAATGGTAGCAAAAACAGAGATCAAAATATTTAAATCTAAAAAGTGATCAAACATAGGGAAGTTTGTATTTTCATAATATCTTCTCGGAAGCCCACCTTCCCCTAAAAAATGCATAGGTAGAAACACCCCATATCCTGTAACAATAGTTACCCAAAAGTGTACCATTCCCATTCTTTTATTCATTGACTTACCATACATTTTTGGAAACCAATGATATATTCCAGCAAACATTCCTAGAATAGCAGTCATCCCCATTACAATGTGGAAGTGACCAACAACAAAGTAGGTGTCATGTTGGGATATATCTAGTGCAGAATCCGCAAGGATGATTCCAGTTACACCACCTGAAATAAAAGTAGACACAGATCCAATACAAAATAACATGGCTGGAGTCATGATTACGTTTCCTTTCCAAATAGTGGTGATGTAGTTAAAAGCCTTCACAGCAGATGGTATTGCTATTAATAACGTAGTAAACGTAAATACACCTCCTAAGAATGGATTCATTCCAGTTAAGAACATGTGGTGGCCCCATACAATGAATGAAAGGAAGCCTATAGCTAACATGGAACCAATCATAGCTCTATAACCAAATATAGGTTTTCTAGAACATGTTGAGATAATCTCAGAGGTCATCCCTAGTGCAGGAAGTAAGATAATGTATACCTCAGGGTGTCCTAAAAACCAAAATAAGTGTTCATATAAAATTGGACTACCACCAGTAGCATCTAGCGCCCCTGATGAAGTAACAATATCACTCATGTAAAAACTTGTTCCAAATCCTCTATCCATTAATAAAAGAACAGCGGCAGAAAGCAATACTGGAAAGGAAAGAACACCTAAAATAGCTGTAATAAAAAATGCCCAAATCGTTAGTGGTAGGCGGGTCATACTCATACCTTTCGTTCTTAAATTAAGGATGGTTACAATGTAATTAATACCACCAAGTAATGAAGAAGCTATAAAAACGGTCATAGATAGTAACCACAACGTCATACCTAAGCCAGAACCTGGTTGGAATTCTTCAAGGACACTCAAGGGAGGATAGACAGTCCATCCAGCCATAGCGGGTCCAGTCTCAATAAAAAGAGACGCGGCCATTAATACACTCGATAAGAAAAACAACCAATAGGCAATCATATTCATTAATCCTGATGCCATATCTCTAGCGCCTACTTGCAATGGTATAAGAAGATTAGAGAATGTTCCAGATAAACCACCGGTTAATACAAAAAATACCATAATGGTACCATGTAGTGTAACAAGACCTAAATACCAGTTTGAATCTAACATTCCATCAGGAGCAGCGTCTGAACCTAAAATAGATTCTAAAATTGAAAACTGCGTGTCAGGCCATCCAAGCTTCATTCTAAACAAAGCCGATAAGGTTATACCGATTGCTCCCATAAAAATGGCAGTCAGCAAATACTGCTTACCAATCATCTTGTGATCTTGACTAAAAATGTACTTCGTAAAGAAGCTTTCTTTATGGTGGTGATGTGTATCGTGTGCCATATTAATTATTTATTACAAATTTAAAAATCAAAGAGATGCTTGCTCTTTTGTCTCACTCCAACTAACTTCTTGGCCCGAAAAAGTTAAACGCTTTTTGTCTCCATTATTTTCGATCCAATTCTCAAATTCTTCCTGAGTTTCTACTATTACCTTTAATTGCATGTTTGAATGCCCAGCACCACAAATCTTGTTACAAAGTAGAACATAGTCAAACAACACTTTTTCCTCTTCTTCACCTATTCGTCTTTTTCTCTCATTGTGGATCTCGTTAATGTTCTTATAATGCTCTTGTACTTCTGGCATCGTTCTCATTTCTTTAGTAGTAATGGTTGGCGTTAATTTAAAACTTGTTTCCATTCCAGGAACAGCGTTAATTTGCGCTCTAAAATGAGGTAACCATGGACAATGTATAACATCTTTAGATCTAAAAATAAAGGTGTAGGGTTGGTCTTTCACTAAGTGTAGCTCCTGAACTACAACATCATCATCACTTGTTGAGTAAGCGGTAGCGTTTGACTCACCTTTATCTATAGCAGCTTCAATTCTATATTTTCTTCTTTTTAGACGTTCTAATTCTTCAAGCTTTTTGTCGGCTTT
>JAYPLD010000048.1:10779-15177 GCA_038129265.1 Crocinitomicaceae bacterium
AAAACTATTATAATGGCTAAAGCGATTGCAGGTAGGATTGTCCAAACCAACTCCAGTTTATTATTATGTGGATAGTAAAGTGCTTTACGCTCTTCTCTATGATAATATCTCCAAGAAAAAACAAATAGTAAACTATTGGTAAAAAAGAAAACCGGAAGAATAATATACCAATTCAACATTAAGAGAGAATCTAATTTTTCTCCGTGTTCTGAAGCAGCCTTATATAAACCAGCATTTGCTCCGTATTTAAAAATCAACCAAATGATAAAACCAAAGAAAGCAACCATAAAAACAAGCATTAGATTTGCCATGAGCATGTTTTCTCCTCTGGTTACCTTTTCTTGAGATTTATTACCTCTAACCTTTGCCGCAAGGTCATAAATTTTCATCAACTGCACTAAGGCTATAAAGAATAGTGCTACTGCTATTATAATAACGAACTTACCTTCCATAATTATATAATATTAAAATTCATGGTGTTTACTTTCCTCTAAATAAGGATGATTTTTTTGCAATAAAGGAGCTTTTGATATCGCTCTAAGAGCCGTGTACACAAACGTGCCTAAAAACAGCATGAACATTCCAAGCTCTAAAAGTCCTAGTTCCCATTGATCAAATAATGTTCCCGGCATGACCATGTTGAATACATCAAACCAATGACCAATAAAAATAAGCAGACCTATCACGATCAAATAACCAGCTGATCTTTTCGTATCTCTTGACATAAAGAATACCATAGGGAAAAAGAAATTTACAATGAAGGTGCCGAAGAACAATAACTTGTAATTTTCTATTCGTTGTGTAAAATAAATTACTTCTTCCGGAATATTGGAATACCATATAAGCATGAATTGAGAAAACCATAAGTAGCTCCACAAAAAGCTAAGGGCAAACATCCATTTACCAACATCATGTATATGACTTTCGTTAACAAATGGTAGATAACCACTTTTTCTTAAATACAAAGTAATCATCATGACCATAATCATACCACTTAACCAGATGCCAGAAAATACATACCAACCAAATAATGTGCTAAACCAGTGGGTGTCAATTGACATGATAAAATCCCAAGCCATAGTAGACGAAAAAACAGCAAAGAAAACTAAAAACAACGCGCCTCTTCGATACATTTTAAAATGACTCTCTGTACCACCTTCTGCATCTTCTTGTCTAGATTTATTCTTAAACCACCTTAGAAAAAGATAAAATGTGGTGAAATATGCAACAACTCTTATCCAAAAAAATGGAAGATTTAAATAGGCTCTTTTACCATAAATGATAGGATCAAAATGAGATGAGTTGGGATCAGTATATTCAGGGTCCATCCAGGGATAAATGTGGTGACCACCAAATGTGCCAGCAATAAATACAATTAATAAAACAGCAATACCAATTGGCATGGCAGACATAATGCCTTCGAATATTCTTAACAATACAACTCCCCAACCGGACTCCGTTGCATAGTGTAATGCTAAATAAAACAAGGCTCCTAAAGCTATGCCAAAAAAGAAAAATCCATTAACCAAAAGGTTAGACCAAAACCTTCTATTTCCTTTATCTGCAAAAGCAATCTCTCCATCATTTACCATGGACACTAATTTATCAGCTCCGCTTTCAGCATGATTGTCATGGTTTTCCCCACTTGCTGCGTGATTAAGGTGAACATCCCAAACAAAAGTAGGTCCATGATGTGCATGGTCAACTTCGTGTCCGTGATCTCCATCAGCACTAGCATGTAATGTGGTATGTTCTGAATCAGATTCATTGTGACTTGCTTCTACTTCATGATGATTTGCATGGCTTGAATGATGGTTTGATTCGTGAAATTCAACCTCGTAACCACCTAATTTTTCCTTGATTTCATCTTTAAGTTTGTTTTGTTGGTCACTGTCTGCCTTACCATTATAGGTAATAGTAACAGCATGATCATTTACCTTTTCAGCATAAACAAAATCTTTTTGACTAAAGAACCCGATTACTAATAAAACTAAACCTACAACAGCAACACCAAGTGTTACTTTTTTTGCCTTATCTGAAATTGTGTATTCCATTATTCTCTGCTTTAATTATTCTGTAGTTGTGTTTTGTGCTGTTAATTCATCCATATTTAGATCACCGTCAAACTGCATAGTTCTAACATACATCGCCACTTTCCATCTTTCATCTTTATTCAATTGAGAAGCATGTGGACCCATGGCATTTTTTCCATGAGTAATTGTATGAAATACTGAACCAGGTGTTCTATCTTTAAGGGTGTTATATGCAGGTGGTGCTGCAGGATATCCTCCCACGGTAATTACTTTTCCATCACCATTTCCTTTGTCTCCATGACAATGAGCACAAAAGAGGCCATAGAGTCTTTTGCCCTCTGCAATATTTGATTTTGAAATGTCTTCACTATGGTAGTATCTTTTAGGTAATGACACTTCTTCTCCAGCTCTAATTCTTTCATCTTCTCCAGCTCCATAATTAAAAGGCATATTTAACATAGCTGTATTCTTATCATCACTGTAAGGAATAGAACCATCAGCTGGTATTCTAGCAGAAATAGATACTTTAAGGGAGTCGTTTACTTTGTCTGCAACCAATCCATAGTCAACATAAGCTTCAATGGCTTGTGATCGTGTCATATCATCAGAATATTCATATCCAGGAGAGTCTGGATGTTTTACACATGACTGAATGAAAAGTGTCATTGAAAATAATAACACAAAACCATATTGAAAGGTGTAAGATCTATTTCTCATTTTAAAATTTTTTTTCTTCTATTTCAATAAATCCAGTTGACTTAATCAAATCTGTTAGTTTTTTATCCTCGATGTGAGCATTTTCAGATGATTTGATTTCAATAATAAACTTATCGTCAGTTGTTCTTGGATCTGGGTTTCTAGATGGCATACCAGGTAATGTTCTATTTCTCAATAAGTAGGTAATCGCCATACCATGTGCGGCACAAAGAACCGTAAATTCAAAGAATATTGGCACAAAAGAAAGCATGTTTTCATGTAGGCTAAAGTTGGGTTTACCACCTATATTCATTGGCCAATCTACAATCATCATGTATCTAATTCCAATGATGGCTAACATTGTTCCAGTAAGTCCATACATGAACGCTGCAATACCTAATCTAGTGGGTTCGACACCAATTATAGGGTCAATTCCGTGTAACGGAAAAGGAGAATACACATCAGATACTTTAACTCCTTCCTTGACTAGATGTTTTGCTCCATTCATGAGCGTATCATCATCGTCATACATTGCGTATATTACTTTATCTGCCATAATTTAATGTTCTGCATTTTTATCCCAGTAACCTTTACCATGCCCATATCCCTCTTTATAATTTTTACCAGAAGATTTTAAAATTGTTTTTAGTTCCGCAATAGGCATTACTGGGAAATACCTTGAGAACAATAAGTAGAAAACAAAGAAAATACCAAGAGTCCCCATAAAAACTCCAATGTCTACCCAAGTAGGATGAAAATAAGTCCAAGAGGATGGAACATAGTCTCTATGCAAAGAAGTTACTATAATAACAAACCTTTCAAACCACATCCCAATGTTAATGATGATGGACATAAAGAAAGAAAACATCAAGCTTGTTCTCAATTTTTTAAACCAAAACAACTGTGGTGATATCACATTACAAGTCATCATAGCCCAGTATGACCACCAATAAGGACCTGTTGCTCTGTTCAAAAATGCATAAGATTCATATTCAACACCTGAATACCAAGAAACAAACAACTCAGTAATGTAGGCAACCCCAACAATAGACCCAGTTACAATGATGACTATATTCATGTACTCTACATGTTTAACATGCAAGTAAGCTTCCAATTTATATGCTTTTCTTAAAATCAACATCAAGGTTTGAACCATGGCAAAACCAGAAAATACAGCACCAGAAACAAAGTATGGAGGAAATATAGTGGTGTGCCAACCTGGAATTACAGATGTAGCAAAGTCAAAGGAAACGATTGAGTGTACGGAAAAAACTAATGGAGTAGCTAATCCAGCAAGAACTAGTGATACAATTTCAAACCTATTCCAAGCTTTTGCGTCACCTGTCCAGCCAAAACTCAAAACTTTATATACTCTTTTAGCAAGTGGTTTGGTGACTCTATCTCTTATAGTGGCAAAATCAGGAATTAAACCAATGTACCAAAACACTAAGGAGACTGAAAAATATGTGGATATGGCAAAAACATCCCAAAGAAGTGGAGAATTGAAGTTTACCCATAAAGACCCAAATTGATTAGGAAGAGGAAAAACCCAATATCCTAGCCATAGTCTTCCCATATGAATTAATGGAAATAATCCCGCCATCATAACCGCGAAAATAGTCATGGCTTCGGCTGCTCTATTAATCGCGAATCTCCATTTTTGTCTGAA
>JAYPLD010000049.1:0-14767 GCA_038129265.1 Crocinitomicaceae bacterium
CCTTGATCTTTCATGAAAAAACCGCCAACAACTAATTCATCGTTTTCTGATAACTTTCTTAAATGAGTGAAATTTCCCTGAACATATCCTCTTGGGCTATCCCACCAAGTTTGATCACTCCTTTGATCTAAAACAGAGTCTCCAGAAATTAAAGAGGTTCCCAATCTAGAGGCATATCCATTATTATAAAAACCATTAGATATATTCACTTTGGTGACCGGTTCATCTTTTGGATATTGTGTTCTAATGTTGATTACTCCGTTCAGTGCAGAGGACCCGTAAAGAACAGATGAAGCTCCTTTTAAAATTTCAATTTGAGAAATATTTTCAAGAGGAATAGCTGACCATTTTATGTCGTTAGCATCCCCTGCTAACATAGGCATTCCATCTACCATAACTAATACTCTACTCCCTGCTCCATAACTCCAGCCACTACCTCCTCTAATGCTAACTTGATTTTCATTGATTTGAACACCTGGCACTTGCTCCACTATAGCTTGCGCATCACGTGTAGCTTTATTTTCGATTAAAGCGGGTTTTATCACGGCCATTGATACGGGAACATCACCCAATTTCTGTTCATATTTACTAGCTGAAATGACCACATCATCTAATTGATTAGATTCAGGCATTAAGGTCAGGCTGAATTCTTTGGTTTCCCCGTCTGTTAATTGAATATTTTTTGTTTGGGTTTGATAACCAATATATTTCACCGTAATGGTGTAAGACCCGGGATTGGTATTGAAACTGTATGCGCCATTGAAGTCAGTAGCTGCACCATCACCATTATTTAAGATGACGTTACCACCTATTAATGGCTCTCCTGCTTCCTCCCCATCATAAATAATCCCTCTTACCGTAGCGGTTTTATCTGTTTGCCCGACTAATTCAGCCGGAGAATAAAATATCCCTACTAGGATTAAAAAAATAAAAGAACAGATGTGTTTAGTACTATATTTCATTAGCTTAATTTTAAGCAAAATAGTTATTTTTTATTTTTTGATGAAAAGTATTTGTAGGATACTTTCTTAATGACATCCCTAGTTTTAACCCCATCTTTATATATCACGTGATAAATGAGTTTACCTTTTTTACTGAATAACATCATGTCACCATGTTTCTTATTTTCTTTGTAATTAGTTTCACCAATTTTATTTCCTTTTCTACCAAAAAATTCACTTTTACCATCCAATAGACCGCTTTTATAATTTATACTTCTATGTATGATTACACCCCCTGGATAAAAGAATTTTGAAACACCATTTAATTTGCCATCGGCATAATTCTCCTCACTTTTCACACTCCCATCCCGCTCATCATATTTGATCCATTTTCCATGATGAACAGATCGTTTTAACACCCTTGTATCTCCTACTACAATCTCATTTTTATAATCAATGACTTTATAATGTCTAATTTCTATAATTTTCCCATTAGGGTCCCAAAATGACCATTTATTATTCTTATGATCGTTTTCATAATCTCCAGAATATTTTAATTGCCCATTTTTATAATATCCATCCCAATGGTAATTCATCCTCCCCTCGGAAAAATAGCCTTTATCTTTTAGCTGTCCATTTTCGTACCAAGACTTCCAAATTCCATCTTCTTTATCATTTTTGAATTTACCTTCCATTGCTTTTTGTCCCGATTCAAAATAGGTAATCCAGTTTCCATTTTTTTGATCAAATTGATAGCTACCTTCTTTCCAAATTTTTCCATCATTGTAGTAAAATTTCCAATCCTTATTTTTTTGGCCGTTGACAAAAGCACCTTCATAATAAAGTTGACCACTTGGGTAAAAATATTCCCAATACCCGTCTTGTACATCTTTTTTAAATCCACCTTTCATGTCAAATTTTCCATTCACAAAATAATATTCCCAATATCCGTCTTTAAAGTTGTTTTTGAATTCTCCCACCATGCTTATATTTCCCTCAGGGTAAAATTCTTTGAATTTTCCATTTTTCAAACCTTCCCTAAATTGAGTAACTTGATAAGTGGTGTCTATAACTATAAATGTTTCTTGCCAGGTACTGTCCATGAGGCCATTTTTATAAAATCCAGTTTTTCTAAGTTGTCCATTTGGTTTATATAAGGTGAATTCCCCATGCTTTAGACCTGACTTATATTCCGACAAACTTCTTAGTTTCCCATCTGCAAAATATGTTTTTCTCGTGCCATTACCACTTGTAATAAGTGCTATTCCTGATGTGTCATAGAATTGCAGAATGTATTCTGTTGTATCACCTGTTTTAAACTGTGTTTTTTCCATGGGCTTTCCATTTTGGTAGAAATATTCCCACACATTTATTTTACGTGAATCATACAAACTAGGCTTATTTTTCAAGAACAATAAGTTTATAGTGTCACGATAATTAATTTTCGGACTTACTTGATATGTACCCTTTTCAGATAAAACACCATTTCCATAATATGACATAAACGTGGAGTCGGGTTTACCCAAAAAGAAAAAACCATCAAATTTTAATTTCCCATTTTCATAAAATGATTGATATGGACCATGTAAATGTCCAAGAAAAAAGTGACTAACTTCCCTTACTTTTCCCGTTGGATAATAAAATACCCATTTTCCAATTTTTTCACCTATAGCCGAAAATCCCTCTGTATGATATTGGCCAATACTTCTAATGATATTTTTGTCTTTGTTCCAATAAGTGACAATTTTTTCTTGTTTAATTAATCCTTTTTCCTTGATCTGACTATTTGAGTTTTGTATAATGAATAAATTCATTATAAATACAAATAGGAACTTAAATTTTAATACTTGGTACAGTTTTAACATCTTTATTGAGATAAATAAATAAATTCTACCCACCCGTCTACTCTATTTCCTTGATTGAAGTCTGAATTAAACTTCCAGTTTCTGGTGTATTCAATGGCATTTGATATCAGGCACTCATCAAGTGTTGTTGTTTTAGCGTTATCTACCTTACAATCTGTTACTATTCCCTTTTGATTGACTCTTATAATAAGTCTAACTTTACCAGATGAATTACATAAGTATGATGGAACATTTTGAATAAGGGTGTATCGGCCATCCACAAAGTACTTTGCTATGGCTTCATTTGTTTTTCCAACAGATTTATTTTGAACCACATTATCTTGATTTTCATCTAGAATTTGACTTTCTGTCAACGTAGGATTGTCTTTAGATAAAGCGTTAAAGGTCTCATTTTCAAATTGAGTTAATTCATTAAGGACCTCTTGCTCAATTTTTTCCTCTTGTACGGATTTGTTAGTTGTCTTTTCTGAAGCAAAGTTGGATGTAACATTGGTGAGATCTATTGGATTTTCACCATCTAATTCCTCTTCTTTCATTTCCATTTCATTAAGTTGATCTAAGGTGAAATCCAAGGTGGCCACAACTTTTTCTTTTGGCTTAATGGTGTAAAATGATATATGTTGCATATTCAGCCAAACAAAAATAAACACATGAATCATTAAGGTAGCAGCAATGGCATTCTGGTGTTTTTCAATAAAATGAAGAATTTTCACAGGGTTTTCTGAAATAAACTTTTATAATTTAAATAAAAATTTATGATTGGTCAATCTGCTAACGAAGAATTATATCGTTTATTAAGTAGTTGAATCACTTCCTCGGTAATATCATGGGTTGAGTCGGCATAAAGCATTGGACCACCAATCCTGAAACTTAAAACAAAATCATATCCTAATTCTTTTCCGATAATTTGCATGAACTCATTAGTTTTTAGAATGTAGCTTTCCGTTAAAAGAAGTTCTTCTTGAGCAAGTTGATCAGTCAAGTCTTGTTCTACTCTCATGATTTCTTGTTCTAAATTCATGATGTTTTGCGCTTTTTCCATTTTTTCTCTTTCCCCCATTATGGGTGCTGCTTTTTCAAAATCGGCTCTTAATTTTTGATAGCTGTTCATTTTATCCTTTAATTGATTTTCAGCAGAACTTCTTTTGTTACGTAACTTGGTTTGAATTAATGCCGCAAAATCATAATATTTTGAGACCGTGTCACTATTTACATAGGCAATTCTTATGGAATTGGTTGTGTTTGACTGAACAGCTGGAATTTTACCGTCCGATTTTTTAGGATTATTTTCACATTGAAGAAGTAATAAACACATTAAACACAAACAGCTAATCTGTTTTGCAGAAGAAAAAGAAATCATAGTAAAGGTTTTATATGGTGGTCATAAAATTTTGTACAGTTTCAATGAATTCGAAAGGTACTGAGACCATATCAGCATAATCATTTCCTAGCTCATAATTTCCATCTTCATCATTATTATATACCCACCTTATTTTAACATCTTTGTTAAGCTGATATAACTCATCTAATAAAACTACAATGTTTAAAAGGAATTTTGAAGACGAAATATTTATTGCACTCAAGTTTAGCGTAAGTATAGTACAATCAGCAGGCCTTTTAATGTAGTCTTTAATGTGATTTTCAATTGAACTAAAAAAAGATTCGGGTTCATCTAAAGTACATTGACCTTCTAGAATAAATAAACCCTTTTCAAAATTAAATGAGACTAAAGGGGTGTTTTCTGACGCTTCTTTGTATAAAAGATCCATACGTTTATAATACATAACAAATATCTGTAATAATTTTATTTGAAACGTAAATACAAGGACTTTTTTTAAAATGGTTTAAAATCTTTTAAATATAGTGGAACAAAATAGGCCACATCTTCAAAATCTTTGCTTTTAAATTTAGTATAAGTCATTTTCGTCATTCCTCTAGAGAAATTTAACTCCTCTGGGTTGATTAAAGGGGCCTTCAATGTTTTACCCATAAATTTTTCTGCTCCTCTTCCAATAAAGTGTATATGCTCAAATTGACTGAGGGAATCTAAAAATGATTGATCTATAATTTTAGCATCTAACGGATAAACGATTTCTTTTTTTGTGTTATACCCTGCCGTATAAACTTCATCTCTCCTAGCATCAATCATTGGAAAGTATATACTGTTGGATTCTTTATTTGTCATTTCATAATTCTCCATCATAACTTCTACCGTATTAACCGATATTAGTGGCTTGTTTATCGCAAATGCAATCCCCTTTGCGGTAGAAACTCCTATCCGTAATCCTGTGAATGAGCCAGGTCCTGATGCTATACCAACTCCATCTAAATTCTTAAAAGAAATATCATTTTTTTTTAGTAGGCCTTTAATCAGTACATGTAATTGTTCTCCGTGAACGTATTTGTCGCTTAGAATAATTTTCTCGTCTATTAGTTCACCGTTAATCGAAATACTTGCCGAACAGGTCGTAGTTGAAGTTTCGATATTTAAAATGGTAATCAAGTTAAATTCCGATTACTTTTTTTTGCAACTTAAAATGTTGACCTAAGTATACTTTTCTGACTTGTTCGTCCTCTGCTAGTTCTTCTGCTGTACCAGATTTCAATATAGCTCCTTCAAATAATAGGTAAGCTCTATCCACAATAGAAAGGGTTTCCTGTACGTTGTGATCCGTAATTAAAATACCAATTTTTTTCTCTCTTAATTTAAGAACTATTCGTTGAATATCTTCAACTGCAATAGGATCTACTCCTGCAAAAGGTTCGTCTAAAAGAATAAAATCAGGTTCATTTGCTAAACAGCGAGCAATTTCTGTTCTCCTTTTTTCACCTCCCGACAGTTTAATTCCCATTGTTTTTCTTACGTGCCCAAGACCAAATTCTTCAATCAAAGATTCAAGTTTTACTTTTTGTTCTTTTTTAGAAAGAGAAGACATTTCTAATATCGCCTTTATGTTGTCTTCAACCGATAATTTCCTGAATACAGAAACTTCTTGGGGGAGATAGCCTATACCCATTTTAGATCGTTTATACATGGGTACTTTAGTAATGTTATTTTGATGTAGAAATACATTTCCTGTATCAGGTTTAATTAATCCCACTATCATGTAAAATGAAGTGGTTTTGCCCGCTCCATTTGGACCTAATAGACCTACTATTTCTCCTTTTTTAAGACTTAAGGAAACATCCTTTACTACTTTTCTACCTTTATATGTTTTATTTATTTTATCGGCCTGTAATTCCATGACTTTTTCAGCTCGCTTTATTTCTTTTTTCAACCCTTTTAACGACTAAAACACCAATTTCGTATAACGAATATACAGGGATAGTAACTAATAATTGGCTCACTACATCGGGAGGGGTAATGATAGCAGAAAGTATCAGTATTACCACTAATGAGTGTCGTCTGTATTTTTTTAGAATAGCTGAACCTAAAATTCCGATTTTAGCTAATAAGTACATAATGACTGGAAGTTCAAAAAATATACCTGTTAAAAAAGTGGAAGTAGTAATCATAGACATATAGGAGCTGATGGTGAAATTATTTTGTATTTCATCTGTCAGTTTATATCCACCAAAAAATTGCACGCAGAGCGGACTGATCAAATAGTAACCAAATAAAACACCTAAGAAAAAAAGAAAACTAGCATTAAAAACAATCCATCTTGTAGCCTTGACTTCCTTTGCTTTTAATCCTGGTTTAATGAATGACCAAATTTGAAAAAACGTAAAAGGAAATGAGACTATAAAACCACCAATCAGTGCAAAATACATATTGGTTGTAAATTGTTTAGTCATTTCAATGGATTGGATTTGAATAGGAATATCATCAGCACACAATAAATCATCAACATGTAATTTCTCAGAGAGAAAACAAAAAAATTGATAAGTAGGAAAATTGGTTTTGGACATGTTGAGGTAAACCAATTTAACGATAGGGTCAGTAAAGTAAAATAGCACAACAGCAATGATTAATATAACGATTACAGATCTTACCAATCGCCATCTTAATTCTTCAAGGTGCCCCAAAAATGACATTTCATTTTCTGTCGTTTTTTCACTCATGGATGCAAATCTAAAACTTTGTATGGTATAAATTCACATATTTGAATCAGCAAGACGATTTTACCACATGCTATTTAAAATTAAATCGTATATAAAGTTTCTTTTAAGCGGCACTTCGAAATACAGTGTTCATTCTCCATTTTTGCATCATTTTATTCAAGAAGTTTTAGACCATAAAGGTGTTTTTTATTGTTTTCCTGCAATAGAGCTGGTGAGAAAAAAGGTAAGCCAGGATAAAAGAACCATTAAAAAATTGGATTTAGGAGCGGGCTCTTCTTATGCTTTTAAAAATGAAATACCCATATATCAAATTTTAAAACAAGAACAATCTAGTCCAAAAAAAGCAAAATTATTGTTTAAGATGGTTAACTATTTTAGCCCTGAAAAAGTACTTGAAATGGGTACATCGCTTGGCTTTACAACAGCCTATTTGGCTAATGCAAGAAAAAGAAATAAGGTACTAAGTGTAGAAGCAGATAAGCAAAAGTGTGAAATGGCCAGTATCACCATCAAATCTCTTGGAATAAAAAATGTGAAAATCATTAATTCTTCATTCAGCGATCTAATTGAAAAAGCAAAACATTGGCATTTCAATTTTATCTATTTTGATGGTAATCATACCGAAAAAGCCACGTTATCCTATTTCAATTGGGCTATTGAAAATGTGTGTGAAAAAGATGTATTTGTTTTTGATGACATTTATTGGTCAAAAGAAATGCATAACGCTTGGAGAAAGATTGTAAATCATGAAAAACCAACGCTTACATTAGATTTATTTAGTTTGGGAATTGTGTTTTTTAATCCTAATCTTTCAAAGCAACATTTTAAATTAATTCACACCTCTAATTTTTACTGATTTAAGGAACATTTCTCTGTGAAAAATTAAATTTCAATTGCAGTTAAGTTTTAGTCATCAACTTTATTATTGTAAGCTGATGGAGATAACAAAACAAGCAATTAAATACACTTTCCCTTTATTTTTGGTTCTATTTATTTCGTGTAGTGAGCAAAAAAAAGATGTAATTAAGGAAGAATTAGAAATTATTGAACCTGAAATTATTTACAATAAAATTCATGGTTTTAGTGAAGAAAATTATGTTTTTGACAGTAGTGTAGTACAAAACGGAGAAAGTTTTGGTGAAATTTTACAACGAATGGACATTTCCTATGGAACCATAAACAAACTGAGTACCTCATTTAGGGACGTTTATGATATTAGAAGAATTTACCCCGGAGATAAATACTATGTCTTAAAGACTAAAGACAGTTTGAAAAGTGCTAAGCTTATCTATCAACACTCGCTTACGGAATTGGTGGTGATGAACTTTTTAGACTCTGTCTATCTATATGTGGAAAACAAACCGATAACCATTAAATTAAAAGAATCAGCAGGGGTTATAAAATATAGTTTGTGGGAATCATTCATCAGTAATAATCTAACCCCCGCACTCGTTTCGGATGTTGCTAATTTATATGCTTGGACAATTGATTTTTTTGATATTCAAACCAATGATTCTTATAAAATTATATATGAGGCCAAGTATGTTGACAATCAGTTTGTGGGTGTCGGCAATATTAAAGCCATGTTATTTAGCCACAAAGGAAAAAACTTATATGCTTTTCGTTATGCTTCTCCACATGAAAAAATAGAACACTATTATGATGAGAGAGGTGAGAGTATGCAAAGGGCATTACTTTCAGCTCCACTTGAGTATGTACGAATATCCTCCAAATTTTCTCATCGCAGATTACATCCAATTAAGAAGATATATCGTCCTCATTTTGGAGTAGATTATGCTGCACCAACCGGAACAGATGTCGTTTCTACAGGAGATGGAAAAGTGATTTTTGCAGGCTGGTCAAGAGGAGCAGGGTATATGATAAAAATCAAACACACATTCGGTGATGTGGTGACTAAATATCTACACTTGAACAAATTTGAAAAGGGAATTAAAAAAGGGGTTTATGTAGAACAAGGAGAAAAGATTGCTGAAGTTGGAAGTACGGGGTTAAGTACAGGACCTCATCTTGATTACAGAGTATACATTAGTGGAAAACCGGTAAATCCATTAAAAATGAATATACCCAGTAAAGATCCTATTCCCGATACGCTAAAAGAAAAATACCTTAAGGATATCCTACTACTTAGAAAAAATTTAGATCAAATTGAGCCTTAACTTTAAAAGGAATAATATCACATGGAGAAAGATATTTTTAGTTTTTCTAACGCTAACCTTTTTTGAGACTCGAGTTACTTTGTCACAACATGTAGAAGAATGTGGAACTACGATAGATAAAAGGACAATAAATACCATTCGCACTATATTATCAAAACAGATTTCCAAAAATTCATTTTTAGATTCAGTTGTACCTATCCAAATTCATTTAGTCGGATACAGTGATTCTACCGGCATATTAGATTCTACGGTAATATTGACTGAACTTGAGCGCGTAAATCAATATTATGCTGCAGCTGGTATGTACTTTACGAATTGTAATTCGATTAATTACATATATAGTGATGAATATGCTGAATTTGAACAAATAACTGATGAAATCATCTGTGATATAGTTGATTTTCCTAATGTTTTAAATCTATATTTTGTTCCTCTTTTATCTAAAGATTCTGATGGTCAAACTCTATCGCTTTGCGGATATACCTACTTAACTGGTGAAAGAAACCGAGTTTTAATTGCCAATCAGTGCGCTTCAAATGGATCCACCCTGGCTCATGAAATTGGACATTATTTTTCTTTGTTGCATACTCATGATACTACAAATGGGATAGAAACAGTGGCTCGAGTAGGTTGTAATCATTTAGGTGATGGCTTTTGTGATACTCCTGCTGATCCAAACTTATCTTCTCTCGTTAATGCCAGTTGTCAATACACCGGAATGGTGCAAGACCCGTATGGGGAGTATTATAATCCTGATCCTAGTAATATTATGTCATTTTCTAGAAAAGAGTGCCGAAATTATTTTTCTCAACAACAAACACAAAAAATGAGGACTTACTTTAAAACGTATAGGTCCTATTTGTATTGTATTCATAATGGTAATTTAATTACTAACCACAACACGTTAGATTATATTATTTTTCCCAATCCGTCTTCCAATTACTTGGCTTTAGTTTCAAATGAAGGAAGATCCACGAGTTATGATTTTTGCATATTCAATTCTTTGGGTACTAAAATACAAAGTGGAAATATCCAAAATTACCAACATCTTAACATTTCACATCTAAAATCTGGCACCTATTTTGTTGAGCTGAGTAGTGATATAGAAAGTAAAATGAAAAAATTTATTAAATACTAGATTAGTTTTGAGGTAGATATGTTAAGAGTTATCAAATACCTTGTTGTTTTTATTGCATTTCTATTGCTCTTATTGTTTGGTGCATCCATCGTAATTACAAAATTCTACAGTGACCAATTGAAAGAATTGGCGTTAACCAAATTAAATGAGCACTTGGAGACTCCAATATATGTTAATGAAATTTCAGTAAGCGCATTTTCCCAATTTCCCATGATTTCTTTGAGGCTTGAGGATTTTTATTTGGAAGATATAAAGAATGACAATGACACATTGGTTTTTGCGGAGGAATTGAGCTTGAATTTCAATGCTTTAGATATGTTAAAGCGAAATTATAACGTTAGAAAAGTGATTTTAAATGACGGTTTTTGCAGATTAAAAATAAATGAATTTGGCATAAATAATTACAGCATTTTTAAAAGTGAAAACAATAGTGATAGCAGTCAATTTCAATTTCAACTTGAAGAAGTCTCCTTAGATGAAATCCAATTTGATTACTCAAATAAGCTGTTAAAACAACACTATTCATTTGATATTACTAATGCTTTACTCTCTGGAGAATTTAGTAGCACTAATTACGATATAGAAACCAATATTGATTTTAAAGTAAATCGATTCCAGGTTGAAGATGTAAATTTTTTAGCTCAAAAAAATGCCAATCTTGACTTGATTTTAGAAGTAAATAACAATCCATTTAATTTAAAAATAAAGAAGGGAAAGTTAAATATTGAAGCTATGCATTTTGATGTGTTGGGGGAATTTGACGAAGCTGAAAATGATGATTTGTCACTAAATATAAAGGGTGATAATATCAAATTAGAAGAAATATTTAGTGTTTTTCCCTTAGACTACCTGTATGTTTTAAATCGATATAAATCAAAGGGAGTTCTTGTTTTTGATGGGCAACTTAATGGAAAACTATCCGAGAAATCTTCCTTAGCTTTCACATCTGATTTTAGTGTTCAAAATGGGTCTTTATTAGATAGGCAAAGTAAAGTGGAGTTGAGTGATATTAATTTGAATGGTAGCTTTAGTAATGTTAGTAAAAAGTTAGATGTTCAATCTTTTTCAGCTAAACTGAAAGAACATTTTATAAAAGGTGATTTTTCCATAAACGGATTTCAGAACCCTCTCATATCCTCCCATTTATCAGGAAATCTATCACTTGATCAAATAGCTTTTTTCATTAATTCTCCAGAAACTGTACTGGTGGGTAATGCAACTTTTGATATTCAACTTAAAGCTCAAAAAATAGACGAAAATTACAGCATAAAAGATCTAAATGGAGATGTATCTATTTCAGAAGGTAAGGCTTCGTTCATAACCAAACAAATAGATGTAGATTTTGATGAATTTCAATGTAAACTTTCTAATCCAGATATGAAAATTATAGGTAATAGGGTTAAGTATCAAACTGATTTATTTGACTTTAATATAAATATATCAAATTGGATTAAAGTATTTCTTGAAAAATCAAAAACCGTAATAGTAGATGGCAACATGAATTTCGACCTGTTTTCTACTTCAGTCTGGATAGATTTTTTCAAAAAGTTTGATGAAAATAAAGACACTACATCTAGTGTTGAGTTTCAAATTAATAAACTCAAACTAGATATGAATACATTTCATTTTGATAAAGCCTTATTTCATGATGTAGAAATTCAACATCTAGAATTCAAGGAACAAATTGATTTACATCGGGTTAGAGCAAAAGGACAAGGCGGTGATTATTATCTTGAAAATATAAAAATCAACAATCGTGATGATGGCTATTCAATATTCACTAATGGGGAACTCAATAGAATATCTGTTGATAAATTGATGTATGAATTTGATGATTTTGAGCAAACCCTCATAAATAGCAATCAAATTAAAGGAGAAATTTCATCTGTTTTCAAAGCGTCTTTTTTCATAAATCCTACCAAATCTTTTGATTTAAAATCACTTACGTTTAATTCTGACAATTTATTTCATCACATAAAACTTGTTGACTATAACTATATTACGGAACTAGTTGATTATTTTGATGAAAGTATAATTACTAGAAATGTGGTTGATATTCCATATTACAAACAGAAAGCTAAAAAAATCATATTTAAACCCTTTAAGAATAACTTATCTTTTAAAAATGGGGAATTAAATATATCTCCTACCTATCTTGAAAATAACATGTTGAATTTACATTTAAAAGGAACTCAAACTATTTCAGATTCTGTTGATTATTATATGAGTTTTAATTGGAAAGAAATTAAAAAAAGAAATAAAAAAGAAAAGGAAGATTACCTAGAAGAAAAAGAGGAGATAAAGGAACTGTTTCTGCGCATCACAGGGCATTTAGAGGACTTAAATTATAGATTCGATCGCGAAAAGATGAAAATGCAGAGAGCTGAAAAGGTGGAACAAGAAATAGAAATCGTTAAGAAAATAATAAAAGGGGAAGAAGTTAAAGAAGTTAAAAAAGATCCAGAATTTGAAATAGAATGGGAGGAGAATGACTCCATTACAGCTATAGACCAACCCAAATTAAATGAACCAACTAAGAAGAAAAGAAAAAAGAAGGACTCCACCAGGCTGAATAAATTTTTAAAAAAAATCGGAGTTGAGGAAGAGAAAAAAGAAAAGCCGAAGTTTGAAATTGATCAGTAAACGATTTCTCCGCCATTTAACTTTTGGATAGTTGCCCTGTTTTTTTTCAATAAAGTGTTTTTATGGATTTTTGGATAGGATTTACATTTTACTATTCCACCCCAATTACCACCAATATTTTTAATAATTCCACCATTAATAGTCAATGTGCTATTTTTTTCAAGTATGATTTTACTGCCATTTGGCATAATTACTTTGTTTTTCACTTCTAGTGAGTTTCCTTTTTTTACAATTATACTCCCTGTTGAAATGAAACTTTTGTCCCAAACGGTGTTATTTTTCACTTTAATTTTTTTAGTTGTATTGTCTATATTTTTTGTGGTTCTGGCCAATTCATCCACATTAGAATATCTATAATGTATATAAGCTATTTGCAAAGGGGAAAGATAATTTCTGCATAAGTTATATCCCATAATATTGTTACTGGTGTTTTTATCATTGCATTGAATCCATCCAAATCGATCAGACCTTGGTAAGTCATCAAACTGAGGAGTGTTTGTGTGTCTCAAACCAACACAATGGCCTAATTCATGCCCAGTTAATTGTGCCGTTGCGTATCCTCCATTTTTTAAAATATTTGAAACATTAAGGAAATATGGAGAAGGCCCACATCCAAAAGCAGGTCCATCTTTTGAAGCTCCAGTGTAAAAAACATGTAAGTAATTTTTATCTTCATTTGCTAATTTGACCCAATTATCTTTATGGCAGTTTTTGTCAATTTTCTTAAAATAGGTAACGTAACCTGTAGTGTCTTCGCTAATTTGAATATTTTCTTTCAGATGAAGTACGGTGTTTTTTCGAGGAGTGCTACGGCTATTATCGATTTCTAATGTTATTTTTTCGGGATGAAAAATACCGTTATTAAACAAAGTTCCTCCTACAATTAAACTATCTAATATGGGCTTAAATCGATTCCTTATTCCTTTAATGGTAATTGAATTAGAATCGGGATTAATTTCTATAATTTCTAGCCACTTGTTGCTATTTTCTTCCTTTTTAAATTGCATTCTGTCCCAGCCAATAGAATCTACATGAAAACTCACCGTGTCAATAATGAACCTAATTCTTGAATCCTTTATATAGGGTTTCTCCCCTTTTGAATTAGCTACAGTCGGAGGCTGTATTTTCTCAAACATTTGGTTTATCCACTGAAATTGTTTGGTCAAATAACCCAAAGAATCTTTAGTAATATTTCTTGGCTCTGATTGGTCGAATTGTACAATATGCACCCAAGTTTTAATTTCTAAAATGGGATGAGTTTGTGTAGAGGTTTTTTCACTAGGTATGTAGGGCATCAGATAATCAAATTGTCCATAGGTGTTTGAACAAAAGAACAAAAACATAATATTCAATAACACATATAAATTTTTCATCATAACTTTAATCCTAGATGGTAAAAGTACGGAACTCCATTAAATGGCAAGATTATGCCTTTGTGTTTATTTTAATTTCAGATTTAATTTCATTAGCAATAGGAAATGAAAATATACATGCACTCATCAAACCTTTTGTTGTTCCTTCAATTGCCTTTTATTTTCTCTCTAAAGAAGTAATAAAATATAAAGCTGGAAAGTATTTAGTGATGGTATTATTGTTTTCTTGGTTAGGTGATATATTATTAATTTTTGATTCATCGTTGCATTTTCTTTTAGGGCTTTTCTCTTTTCTAATGGCTCACTTTTTCTATATCCTGATATTTTCATCCTACACTATGCCTTTCAAAATCAGGGTTACACACATGGTAATCATTTTATTCTTTTTAGTAATAGCTACTTTCATTCTTCAAGCAGTATGGAATAGGACCGGAAATTTACAAGTTCCAGTTCTGATTTACACTATTATCATTTCTGTAATGGGTGTGACAGCTACATTTAACACCATTGAAAATGGATATTATTATTCGCTATTTGGTGCTTTGTTATTTATAATTTCAGATGC
>JAYPLD010000050.1:0-14667 GCA_038129265.1 Crocinitomicaceae bacterium
TCAGAAAATTTGAAATCCTAGAATCTGATTTTTCTCAAAAATACAACGAAGAATTGCTATTCAACCAAGTGGTAAATATTAAAAATAAATGGGTAATACCAAAATCAGCTAAAGTCAGTCAACCCTATTGGTTAGTTAATCCGTCTAATTTAGGCGGCTCAGTAGTCAAGGATCAGCTATTAATAGGGCAATCAGAATCATTGCCATCGGCTCACTTTAAACTAACCTTTGAAGTAGATGAAGTGATGATATCGTTTAAAAGACCATTGATTTTTAAATGGAATGACCCCGTAAAAGGGGAACAAAAAAAGAATTGGGTAATCACGCCCAAAGTAACAGCTAACCTGGATCAAGATGTTAAAATTTTCACCCCTTTAAAAAAGCAAAAAATAGCAATCAATTTAAGATCTCATTCTAATAATCAATCAGGATCAATTGAACTCAAAACCCCGAAAGGGTGGAATGTAACAGGACCCAATTCGTTTCAATTTAAACTAGCTGATGAAGAGCAAAAAATCATTTTTGAAATAACTCCAACATCTAATGCTGAAAACGGATTTGCTGAAGTCCATATAAATGGTAAATCAGCTAAGGGTTTTCGCCCTATAGCGTATGATCATATTTCTTCTCAATTGTGGTTTCCAGATGCGAAAATGAAGCTGGTTTTACTTGACATAAATATCCCACCCAAGAAAATAGGGTATTTAATGGGTGCTGGAGATAAAGTTGGAGATGCGTTGTTGAATTTAGGGTATGAATTAGATTTTCTAGATCCAGAAAAGCTGGATGAATCTATACTGTCATCCTATGATGTGATTTTAACGGGAGTTCGCTTTTTTAACGTAAATGAAAGAGCACCTCAATTAACACCAATGCTACTCCAATTTGTTGAGCAAGGAGGAAACTTAATTGTACAGTACAATACCAGCTATAGATTAAAAACAAAGTCATTTTCCCCTTATCCATTGAAAATTTCAAGGGATCGTGTTACCCAAGAAGATGCTCCAGTATCGTTTCTTCTGCCAGATCATATGGTGCTTAACAAGCCTAATAAAATAACCAAATCTGATTTTGACAATTGGGTTCAAGAACGTGGGTTATATTTCCCAGATGGATGGAGTAAAGAGTACCAGTCCATCTTAAGTTGGTCTGATACGGGTGAACAGCCCAAAAAAGGAGGGCTATTAATTGCTCCATACGGAAAAGGAAATTATGTATACACGGGGATTTCTTTTTTTAGAGAGCTACCTGCTGGGGTAAGTGGTGCTTATAAATTATTGGTTAATTTAATTTCTCTATCTCATGAATGACCCTGAAAGACCTCCTGTTTTTAAAAGCTGGAAAGGGTGGTATTTTCTGCTTTTGGTATTCCTGTTCTTCACAGTTGTTTTGCTGTACACACTGACATTAGCTTTTTCATGAGTAGTTTAGATTGGTTTATCTTAATTGGCACACTTTTTACCATCGTTGCATATGGAGTGTGGAAAACCAGAGGATCTAAGGATTTATCTTCCTTTTTAAAAGGAAATAATGATGCAAAGTGGTGGGGAATTGGTATTTCTATAATGGCCACCCAAGCTAGTGCTATTACTTTTCTTTCTACTCCTGGTCAGGCCTACACGGATGGTATGCGGTTTTTGCAGTTCTATTTGGGTCTGCCTATAGCTATGGTCATTCTTTGTATCACATTTGTTCCTATATTTTATAGACTTAAAGTATATACAGCCTATGAATATTTAGAGTCAAGATTTGACCTAAAAACAAGAACCCTTGCTGCTCTTTTATTTTTAGTTCAACGAGGTTTAGCAGCAGGAATTACCATATATGCACCTGCTATAATTTTATCTACTTTATTACACTGGAACCTTACTTTAACCAATATTTTCATTGGTGTATTGGTCATTATTTACACGGTGTCAGGAGGTACAAAAGCCGTAACTCAAACCCAAAAACAGCAAATGGCTGTCATGATGGGTGGAATGATATTAGCAGGTATTTTGGTATTAAATATGTTACCAGAAAAAATTGGACTATTTGATGCCATGACCATTGCTGGAAAAATGGGTAAAATGAACTTAATCAATTTTGAATTTGATTTGGATGATCGTTATAATTTTTGGACCGGTACAACAGCTGCGCTTTTTCTTTTCCTTTCCTATTTTGGCACCGATCAGTCTCAAGTCCAACGCTACCTAACTGGCAAATCTTTAGCTGAAAGTCGATTAGGACTAATTATGAATGGGTTATTGAAAGTGCCAATGCAGTTTATTATTTTATTCATTGGTGTATTGGTTTTTGTGTTTTATCAATATAATACGCCACCAGTATTTTTTAATAAGGTAGAATTAGAGGAACTAAAACAGTCTGAATACAAAATAAATGTTATTGAGCTAGAAGATAGATTTTCAACCCTACATGAAGAGAAAAAAAGAGCAATTGATCTCATGCTTTCTAACCAATCAAAAAAAGTGAATGATGAAATACTCGACCAAAAAATATTGGACTTAGAAGATGAAATGATGGAGGTAAGAGAAGACGTTAAAGCATTAGTGAAGTCAAATAATCCCGCTGCCGAAACCAATGACAAAGATTACATATTCATGTCCTATGTAATGGATTATTTGCCCCATGGCATTATTGGATTACTCTTTGCCGTCATGTTTTCAGCTGCCATGTCTTCTACAGCATCCGAATTAAATGCGCTAGCTTCAACCACCACAGTGGATTTGTACAAAAGATCTATGGTCAAAAATAAAACCGATTATCATTACCTAAGATCTTCAAAATATTTTACTTTTTTATGGGGGGTTCTAGCTATTGTTTTTGCTACGACCGCCTCTTTATTTGAAAATTTAATACAGGCAGTAAATCTTTTAGGGTCCCTTTTTTACGGGACTATATTGGGGATTTTTATAGTAGCGTTTTACTTTAGAAAAATCCAAGCGAATGCTGTTTTTTATGCTGCCATTTTCGCTGAAATGATAGTGATTGTGATTCACTATTTCAATACGTTGGAGAACCCACCTATCTGGCTTAAGATGGGTTATCTTTGGTATAACCTAGTTGGCTGTAGTTTGGTTGTTATTTTTGGCTATCTATTGCAGTCTTTAATTAGACAAAAGAAAATTATTTAGACTTTAATTCTTTTATCAATTTTTCAGCACGAGCAATGTATCCATAATCATCTTCTTTTTCAGAAGCAATAGAAATTACTTTTTGAGCCGCCTGAATAGCTTCTTTTTTGTTGCCCGCTTTGTCTAAAATTCTAGCTTGCTGGTAGAGCATCCAAAACGCTTCAGGTCTTTTTTCTGTAGCTACGGTAATCCATTCTAAAGCAAGGTTTATATCTAGGTCATTATCTAAATAAAATCGTGCTCCATTGTAAAATAGACCAGCATCAGGCCCATCAACAAGTTCTTTTTTAAATTGTTCAGCTAATTTTTCTTTACCCAATGTCATTACAGGTACACTCACTTGTGTGTTTTCCCAAGTTAAATTCATCATGGCACCAAAAGCAGTAAATGAGTTAAAATCAATGGTAAAAGACTCTGTAAAATCAGTGGTTTTTTTGGTATCCACCTTGAATGAAGCAACTTCATCTTCTTTATTGTAGTTTCCTGCGCCCCAAAGCTCAGTTTCCTTATTAAGCATCACAACCCATTCACTTTCACCAGGAACGGTAAATAGAGAGTAGGTTCCTTTTTTTACTTTGGTTTCACCAAAAATCACATCACTTTCAAATGTAATAGCGGTAGCTTTATTTGCTCCAGTCCGCCAAATTTTATTGTAGGGAACTAGTTCGCCAAAAATAGCTCGGTCCTTAGCTCCAGGTCTAGAGTAATTGACAGTAATTTCGGTTATACCTACCGTTTGTTTTATTGTACACGAAGGACTAGGTTGAGGTGTTTTAATTTGTGAAAATGTCATGCCCATACAGCACAATGTAAATAGAGTAAGAACTAATTTTTTCATATTGTAATTTTTAAGAATTCAAATTTAATCTTTAAAAGAAACCTTGAAGAAAAATGTTTAATAAAATTACATATAGATGAAAAGTACACTTCAGATGGGTCATCTAGGAGAAAGAGTAGCATTAAACTATTTGTTAAATAAAAAATATGTATTGATAGAGAAAAACTGGAGGCACTTTAAAAAAGAAATAGATATCATTTTGAGATATAAGCAGCATATTGTTTTTGTAGAAGTTAAGTTAAGATCTACATCCTTTTCTAGTATGAATTATATTATATCAGTTGAACAAGAAAAACGACTGTTAGAGGCAATGGATTGTTACATTAAAGAAAAAAAAATAGACTTAGAACCTCGATTTGACCTTATATTTGTTTCCAATTTTAAAGAGAAACAAAAAATCAACCACTTTCCTTCATTTATTCAGCCGAGGATTTGATAAGACTAAATAAATATATTGCTGATGCTGGAATTTGCTCAAGAAGAGAAGCAGATAAGCTGATTTTGGATGGAAAAATTAAGGTCAATGATCAAGTGGTTACTACACTAGGTGTAAAGGTTAACGAACAAGACAAAGTTACTTATAACAATAAGGTCCTAAAATCTGAAAAGTTCAGGTATATATTATTAAATAAGCCAAGAAACTTTATCACTACGGTTAAGGATACGCACGATCGTAAAACAGTGATGGATTTGATAGATGGTGCTTGTAAAGAACGTGTATATCCTGTAGGTAGATTAGATAGAGACACTACGGGATTACTAATATTAACTAATGATGGAGAGTTGACTAAAAGGTTAACTCACCCAAGCTATGGAGTCCGAAAAAAATATATCATACAATTGTCTAGTAGTATTCATCCAGATTGTTTAACTGCCATGAAAAATGGAATACAACTAGAAGATGGAATAGTGAAATATGATGACGCCATTTATGGAAAAAATGGAACAGATAGAACACAATTAATTGTAACCCTCCACTCTGGTAAAAACAGGGTCATAAGGCGCACAATCGAATTCTTTGAAAAAGAATTACTTTATTTAGATCGAATTGAGTTTGCCGGTATAAAGAAAAGAGAGTTGCAACGTGGTAAATGGCGTTTTCTAGATCAAAAAGAATTGGGTTTTTTAAAAATGGTCAAGATGAAGTAAGGGCTTTTTTACAAGCCATTCTTTCTGCTTCTTTTTTGGAGTTTCCTATACCTTCTCCTAATTCAACACCTTCTGAAAATACCCTAGCTAGAAATTTTATTTTATGATCATCTGCAGATATTTTTTCAACCTTAAATTCTAATTTTTGATTCTTTTTTTGAAAAGTCATAAGAAGCTCACTCTTATAATCCCTATTCTCTATGATGACTTGATTAATATCTACTACGCTATTTAATACTTTTTCAATAAATGTACTCTTGGCTTTTTCATAGCCCTGATCCAATAAAATAGCACCAAATAGTGCTTCTAGACAATTTCCTAATAAAGACTTGTATGTGTTTTTACTTTTTTGGTAATCAATGTGATTTTCTAATTGTAACTTCTCTGCAATTTTGTTAAGGTTATTTCTACTTACCATCTTCGCTCTCAGCTGCGTTAATTCACCCTCACTTTTGTCTGGAAATTTTAAAAGAAGGTAGTGGGCTACAACGAGTGAAATAAAGGCATCACCAAGGAATTCTAATCGTTCATTATCTTTTCTATCTTGATCAAAACTTTTCTTAGACCGATGAGTTATGGCTTCAACATACCATTTTTCATCATTAGGAAAAACACCCAGTGATGAGTTTAAAAAATGTGAAAATAAAGGGGATAAAATAGAAGGCTTCTTTCTTTGAAAGAGTCTTCTAATCATGGAACTTTTTTACAATGATTGATGTATTGTGTCCCCCAAATCCAAATGTGTTACTCAATGCTGCATTAACTGTTCTTTTTTGCGCTTTATTGAGAGTTAAATTTAAATTGTAATCGATTTGATCATCTTCATGCTCAAAATTGATAGTAGGTGGAACAATGTCATTTTCCACTGCTTTTATAGAAGCAATAGCTTCAATAGCTCCAGCTGCTCCTAATAAATGCCCAGTCATTGATTTTGTACTACTGATATTTAAATTGAAAGCATGAGAACCAAAGACTTCCTTAATCGCTTTAGTCTCCGCAATATCTCCAAGTGGAGTAGACGTACCGTGTACATTGATGTAATCAATTTCTTCAGGACTCATCCCTGCGTCATCTAATGATTGTCTCATAACGCTTATAGCACCATGACCTTCAGGGTGGGGTGCAGTAATATGGTGAGCATCTGCGGTAAGTCCACCACCGATAACTTCAGCATATATTTTCGCTCCTCTAGCTTTGGCATGTTCCAATTCTTCTAAAATCAAACATCCAGATCCTTCACCCAAAACAAAACCGTCTCTTGTAGCATCAAAAGGTCTTGATGCAGTCTGTGGGTTTTCGTTTCTAGTAGATAACGCTTTCAGTGCATTAAATCCTCCAATACCTGTTATGTTAACACCTGCTTCACTACCTCCTGTAACAATAAAGTCACATTTCCCCAATTGAATTAGCATTAAGGCATCAATGATGGCATTTGTAGAAGACGCACAAGCAGAAACGGTTACATAATTTGGACCTTTGAGACCATATTTGATGGAAATATGGCCTGCAGCTATATCCACAATCATTTTTGGAACAAAAAATGGATTAAATCTAGGAGATCCATCACCATCTTTATAATTGAAACATTCTTCTTGAAAGGTTTTCATTCCTCCAATTCCTGATCCCCAAACCACTCCAGCTCTATCAAGATTGACAGACTCTAAGTTAATTTTTGAATCTTCAAATGCTTCTTTGGCAGTAGCCATAGCATAAACAGAAAAGAGGTCCAGTTTTCGAACCTCTTTTCTATCCATTATATCTAATGGGTCAAATCCTTTGACTTCACAAGCAAATTGGGTTTTAAATAAACTAGCATCAAATTTGGTAATGTAATCCGCTCCACTTTTTCCAGCTATTAGATTATCCCAATAGGTATCAACTGTATTTCCAAGGGGGGTGAGCGCACCTAACCCAGTTACGACAACTCGTTTTTTTTCCATAAAATTTACTTGCTTATTGTAAAAGGAAGAATATTATTTATTCTCTTCTATATAAGAAATAGCTTCACCAACAGTCTGAATGTTTTCCGCCTGCTCATCTGGAATAGCAATGTTGAATTCTTTTTCAAATTCCATGATCAATTCAACAGTATCTAATGAGTCTGCACCTAAATCATTAGTGAAACTTGCTTCATTAGTTACTTCTCCTTCGTCAACTCCTAGTTTGTCAACTATGATAGAGATTACTTTAGATTTTACGTCTGACATTATTATGTGTTTTTATTGATTTAGAGTGCAAATAAATAACATTTCCTGTATTCAGCAAAATACTTTACTTTAAACTTATTCAATATCTACAGTTGAATAGGTGAATATCAATCTTTATATTTCGTGAAATTTTCTAATGAATATTGCATTATTGGCATCAGGTAAGGGTTCAAACGTTAAGAATATACTATCTCATTTTCAAGAGATTGATGATATTAATATCAATTTAGTAGCCACAAATAATCCGAATAGCCCAGTTATTCAATATGCTAATGACTTTAATGTAGATAGCCGTTTATTTCATAGAAAAGAATTCTCTAAAAATGGATTTTTACTACAGTTAATTCAAGGTTATAATATTGATTTGGTTGTCTTAGCAGGATTTTTATTGATGATACCTGAAGATTTTGTGCAGCATTTTAAGGGGAGAATTATTAATGTGCACCCTTCATTACTTCCTAATTATGGTGGTAAGGGAATGTACGGAGATCATGTTCATAATGCTGTATTAGCCAATAAAGAAACTAAAAGTGGTATTACATTTCATTATGTGAATGAAAATTATGATGAAGGAAAGATCATAAAGCAATTTGAGGTAAGTTTGTCAGAAGAAGAATCGTTGAATTCACTAAAAAAGAAAATAAATGCCTTGGAAATGAAACATTTCCCACAAATCATTTCAATGTTAAATGATGAATAATTTCAGGCATAAAATTCACGAAATCATATTTGAAGCAGATACTCCTGCTGGTAAAATATTTGATCTTTCCTTGCTTATTCTAATCTTATTGAGTGTCCTGGCAGTAATGCTTGAAAGTGTGGACTCTTTAAGGATTCAATACCAACCGTATTTTGATTTAGCTGAGTGGACTTTTACGATTATATTTTCATTAGAATATATACTGAGGCTAAGTTCAGTTAAGAATCCTATAAAATACATGACAAGCTTTTATGGTATAATTGATCTATTAGCCTTGCTTCCTTCATACTTAGGCATTGCCATAGGAGCAAATGCAAATAACATCTCATCTATTAAAACCATTCGAACAATACGTCTAATTAGAATTTTCAGGATCCTAAAATTAATTCGATATGTGAAAGAAGCGAAAGCCCTAAAAGAAGCTTTTATCGCCACGAGGCAACGAATTGTTGTTTTCTTATTTGTTGTGCTCTCTATTGTTATACTTATGGGAACAATTATTTACCTAATTGAAGATCCAAAAGATGGTTTTACATCTATCCCAAGAAGTATTTATTGGGCCATTGTAACCCTGACCACCGTAGGTTATGGGGATATAGCCCCTCAAACGGCTTTAGGTCAGTTTTTTGCATCTATAATCATGATTCTGGGTTACGCCATAATTGCTGTACCTACTGGCCTTATTTCGGTTGAACTTTCAAAAGTGTCATTAAACACGCAAGCATGTTCCAGTTGTTCTTATGATAGTCATGATGACGATGCCTTATTTTGCAAAAAATGTGGTGCTGAATTAAATCCGGAATCCATATGAAAATAAATATCTACACAGATGGTGCAGCAAAGGGAAACCCAGGGCCAGGTGGATATGGAGTTGTATTAATGGCGGGAAAGCATTACAAGGAGTTGTCTGCTGGTTACAGATTAACAACTAACAATAGAATGGAACTTCTTGCCGTCATTGTGGGATTAGAAGCCTTAAAAAAGCGTCATCAAGAAGTAACGGTTTACTCTGACTCAAAATATGTAGTTGACGCGGTTGAAAAAGGTTGGGTTTTTAATTGGGAAAAAAAAAGCTTTAAGTCCAAAAAAAACCAAGATTTATGGAAAAGATTTTTAATATCATTTCGAGTTCATCAGGTTCGTTTCAAGTGGATTAAAGGACATGCTGGTCATCCCCAAAATGAGAAATGTGATCAACTAGCTGTTGCAGCAGCAGAATCAACCCAATTAAGTATAGATAAAGAGTATGAATCCGCATTAAAAATGGATTAAATGAAGGCTTTTCAGTTAGTAAAATATGGGGCACCATCTAGCTCAGTTTTTAAAGAAGTAGAGGTAGAAAAACCAACCCTTTTAAAAGATGATGAACTGCTTGTAAAAGTACATGCCTTTGGTCTAAATTATGCAGATGTAATGGCTAGAAAAGGGCTATATAAAGCAGCGCCTGCTTTGCCATGTGTGCTGGGCTATGAAGTCATTGGTGAAATTGTTGCCGTGAAGAACACTAAAAACAATGAATGGATGGGTAAAAGAGTTTTAGCCATGACTCGTTTTGGAGGTTATGCAGAATATGCTAAAACTGTAATCAATGGTATTGTTGAAATACCTAAGGAAATTTCAAATGGAGCTGCTCTTGCTTTGGCTACTCAATATTGTACAGCCTATTTTGCTCTATGTCACGAAATTAAATTATATCCTAGTGAAACCGTTTTGATTCATGCTGCCTCAGGTGGTGTGGGTACCGCATTAACACAACTAGCTAAGTGGAAAGGCTGCAAAGTCATTGGATTAACAAGGTCCTCTAAAAAAGTAGATTACTTAATAAAAAATGGGGTGGATTTACCCATAGTTACTACCGAAAAGGATTATAAATCTGAAGTTGAAAATCATCCTATGTATAATAAGGTAAGTGCCACTTTTAATGCTGTTGGAGGAACCACTGTTAAAAAAGATTTATCCATTTTAGACACCAATGGAAAATTAGTTTTTTATGGCATATCCGATCGATCAAAAAAGCGAAAAGGAATGCTATTTACTTTATTTCAACTATTTAAGATTGGTAAACTTCACCCTGTTTTTCTTTTAATGAAATCACAAGGAGTAATTGGATTGAATTTACTTAGCATTGCAGATCAAAAACCAGAAAAGCTCCAATATGTACTGCAAGAATTGGTCAAATTAGCTAAACAAAAACACATTACACCAGTTGCAGATTTTAAATTTGACTGGAAAAATTTACCAGAAGCACATGATGGATTTGAAAAAGGAAAATTTACAGGTAAAATCTACATTGAACTAGATGGATTTAATTAGAAGAGTTGTCATTTTTTTAGGTATTACATTAATAGCTATTGTGGTAACCTATTTCGTAGCTTTTAATGATTTTGAAACGGAAACATTACCCATCCTTTCTCCTAGAGACATTAATCCTGAGTTGGTAGATTCTTCCCTTCACAACAGAGGTATTGGTACAGAAGGCATTTATCACCAAATTTCATCATTTAATTTAGTTGATCAACACGGTTTAGAAGTAACGGAAAATGTAATTGACAACAAAGTGGTTGTAGTCGACTTTTTCTTCGTTTCATGTGGTTCTATTTGCCCAATCATGACCAAAAACCTACAGAGGGTACATGACTTTTATAAAAAAAATCAGAATGTATTGATTCTTTCCCATACGGTTTGGCCAGAAATGGATAGTGTTACCGTATTGAATAATTATGCCAACGAACATGGTGCTAATTACGATACCTGGCGGTTTTTAACAGGCGATAAAAAAGAATTATATCGTTTAGCCAGAAAAGATTATATGGTTGTACCTGCTATCGATGATCCTAACTACCAGCATGGGAGTGAGGCTGATTTCATACACACGGAAAATGTGGTTTTACTAGATCAAAAAAAACGCATTAGGGGGTATTATGATGGAACTGATGAAAATGCAATGAAAAAACTAGTTAGTGATATCGGAAAATTACTTTAACTGGTTTCAAAATAAGGTTTAAATTTTCTAGTCAGATAATAGAAAGGAATCGTATCCACCAAAGCAATTACAAGCTTAAATAAATACCCAGAAAAAATAAAATATACTAAAGAGTGGGTTAATTGTCCATCCTCCCCTTTTGGTAGTCCATCGACAAGAAAATGAGTGATAATTATCACAGTAACACTATCTATTAATTGACTAAATAGGGTAGAGACATTGTTTCTTAACCAAAGTTTTTTTCCATTGGTTTTTGTTTTTAAAAAATGAAAAATATGTACATCAATAAATTGAGCTGTAAGGTATGCAACCATTGAAGCAACAGTAGCTCCCATTGTTAATTTTCTAATTTGATAAAATGCATATTCTTGAGGAATGAAAATTTGATCCCCGTTTGTGGATACTTCCGGAAGACCGTCAATAAGTACTTCGGGTGGATCTAAAACTCCCGATATCCAGACAAAAAAGATGACCCATACATTAAGTATCAACCCCATCCAGACTACTTGATTTGCTTTTGTTCTGCCATATAATTCACTTATTAAATCGGTACATAAAAATGTAAATGGATAGGGTAGAACCCCTATTGCAATGACGAATGGAATATCTAGGTTAAAAAAATGAAAAGAATAATCAATGAATTTAGATGTACCTAAAACATTAAGCAATGTTAGGGAACCAAGAAAAATTCCTGAAAGACCCAAAAAAAGAAGTTCTTGTTTTTTTGTATTAGACAATCTGTTAAATTGAAAAAGTAATTAAATTATATATACTTTCCAATAATACCATTTCCTACGAAAACACCGTTCTTAAAAACTTTTATTTTCTCTAAAAGACCAAACTCATCATAAATAAAATGTCTTCCATTATATAGGTATCCGTCCTTAAATTCTCCGTCCATGAGTAAGTTTTTATTATCGTCATAGGTTTTACCGTAATTATTGATAAGATCATTGTTGGCTTGGTTAAACTTACCTTGGATTTTTGGTCCCATTTCAATCTCTTTATCTATGTAAGCGGTTATTTCTGTAAGGAGTTCATACTGTTTAGTGCTTTGGACAGAACCATTTTCAAAGAAGGATTCTTTTTTCTTGTCTCCATTTTCATAATACCACGAAGCGCTTCCATTTTCTATGCCATTATTAGATTCAAAAACGAGTTCTTTGTTTCCGTTGGGATAATAATAAGCAACTAGCCCATCGGTTTTCCCATTTAAGTTGAACTTCTTCTTTTGCCTGAGCTTCCCATTCGGCCAAAATAAAGTAAACTCACCCTGCATCATACCTGCAATTACCTTCCCTTTTTCTTCTACATTTCCATTTTGAAAATAGGTGGTATAAGCTCCATTTGTTCTGCCATTTTTAAAGTTAATCTCACTCCTTACATTACCATTAGGCCAATACTTTATCCAAATGCCATTCTTTCGGTTATTGATATACACTCCTTCTTCTATTTTATTATCCGCATTATACCCTTCTTTTGGCTTCATGTCACCGGTAATAATCCAGTAACCTGTTTTTCTACCGCTTTCGGGATCCACTTTATTTATGGTGTCATTATTTATGCCAAATACATGTTGTAAGGTAAAAGCAAGTGTAAAAAAGAAGAAGAATTTATATTTGAAAACAGTGTTCACTTACTGGTAAAAGTACAAAAGTCGAACCATTTTTGTGCAGGATGGCTTATTTTTAAGGTTTAATTAACAATTGATCATGAGAATCACATCTATACAAACGGATATTTACTGGGAAAATATAGATGGAAATTTAAATCAATTAACGAAAATATTTAAGACTCTCCCTTCTTCTGATTTGGTCATACTACCAGAAATGTTTACAACCGGTTTTACGATGAATGCTCATAGAGTAGCTGAAAAAAAAGAAGATAAAACGCTGAGCTGGATGAAAAAAATGTCAAATGATTATGGCGTAATGATCATAGGAAGCATTCCTGTTATGGAAAAAGAACACTACTATAATCGACTATTCGTGGTCAATAATGATCAAATTGAGTATTACGATAAGCGGCACTTGTTTTCCATGGCAAATGAAGACCAAACTTACAGCTCCGGTAACAGTAGCATTGTAATTGACTACAAAGGTTGGAAAATTATGCCTTTAATTTGTTATGACTTGCGGTTTCCAGTTTGGAGCAGAAATCATTTTAAAGACAAAAACTATAAATATGATATACTAATTTACGTTGCAAATTGGCCTGCCAAAAGATCTAGCGCTTGGGTTGATTTGTTAAAAGCGAGAGCAATAGAAAATAGTTGTTACACATTTGGTGTAAATCGAGTTGGAACAGATGGTAATCAAGTTCATTATGATGGTCGATCTAGAACATTTGATTTTTTAGGTAATAGAATGGACCAGTTTGAATCAGATAAAGCCATGATAGACCAAACTATTTGTGAAAAAAGCAAGTTAACTGAATTTAGAAAAAAATTCCCAGTTCTTCAGGATGCTGACCACTTTACATTGAAGTCTTAAACATCCACTTTATGGATGTAGTCCAGTTTTTTTTAATGTTAATGTTTCCTTCATAATGAAATATTTTTTCAGGTTGAATAAGTTTAAATATGTCGCCAGTTGACCAGTATTGATTGTTGTCTTTGTCCTGAATTAAATGAAGTGTATAATCTCCAGGATCAATTCTATGTAAAGTCGTTTTAAAATGGTTCCCTTCAAACGCAATTTCTTCAACTATTTGGTCATTTTTACGGATATTTAACATATAATTAGATGACATAAGACTATCTATTACTAATTCCAATTCTCCAAGTTCAACATCTTTTTTTATGCTGAAATGAATAGTAGAGGTATCTTTCTTGGTGGATTTTAATCCTGTAATACTATTCGGTAATAAAACGAGTTTAAATTGACCAAATTTTGTGGGGTCAATAGTTAATATCTCACCAGAGTGAGTGTAGAGCCCATTTAACCTTAAACTATCTTGATATAAAATTATTTTACTGGTGTCTAATCCTACTAAAAATTGATTAAACTGTAATTGATATTGCTTTGATAATTTCCATTTATTTTCCTGTTTTTCCTTAAATGTGAGTTGGAATTCCTTTGGTTTTTTGTCTGTATTAGCCAAAATCAACTTTTTGCTGAAATTTTGTTTTGGACTAGTAACTAATAAGAAATACTTATCTAGCGTATCATTTAAATAAAAGGTATGCGTTTTGGACTTTTTTAAAGAATGAAACGACACTTGAGAAATGGTGTCAAGAATGGAACACGAATCTACAATTTGGTTAAACTCCAGTGTTATTTTTCCATATGGATCAAGAGATGATTTTTCAATATTTACTTTTTGAATCGGCTCAAAGCTGACTTGATCTCCCTTTAGTAAGCTATCAGCTATTATGGCTATGGTATCGGTATTGAAGAATACATTTTCAGTTAAACTATCAAGTTCGTAATTATTATTTTCATCGTTGAAACCACCGATTAGGTAACGTCCAGGTTTAATGAAATCAAATTCAAAAACTCCACTTTTATTACTGTACGTTTTATACTGCAATAATGTATCACTTATATGATTTAGAAATACAAGATAACCCTCACCTTTTTGATTTTGAGGCATCTCTATAATTTCTCCTTTATATTTTCCACTCTCAATTTTATCTCCGGTTGAAAAAACAAATT
>JAYPLD010000051.1:0-7054 GCA_038129265.1 Crocinitomicaceae bacterium
CCTAAAGTTTATTTTTCTTTTCCAATGATATAGATACGCAGCATTTATTACATATTTAGTCTTAGCCAAATCTAAATCATAAAATGAACGGAAAATTTTTTTGCTTCTTTCCTCTTCATAAACAGATGCATCAAAGTCAGCTCCTCCTAAGTCTGTCAGACATCCAGATGCACCAATACCGAAATTAATTTCATGCCTTTTCTTGCGATATTCATATTTATCGTAATACGATCGGTGTTGGCCAAATAGACTAATACAAATGCTTGAAAAGACTAGAATAAATGAAATCTTTTTCCCTAGCACGAAAGTGTTTTTATATGAAACAATTAAAAGCTTCACAAAATTACCTTAGTTGAAATATTAAAAATAATATGACGCGATATGAAAACCATTCTCATATGTTAAATAATGCAAGTTTGAATTGATTGATGTTTCTTTGTAGATTAGAAGCTAGCCAACAACGGCATACTTAACATTATCATTACAGCAAGAACTACCCAAAGTACAAGGTTGAATGCAATTTGACTTATTTCTCTCATTTTTAGTTATTTAAATGAGATCATTTACGTGAATGGTTTCTTTTAGTTACAATTTTCGTTCTGTTATCAACAAGAAAGACAAACATTAAATTGTTAATAACCCTATTAAATTGTTGATAAAGCAAGGGTTTTGCAACCAAATATAGTGTTGTTGTTACTTTTTTATTTGGAATCTGATAGCCACGATGTGGTTCAGATTAGGGCTATCAGTCTTTAGTTCTTTTTCAAACATATATTTAAAGGTAAGTGCGAAATTATTTGATATTTTTTTCTTTGTTCCTAATGAAAAACGAACCTTATTGTCCTGTCCATTAGGAGAATCAAATCCTTTAATAAAAAATTCTGAACTAATCTCTGGATCTAATTTCCAATTTTTGAAATTATATCCTAGTCCAGTTTTAAACCTCCAATACCTTCTTCTTTCACCTATTTCATTATTTTTTGGAACATGTTCTCGTCTTCTTTGATATTGTACTCTTTGATAAATAGACCATCTTTGAATTTGAATGCCAATTTTGCTAAATAAATGATAACGAAAAAAAGGACTTAGTGAGTCTATATTTTCTCTTCTATCCCTTTTCAAATAGTGCCTTAACCCCCAACCGTTACTCCACCTGATGTCTTTTATTTTTTTTTCTTTTTCTATCTGAAGTTCGCTAAGTATTCTGTCAAATGGATTAGAACCGTAGACCATTCTAATTTGTTCTTGTAAACTTATTTTTAAATTATTTTTTGTTGAATAAGTAAAGCTTCCAGCTAACCAATTTTCGGCAGACACATCTGGGATGGATTCTTCACTTTGACTAAACAGTTGCATATTTACTGAACACAAAAAAAGATATAGAAGTAGCTGTCGTATCAAATTTAATGGTGATAAATGGTGATTTGTGCTGTATCTCTTAAAAAGTCCACTTTCTCTATTTTAACTGAAGTAATATTCAGTCCTGTTCTTAGTTTAAGATCTTCAATAAGGTTTTGTTCATTTTCAGGCTTGATTAAGTCAATCTTTTCATATAAAATGGATTTCGTTTGTTCAATAGTACTAAACCAGACACGGTCAATTAAATAGGTAATAATGGTGATGATAGAATTAGCCAACAATATTTCCATCCAACTTATAGACTTATTGGCTAATGAGTTTATCATAGATAGACCAATGACAATAAACAAATACGTCATTTGTCTAATGGGAATGGCCTCTGTTCGGTATCTTAAAATTCCAAAAACAGCAAAAAGACCTAAAGCAAACCCCATCTCCATGGGGACTTTTCTTAGTAAAAAACAGATGAAAAAGGTCAGAATATTGAACATGAAAAAGGTAAAAACGTAATCTTTTTCATCTTTTGTTCGATAGTAAATTACCCTAACAATAAGAAATAAGAAAAAAAGATCTATGCTAAATTTAAAAAGTAGCTTTATTAAGTCTTTTGAGTCATAAATATCAATGCCAAATAGTTCCATTGTGAATAGTATTTAGGTAGGATAATTTGTTTTTGAATCTATTGTATTTCAATTTGGGATTCATTAAAGCAGATCCAATAGCATATTTGCTAAAACTAGTGGGTCTAACGCCATTGCTTTTAAGTAGTTGGTTGACCGCAGAATCCATGTTATTTTTTAGTTTCTTAATTTCAATAACAACTAATTTTTGGAGTGTTCTATCATCATTTTCATTACTAAAATGTATAGCATTATCAATGGTTATTCTTTCTTTATTTACAACGTTTGCCAACGTAATACGGTGAAATTTGTTAGATAATTTTTTACCCAGACTATTTAGCTTGTAGGGTGAGTTTTCTTCAATAAAATTTAAATTTTCAGCGTTAAATTCTCTTTCCTTATAATTAATTTCTTGTCTGTTTTTTATTGTTTGTCCCTTATTGGTTTTATATTTTATCTCTAAAAAGGAGTTTTTGGTATTTATATAATCCCTAAAGCGAATTTTATATCGATTTAGTTTGCCATTGTGATGATCATTAAACATGGCATAACCTTCAGAGTCGTAATAGTCTGTAGTGTACTCAAAAATCTGATTATTATCTATAGTTAAACAATGATAGTTTTTTGCTAAAAAGGGAAATATCACTTCAAATTGAGAAGTTGTAATGGTAAATTTTTGGTCAAATCGTTTTAACAACCTCACATCATCGAGTTCTTCTAAAGATATAGAATTAAAATTGGAAAGAATTTTAGATATTTTACTCAAGAATTTTGTTTTAACCTTATTTTCTTAACATAAAGTTAACATTAAAAAAGAATTCATGAATCTCTACTCTGTAAGAACTACTTTTTCAGTGTATATATTATATTTTGTCTTGAGACGAACGATATATACCTCTTTGGCAAATGATGAAACATCATATATTTTATTGAACTGGCCCAGAAAATTTAAATGTTTTTCATTGAACACCTCCTGACCAATGGAGTTATAAAATGTGATCTCAATATCTTGTACTCTGTCGATAACAAATTGCAAATTGAATTGATCCCTCGCTGGATTAGGGAATAAATGAATATTGTATTCATCATTGTCTACAATCATTAAATTAGATCGAATTGTACATGAATCATATCTAATGACCAACTGATAGACCCCATTTGTAGGGTTTTCGATAACGCTATCAAAGGATATCACATTTTCATTAAGCAACCATTCATATTCTACTTGAGATAGTGGATTTGAAATGGTAGGAATAATTTGATTATCAACCTCTTCGATATTCACATCCAATGAACTTTGACATGTAGTAAATACAGCCACAAAGTACGTGTCGTTAGTTAGATTTACTTCCATGGAATCTTGGGGTGAGTTATTTATTATGGATGAATTGGAATACCAGTGAGAGAAAATGTAATCTGAATTTGGAACCGCTTTTATGATGACAGGACATCCTCCGTGATAAATACCTTCCCATGGTAAATCTGGGATTATGGTATTAATTTTAATGATTCCCCCTTCAACAGGGTTAGAACTAAGATTTACTTGCTTTTCCCCATCAAGAGAAAGAGATTGGTTTAAATGTTGACGAGCCGTATGAATTCTCATACCATTATATTGTTTGATGCTATTAATTGAATTTACCCATTGTGTATATGAATAGGGTCCAACTTGTCCGCTCCATCTATTTATATGGTCAGGAATCGCACTTTCAATTTTGTTTTTTAACTCCTCTGAAACAGAGTTAAAGTGGCTAGGCTGAAATGTGGTATTAATAAGATCATCGTATCTGTTTGTAAAAAGGCATTTAAATTCTGGATTTAATAAGGATCGATGAAAGATGGAAGCGTGTTCATTGGGAGCCGAAGGATATCTAGCATAGGTTAAATAATTATCATTTACATTTTGACCAAAATACCCAAATGCGGCATCTGTATCATATAATACATATCTCCATTTACCCCCTTGTATATCATTACGCCAAAGTTTAACGTTATTAAGCCCCCAAGCAATACCTAACCAGTCCATATTTTGTATGTATGTCTGAAAAATGAAATAGTCAAGGTAGTTGTTTAGGTCAAATCTAGACTTAAAAACATTCATGTAATTTGGGTCGGTTATGTTGATCTGTTCTAACATGTAAAATGTTTCTGCAAAGTGGTTGCTTGACCCAGATAAGGCACTATCTCTGTTTAGTAAATCTACTTGCGAACTGTTTACTCCATGATTACTCTCTACATAATGCTCATCAATTTTTTCTCTAATACCATATAAACCCCAATATGCTCCGTTGAGATAGACAATGCAAGGTTCATATCCCATCCGATCTATGTTTGAATTTTCAGCAAGTCTACTAATAATCGCATCTTGTATTCGGTCAGACCAAGTGTGCTGCCCTCCATTCCTTAGGTTAAAATTATTGTATGAAGTGATTTCAGGTTTCTTTTTGATTAGGGTATAATTAATATCGCCTGTGTAAATAGATTTAGTGTCAATGCGAAATGATTTTTGTGGTTCTGCTCTAGACCATCCACCATGAATTTCTAAATCAAAATCAGCTTCAAATTGTTTTGTTTTGGATGAATCAAAAAATTCAAGTCTTGATTTTTTGGACCAAGGTTGCCAAAAATTGCTTCCAAAAAAAGGATAATTAGTTCCAGCATTTGGACCAGATACATAAATTCCGTTGTACCAATTCCATAGGTTATCATAGTTGGTTATGATAGAAAATACAGGCAAATTATGGTTTTCTTCATTTATAAAGTAGGAGAAATCTAGCGTATTGCTTGGTAAATTTTGTGCGTTATTGCTAAAAGATCGAATACTTAATACCGAACTGCTGTTTATCGTAATAGGGCCATTTACTTGTGTATCGCTTGAATCTGGGACATCTCCGTTTGTAGTATAGTATGTAGACGCATTTGGAGGCGATGTTACGTTAACTTGTATTGTACTTTGGTACCATCCTGAAGGGAAGTCTGAAATCGGGTCACCAGTAAATCCTGTAAAGCAAGTATTCTGATCGTTTAAGACATTAGGAGAAGGATTGCTGAAGTAACACCAGTTTCCATTCCCATCCGGAATTCTACCTCTGGATACTTGATTTGTAATATCCAAAGGAATTTGTACTTGATCAATTACTATTTCATTTAAATCACTTATGCTAATGGTTTCTCCATGAGATAATTTAAAATTAGTATGTGGGTATACTGTAGGTGGGTTTATCCAGTTTGGAAGTGTTTGGTAGTTATAATTTGGGGAAGATATACCCGCAGATAAAAAGAAATTACTGCTCATGTCCGATGAATTTGCTGAAGCATTATGTACTTGAATGGCTAAAAGATTGGTTCCGTTTATCAATAATTCTTGTACTTTATCTGTATTGAAAAATTTACTTTCTGGAATTCCGCCATTGTACAAAACAGCTTCATGGTCGACATTGGTATAATCATTATGATTTGGATAAAAATTATTGAAGTTTGATGAACGCATGATTTCTGTCCCATTTAAATAGGCGATAAAACCATCATCATAATCTGCATGAAAAAGAAGCTGTGTTATGTCATTAACATCTGAAATGGTAAATGTTTTTCTTAAAAATAGCGATGGAGTTGAGGTAATGATAGTATTATCATCGTTATCCCCATATCCAATTCCACCTTGCCCAGCATTCCAGTTTTGATCGTTTCCAGCAAGGCTATTCCAATTGTTAGGGGGGGCTGTATTGCCGATTCTATATTTCCAAATATTGTCAGCTTTCACCAAAGATTCCCAATGATGTGGAAACTTTGTATTCTCATTTCCAGATGCACAAACGATAGAAATTTCTTGTGGTTGGATATAATAATTAGGAAATTGCCATTTATCCAAATTATTTAGCTTGTCACTCAGGTAATAGTTTCCTAAAAAAATGGAATCTGAAGTGGGGTTGTAAATTTCTATCCAATCTACGTCTTCTCCGTTTTCATCCGTAAACCCTCTTTTACAATTAAATTCGTTTATGGCAAGTTGCGCATAATGGCAATGGGTTAAAAACAAAAGTAACAGCGCGGAGAGAGACCTATACAAAATAATGGTTTCTCCAAATTTAATTAAAAATCAAATTCTAATTTATAGTCCAAATCCGAAATATCCCTTTACTCCGTTTTCAAATTTCCCTTCAATCAAGATACCTCCTTTTTTTGTCTTTAGTAGATTAAGAAGTTGTTTTTTAGACTTGATAGGGTATTTGTCTATATGAGTAATAATGAAACCTTTTTTAAGACCAGCATCTTTAAGCCTACCTTCCTTGATGTCTTTAACGATAACTCCGTGCTTAACGTTAATCGAGCTGTATTCATCTGAAATATCACTGAAAGAAGCTCCAAAAATCACAGTTTGGTTTTCTATTTCTTTTCGGTCAGTTAAAGTGGTATTTCCATTTTCATTTCTTAAAACTACCCGTACTAATTTAGTATCATTATCTCTTCTTATAATTAAGCTTACTTCGTCACCTGGTTTAAACTTTCCTATTTGTTCTTGCAATTCTGGTACATCGTTAACTTCAATGTTTTCAACTTTTAAGATTACATCATTGACTTTGATTCCAGCATCAACTGCGGCACCACCATCTGTTAAATCTTTAACCATTACTCCTTTGGTATCAGGAAATTCAAAATCATTCATGATTTCTTGGCTTACATCCTGAATAATAACGCCAATAAAGGCTCTTTGTACCATTCCATACTTTTTCAAATCATTGACAACTTTTAAGGCAATGTTGGAAGGAATAGCAAAAGAATAGCCTGAATAAGATCCAGTTTTGGATGCGATAGCCGTGTTTATTCCAACTAATAATCCTTGGGGATTTACTAAAGCACCTCCGCTATTTCCAGGATTAACAGCAGCATCAGTTTGTATAAATGACTCTAGTGGAAATATATTTTCATTTCGTCTCAGAATATTGATATTTCTTGCTTTTGCACTGACTATACCTGCTGTAACGGTGGAAGTTAAATTGAATGGATTTCCAACTGCGAGAACCCAATCACCTAATTTCACTTCATCTGAGTTGCCAAATGAGGTGTATGGAAGGTTT
>JAYPLD010000051.1:7154-14410 GCA_038129265.1 Crocinitomicaceae bacterium
AGAATTTTAAATAAAACTAAAGAAGTTACTTCTTAAAAATTGTTGGTCTGCTGTTAATATATGTTAACCAAAATAATGGTTACTTTAGCGGTGAAGTGATCTTTAACTTTTATAAATATCATGGTACGGGTAATGATTTTATCATTATTTACGGAGAACACTATGTTCCGTCTTTTTCAAAGGAAAATATAATTAAGTTATGTGATCGAAAATATGGTATAGGTGCGGATGGAGTGATGCTGATAAAGTATCATGAAGATTATGATTTTGAAATGCAATTTTTCAATCCTGATGGCTCATCCAGTTTCTGTGGTAACGGTAGTAGATGTGCTGTTTTATTTTGCTTTCATAATGGTATTTGCACAAAAAAATGTACGTTTTTGACAAATGATGGTCCTCACCAGGGAGAAGTTGTAGGACCTGGAACAGTCAAAATTGATATAAAATCACCAGTTAATGTAGAAACATTGTCTAATGGTGACTATAGTGCTAATACAGGTTCACCGCATTATGTCAAATTTAAAAAGGATATAAACTATACAGATTTTATCACTGATTGCAAAGCTATAAGACATAGTGATCCATACGATAAGGAAGGTATTAATGTCAATATGGTTGAGTTGATAAATGATGAAATCAAAATTAGAACATTTGAGAGGGGAGTTGAGGATGAAACTTTATCTTGTGGTTCAGGAGTAACTGCTGCAGCTTTATGTTATGCTCAATCCAATGATGTTAAGGAAACGGTAAATGTGAGGACAAAAGGAGGTTTGTTAAAGGTAGTTTTTTCAAAAGAAGGTAACCTGTTCACAGATATACATTTAATTGGACCAGCTCAGTTTATTTACAGGGGAGAGATTCAACTATGAAAATTAATCTTAAACCTGAATATCTAATTACCAATCCAGAAAAATTGAATTTGGATTGTGCCATCGTTCTTAATAGTGAAGATTTTAATCCTCCCCATGTTGGGTTATTATTAGGAAATAAGTATTACAGCTGTACGGTAAATGGATTAAAACTGGGCTTTTCTTTTACTCAATTCTTTCAAATTTTAACTAGAAAAAAACAAAAGGTTGTTATTTTTAATTCGTCTTTGAGTTTGAATAAAAAACTAGTAGAATCTGTTTTTGTACAATATCAAAATTTGGGTGTTGAATACAGTTGTTTTAAACCTCTTAAAACATGTGTCGAATTAGTTAAAAACAAGTCCTTACATGCAGAGTTTGTGTATGAATTAATAGAACTATTACTTGAAGAAAATAACATTACTGACACCTATCATTTTGGTTTTGATTCTAATACGCTGCTACTGGAAATTCCAAGATACAACAGACAAGATGTAATAAATTGCATAAATAATGCTAAAATCGAATCAAAACGTAAGATTAAGACAGCCGTCCATTAAAGATTTAGATGATTTACTAGACTGGGAAAATGACATGTTAAAAATTGATCATACGGATTTGCCCATTTTTTATACTAAAGATCAGATGGTCGTTTATCTAAATAGTAATCAGGATCCTTTTATCAACGGACAAGTTCGATATATGATAACTCTTGATGATAAATCAATAGGTTATGTTGATTTATACGATTTTGATTTAGTACATTCTCGAGCAGGTGTGGGCATTTTTATGGATAAAAAATTTCGAAAACAAGGAATAGCAAACAAGGCCCTAAAAATATTGGTTGAAATTTCAAATAATGAATTACACCTGAACCAGTTGTTTGCTGAAGTGTTTCAATCTAACGAGGCTGCTAGATCCCTGTTTGAACACGCTGGCTTTACATTAAGCGGTGTGAAGAAACAATGGATTAGAAAACAAGAGGCATACGAGGATCTTTTGTTTTTTCAGTTATTGAATACATAAATTCCTGTATATTAGAACAACAATTTTTTGAACTATGCCAAAATTTCAATCTTTAATAGCAGCTACGTTGCTATTTTCATCAATTAATGCACAATCACCACAAATAAAATTCGAAGAATATGAGCTCGATAACGGCCTAAAAGTATTGCTTCACGAAAATCACAGTACTCCTATAGTTGCGGTTTCTGTAATGTATCATGTAGGTGCTAAAAATGAACAACCGAATCGAACAGGCTTTGCTCATTTTTTTGAACACCTTTTGTTCGAGGGTTCAGAAAACATAAAACGAGGAGAATTTTTCAAATTTATTGAGAACGCTGGAGGAAAAAATAATGCAAACACAACCAATGACAGAACGTTTTATTATGAAGTGCTTCCTTCAAATCAGTTGGAATTAGGACTTTGGTTAGAATCAGAAAGATTATTACATGCTAAAATTGATACTATCGGAGTTGAAACCCAAAATGAAGTGGTTAAAGAAGAGAAAAGATTAAGGGTTGATAATCAGCCTTATGGAAGTTTTTTAGCAGAAGTAAACAAAAGAGCTTACAAAGAACATCCATATCGATGGACTACTATAGGTGAAATGGAACATCTAGATGCCGCTACACTAGATGAATTCATTTCTTTTTACCATAAATTTTATGTTCCTGAGAATGCTATTCTTTCCATTGCTGGAGATATTGATGTTCCAGCCACTAAAAAATTAATTGAAGCTTACTTTGGTCCTATTCCAAGAGGTAAAGAGAAGATTAACCCTATTACTGTAGTGGAACCACCTTTAGCTGGTGAAATAAGAGATACTATATTAGACGATGTTCAATTACCTGGCGTTATGATGGCCTACAGAATTCCTGCTCAAGGAACACCTGATTTTTATGCCATAGAATTAATGTCAATGGTGCTTTCAGACGGAGAAAGTTCACGTCTAAACAAAAAGTGTGTTGAGGAAACACAATCAGCCATGTATGTGGGTGCATTTCCTTTTTCAACCGAAGATCCCGGATTGTCTTTTGTATTTGGAATAGCTAATGCAGAAGTGGATCCATCTAGACTTGAATCAGAAGTAAATGGAGAATTTGAAAAGATTCAAAATGAACTTATTTCTGAAAGAGAATTTGTAAAAGTTAGAAATATGTTAGAAAACAACTTTTTGGGAAATTATAGATCCATGATAGGAATTGCTGAAAATTTAGCGAATTATGAAATGTATTTTGGAGATGCAAATCTTATTAACACGGAATTAGATAGGTACATGAAAGTCACTAGAGAAGATATACAACGTGTAGCCAAAAAATATTTTAACACAGAAAACCGAGTTGTACTTTATTACTTACCAAAAGAAAACGGATAAACTATGCTTTTAAATAAAACATATATATTTTTAATAGGGATACTGTTTGTTTCTAATATCCATGCCCAAGAAATCAACAGGTCCAACGCCCCAAAACCATCCAAAGCACCAAAAATAAATTTAGGTGAACCTCAACGTTTTGAATTAGAAAATGGATTAAAAGTATTCTTAGTTGAAGATCACAAGCTACCTCAACTGGCTATGAATTTAATTATCAACAAAGACCCCCACATGGAAACAGGCTATGTTGGGCTTTCGGATATGATGGGAGATATGATGAGTGCAGGAACAAAAAATAGAACAAAGTCTGAGATTGACGAGGCTATAGATTTTGTAGGTGCTTCGTTATACACGCAATCAAATGGTTTTTATTTTTCATGTTTATCAAAACATGCTGAAACCGTAACTGAAATTGCAAGTGATATTCTTTTGAACCCTATTTTTCCTCAGGAAGAACTGGATAAAAAAATTAAAAGACAACAGTCAGGCTTAAAATCATTAAAGTCAAATCCAGACGCTATAGGCAGTAGATTACAAAGTGTTTTGAGTTATGGGAAAAACCACCCTTATGGTGAAATTCAGCGAAATGAAGATTTAGATAATATTACAGTGGATCGATGTAAAGAATACCATAGCACTTATTTTAAACCTAACATTGGATACTTGGTCATAGTTGGAGACATCCAATTGGAATCAGCAAAGAAACTGTGTCAAAAATATTTTGGATCATGGGAATCTGGAGAAGTGCCAGCACATGCTTATGACTTTCCCTCAAAACCAAAAGGGGTACAAGTTAGTTTTGTACATAAGCCTGGTGCTGTTCAATCTCTGATTAAAATATTTTACCCTGTTAATTTTAAAGTTGGGGATGAAAATACAGCGCAAACAAATGTGATGAGTAATATTTTTGGTGGTGCTTTTTCAAGCTATCTTAATGCCAATTTAAGAGAAGATAAAGGATATACGTACGGGTCAAGAGGTAGAGTAAGAGCAGATCGTTTTGTAGGTCAATTTTCTAGCTCAGCCAGTGTAAGAAATGAAGTAACCGATAGCTCAGTAACCCAAATGTTATTGGAAATGAATCGTATTCGAGATGAATTTGTAAGTGAAGATGATCTATCTAGAATTAAAAACAACATGATTGGGAATTTCGCATTGTCTTTAGAAAATCAACAAACCATTGCTAGATATGCACTAAATGTGGAACGATATAATTTACCTAAAAACTATTACAGAGATATGTTGGATAAAGTTCAACAGGTAACAAAAGAAATGATTCAAGACGCTGCTAAAGAGTTTATTCATCCAGATAATTGCCACATTTTAGTAGTTGGTAATAAAGAAATAGCAGACAAACTTGTCCAGTTTGATTCAGATCAAACGGTAGATTTTTATGATTACAATGCTGAGCCAGTTGAAGCAGAATCTAAGCCTTTACCAGAGGGTTTGACAGCTGAAGATGTACTCTTTAATTATGTAATGGCTCAAACATCTACCACATCCATAGATGATGCGAAGAAAAAGTTTAAGAAAATTAAATCTTTTAGAAAAGAAATGTCCGCATCCATTGATGCGCAAGGACAAACTTTCACCATGGAAATGATAGAGCAATTTAAATCACCTTCCTTCTATAAAAGTGAAACCATTGCTATGGGAATGACCGTCCAATCGGAAGTGATAAATTCAAAAAGTGGAGGTACACAAAACATGCAGACAGGTAAAACTAACTTTACGGCTGATGAACGATCTTCTAAGTTAAATAAGCATAAGCTAGATAGTGATTTGTATTACAAAGAAAATGGAGTCACTTTAGATCTCACAGGTATTGAAAATGTGATGGGAGAAGATTGTTATGTGTTAAATCGAATGGAAAAATCAGGGGAAAAGTCGACTATGTTTTTATCTATTAGTTCTGGTTTATTATTGCAATATAGCTCTCAAAACACACCAAAAGAAGGTGAAAGCCCTGTCCTGTCTACCGTACAATTTTTAGAATATCAGGAGAATGGTGGGATATTGGTCCCAGGAAAAACGGTAATGGATATTAATGGTAATGCATTAGAAATTTCACTTAAGAAAATGGAAATTAATCCCAAATTAAAGGCAAGTGATTTTGATTGGGAGGAATAGTTAACGTCTTCTTCTAGATCGTTCTTTGTTTCTTTGGTTCTTTCTGTTTTTCGATGAATTCCCTTTACTGCTTTTTTTACCTTCTTTAGATGCTATCTGAACCACAAAATCTTTTCCATCGTACTGTTTGTTTTCTAAACTAGTTAGTACTTTTTCGCTTAAAGATTTTTCCATTTCAAAAAATGAAAAATCATTATATAGATCTAATTCACCTACCGATTCAGATGGAAGGTTAGTATTGCTGCAAATCAATCTTAATAAACCTCCTTTATTTAACCCTTTATTGTACCCTAGGTTGATAAAGAACCTTTCATGTTGATCGTCTTTTGCCCAGCCTTTAGGACCTTTGTTCGATTTAGTCGTCTTGACTTTTTCATAATAGTTGAGCAGCTGATTAAACTCTAGACTGATTACATGTTTGATGAGGTCGTCTTTAGAAAAAGAAGATAACTCATTTTGGATGGAAGGTAGTAGTTTTTGAAGCTCACTTTCGTTTATTTTAACACGCTTAATTTTATCTACATATCTAAATAACTGTTGCTCGCAAATTTCTATCCCAGTAGGTAGTTCACGATTTTCAAAATTGACTTTAATTTTCTTTTCAATCTGCTTAATCCGATGGGCATCCTTACTGGATACAATGGCAATAGATTCCCCCTTTTTACCAGCTCTTGCAGTTCTACCACTTCTATGGGTGTAGCTTTCAATATCATCAGGTAGGTGGTAATTTATAACATGAGAAATATTATCTACATCAATTCCTCTTGCTGCCACATCTGTAGCTACCAGAATTTGTAATGTTTTTTCTCTAAATTTTTCCATTGCTTTATCTCTTTGCATTTGAGATAAATCCCCGTGTAACGGAGCCGCATTATATCCGTCTTTCAAAAGCTTGTCGGCTATATCTTGTGTTGTTCTTCTCGTTCTACAAAAGATTAAGCCATAAATATTAGGGTGAAAGTCCAGAATTCTTTTTACGGCTTGGTAGCGCTCTCGTTCATTGACATGAAAACAAACATGATGAATATTTTCAGCTCCAATGTTTTTACTTCCAATGGTTACTTCTATAGGATCTTCCATGTACGATTTTGCAATCTTTGCAACTCCTTTTGGCATAGTAGCGGAAAACAACCATGTCCTTTTCTCTTTCGGTGTATGGGCTAAAATACCATCTATATCTTCTTTGAAACCCATATTGAGCATTTCATCTGCTTCGTCTAAAACAGTGTATTCTACTTTATTTAGTTTCACCATTTTTCTTCTAATCATGTCCATCAGCCTTCCCGGTGTGGCCACCACAATTTGAGCACCGCTCTTTATTTCTCTAGATTGCTTATCCATGCTAGCACCTCCATAAATAGTGGCTACTTGAATTTCGGGAATAAACTTTGAAAAAGATTTAAAATCGTTAGAGATCTGAACACAGAGTTCTCTAGTTGGAGCAATAACTAATCCCTGAACATTACTGTTTTTTACATTTATTTTCTCAATCATGGGTAGTCCAAATGCGGCAGTCTTTCCCGTTCCTGTTTGAGCTAAACCAATTAGATCCTGATCTTGTTCAATTAGAGTACCAATTGTAGCTTCCTGGACTGGTGTTGGAGATTTAAATCCAAGCGCTTCAATTCCTTTAAGAAGTTTAGGATTAAGAGGTAATTCTGAAAATAACATGTAATAATTTTCTGCGAAGGTAAACTAATAAATTAACTAAAAGAGAAAAAAGCCAAACCTGTAAGCCGGATTCTGTCGAGGTTCATCATTTATCTAGACTATTTATCACTAAATAGTTCAATCAACCTACCCTCCAGGTCGAGCGAGCAACTCTTCAGTTTAAACAACCCTGGTTTATTTGGTCTTTCAGCACATGAGGTTTACCTTGCTACTAATGTCACCATTAG
>JAYPLD010000052.1:0-8535 GCA_038129265.1 Crocinitomicaceae bacterium
GTAACGTGTATATTTCTATCCCTACTGTAACCCAAATTCAACTTCTTAGAAATCACTTCATTTTTAGTGGCTAAAGCAATCCAAATGGTGCCCACTGGTTTATCTGTTGTGCCACCAGTTGGACCCGCAATACCAGAAGTGGCTAAGCCGTAGTCGGTATTTAATTTTCTTTTGACGCCTATAGCCATCTGTTCAACCACCTCTTGGCTAACCGCTCCATGATCACGTAATGCACTTTCCTGCACATGAAGTTGATTAATTTTACAAATATTAGAGTAACATATCACACTACCTTCGAAGTAGTTTGAACTTCCACTTACACTGGTAATCATTTTGGCCACAGCCCCACCTGTACAGCTTTCCGCAGTTGAAACACTTGCATTTTGGGCAGTCAATAAATCTCCTACTACACCTTCCATCGTATCCTCTTCATATCCATACACTTGGTCCGGAATAATTTCGTTCAAAAAATCAATGTGTTTATTTAAGGTAGACACAATTTTCTTCTGATCTTTTCCAACCAAAGAAAGTCTTAATTTGACGATACCAGGTGAAGGTAAATAAGCTAACTTAATTTCATCTGCTGATAAATTATTTTCCCAATCTTTTATGACTTCGGCCAAAAAAGATTCGCCCATTCCGTGAGTTCTTACTGTTCTATGTACTAACGTATTTTCGTCCTTATTTCGACTTAATAATTTTGGTATTACACATTCCGTGATGAGTCCTTTCATTTCATAAGGCACTCCGGGCAAGGAAACGTAGATAGTATTGTTTTTTTCAAACCACATCCCACTAGCTGTACCTCTAGAGTTGGGTAGCACTTCACAGGCAGCAGGCAGAAGAGCTTGATCTTTATTCGTTTGTAAAATGGGTAGTTCTCTAGATTTAAAATAGGCTATTATTTTAGATTCTATCTCCATATTTCGTACTAGCTTGGTATCAAAATAAGTACAGAGGGTATGTTTTGTAATATCATCTTTGGTAGGCCCTAAACCGCCAGTCATGATGATTAAATCAGCTGAAGAAAAATCATTCAAGGCATTTTCGATAGCCACTTTATCATCTGGAATTACCAAACCGGCCATTACTTTAAAACCTAATAAATTCAGTTGTTCTCCAAGCCATGCTGCGTTGGTGTTAATGGTTTGACCTATCAATAACTCATCACCAATAGAAATAAGTGCACAATTCATATTAACCTAAAGTTAATTATTAAACCATAATAAAATAAGTTTGGCCGAATTTTTGGTAGATTAGATTAAAATTGAATCATGAAAAACCTAACTATCTACTTTATCCTATTAGGGTTATTAAGTTGTGACACACTTGAGCAAGTGGCTAACACGGCTGGAGTAAGCTTAAATTCGGAGAGTTCAACTCCTGCTCTATCTAACCAAGAAGTCATTTCAGGATTGAAAGAAGCCTTAACCATAGGTGCTAAAAAAGGAGCTCAACAGGCCTCAGCTGTGGGTGGATTCTTAAAAAATGATGTGATAAGACTTCCCTTTCCACCAGATGCAAAAAAAGTAAGAGATAAAGCTATGCAATGGGGATTGGATAACAAAGTAGAAAAGTTTGAGGCTACATTAAATGAAGCTGCGGAAGAAGCCTGTAAGACAGCCGCCCCTATTTTTGTCAACGCCATCACCAACATGTCTGTCCAAGATGGATTTGCTATTCTTAAGGGAAATGAAAATGCAGCGACAACATACTTAAAAGAAAATACCAGCAATGCATTGTATAATGCCTTTTTACCAGAAGTGAAAAAGGCCATTGAAACCGTAAAATTAACTGCATACTGGGAACCGCTAGCTAAAAAATACAACCAATCTACCCTATTGACTGGAAATGACCCTATTAATACCGATTTGAACGACTATGTAACTAAGCGTGCTATGTCGGGGCTATTTCACCTTGTTGAACAAAAAGAAAAAGAAATCAGAAAAGACCCATTAAGTCGATCTACCGATTTACTCAAAAAAGTTTTTAGCACCTTAGATCCATAACAGGCTAAATTTTCGTTAAATTTAGTAGATGGATATTAAAACAGTAACACATCAAAACCCGATAGCTCCATCTGAACTTATCGTCACAGAGGAAGGCAGAATATACCATTTAGACCTTCACCCAGATGACATAGCAGATGATATTATTGTTGTGGGAGATCAAGAACGAGTCCCCAGAGTATCTCAACATTTTGAAAAGATTGATTTTAAAAGAACTAAAAGAGAATTTGTAACCCATACTGGAGAATATAATGGCAAACGTGTTTCGGTGCTTTCTACGGGAATTGGTTGCGACAACATTGATATCGTTATAAATGAACTCGATGCTCTTGTTAATATTGATTTGGAAACTAGATTACCCAAATCTAATCATAGAAAACTCAATATCATTCGTATTGGCACGAGTGGAGCTTTACAAGAAGATATTCCTGTAGATAGTTTTGTACTTTCCACTTATGGATTAGGATTTGATGGGTTACTTGGATTTTATGATGTTGATTATAGCGAAGAAGAAAAGGGTTTAGCTAAAGCTTTTTTACAGCAAACCCCATGGCCAGTAGCAGCTAATAGCCCCTATTTTGTGAAAGGAAGTAACTTTCTAAAAGAAAAGCTAGGTCACGGTATGCACCAAGGGATTACGGCAACCGCAAATGGTTTTTATGGTCCTCAAGGAAGATCGCTCAGATTGGGTGCAAAAGTCCCCAATTTAAATGAATATTTAAATCGGTTTGAACATAAAGGAAATAGAATTACCAACTTTGAAATGGAAACTTCAGCATTGTATGGCCTTTGCGCACTGTTAGGTCATGAAGCGAGTACAGTTTGCGCCATAATTGCCAACCGATTTTCAAAGAGTTACTCTAAAGATTATAAAAAAACGGTAGATCAGCTCATAGAACTAACCCTACATAGATTAACACAATAAGCAACCTTTATTTTAGAAGTACGTAGAAAATAAAGTGAGTGGATACAATGAAATAGCAGCCTTGGTCAGGTTACTTGACGATCCTGATGAAAATATCTTTGATCAAATCAAAGAAAAGTTGATGGAAATTGGTCCTGAATGCATTCCTTCTCTAGAAAAAGCTCGTTTTGAAGATAATTATGGTGATTTATTTATTTCTAGAGCTGAGCATTTAATTCACGATATTGGATTTGGCACGCTAAAGAAAGATCACGAAAAGTGGTTAAAATTTCCTGTTAAACTAATCGATGGGGTTACTCAGCTTGATCAGTATTTTTTTCCAAATGTAACAGCAAGTTTCATTAAACATGAGATTAATGAGATGATCAAAGATATTCAACCTTACATTCATCTCAATATGACTCCCGTAGAAAAAGTAAAACTCATTAATCAGGTGATTTATGAGATTTACAAAGTTAAAGGGGATAAGAAAAACTATCATGACCCTAAAAACTCTTCATTTGGGCATTTGCTTCAACATAAAAGAGGAAATCCACTTACCATATCCATGTTATATATCGAATTAGCAAGGCACATGAATATTCCTATAAAAGGAGTGAATCTACCAAATCATTTCATTGTGGGTTACCTAAGAGATAATTCGTTCATGAATACAGGGACTACCTACAAAAAAGAGGATATTCTCTTTTATATAAATCCATTTAGTAAAGGAGTCATTTTAAAACACAGTGATATTGATGATTTTTTAAAAGAAATTAGATTAGACTATAATGAGTACTATTTTATTCCTTGTGACCACAAAGACATTACGAAAAGGATGTTAACCAACTTAATCTATAGCTACAGGAAATCTGATGATACACAGATCAAAAATGACTTAAAATCAATTTTAGAATTGTATAAATAATGGATGTTGTAACTTTAAAAACAATGTGTATTTTTGTAATAACACCAAAAGGATGAATGTTTTAGAATCCTGTAAAGAAAAGTATAAAGATTCTCAGCAATTTTTTGAAAGTAAAGATGCTACGCTTTTTCTTACCCATTTTGGTGAGTTAGATTCCGAAAAAATTACCAATTTAAGTTCAAAAAGCGAAGAGCACTTAATTGAAATTGGTGCAGCTAAAAGAACCGTAAGAAACATTTTTAACATCCTAATTGAAGGTCTCCAAAACATTAAAAATCATGGTGAAACTTCGCCTAACGGTGAACAGTTGTCTTTCTTTAATATGGGGGAATTCAACAACCAATACCTTGTATCGTTTTCAAATTTAATTTCAAATCACAAAACAGATAGTATTATTGAAGCCATTAACAGATTAAACAACGAAGATCAAGCAGGTGTAAAACAGATTTATCTTAAGACCTTAACGAATGGTGAAATTTCAGAAAAAGGTGGAGCAGGATTGGGTATTATCACCATGGCCATGAAGTCTAAAAACGAAATCAAATACCAGGTGACTCAAATTAATGACGAATTATCACTAATTACCATTGAAGCTAAAATCGATAAAACATAAAATGATGGAAAACTTACAAATTGAAGAAACAAAATGTACCCCACTAATAAATGGAGATGTAAATGGAGCTTTAATCATAAAGGGTAATTGTTTTCCTGAAAATTCACTAACTTTTTTTGAAACGATTAACAATTGGATGGATGCGTTGCCAAATGACTTGAGTTCGTTTGTGATGGATTGTGAACTCAATTATATCGCTTCATCTAGTGTGATGCACATATTCAAATTGATGCAAAAAGCAGAAGAACGATTTCCAGTAGATAAAATTGAAATCAAATGGAAGTTTGAAATAGATGATGAAGATATTGAGAAGTTAGGCGAAGAATTTAATAATTTGACTAAGTCAGAAATCCAACTTATTCCGGTTGAAGTTTAGTTTACGTAATAACTCACTTTCTTTAACTCATCCCATTTTCCTCTTGTAAAGTCAGGAAACTTAACACCCTTACTATTCTTTTTAATTGACTTTTTGGATAACGCTATCACAGCAGACCACTCAGCAGCATCATAAACATCTTGATCTAACGGCAACCCATTCCTCAAACAATAGATCAATCGATAATCCATGATATAATCCATTCCACCATGACCGCCAATTTCTTTGGCTCTATCTTTAATATCTTTTATGGGTTTAGGTTCATATTTCAGCAGGGTATCACTTAGCTGTTCTATATCCATTGAACGATGCGTATTCGGTTCAAATGCCATTCCTTTAACTGGGTATTTTTGAACAAATCCATTTGTACCGCTAACCGTAAACAGTCTTGAATATGGTCTGGGGCTAGTGACATCGTGTTGAAGCATAATGGTTTTTCCACGATTTGTTTTTATTAAAGTAATATTCATATCTCCCTTTTGAAACTGATTTCCCTTCCAGCCACTTTCGTTTGTTAAATTTGAATTTGCATATTGAGTTAATCCAAACTGATCACTTGACATAGATACCAATCTTTCCATCTTATCTCCTCTATGAATATTTAATATGTGTGCTAAGGGTCCCAAACCATGCGTTGGATAAGTATTACCATCCGTTTTTTGCAATCTTTTAAGTCTCCAATGATTCCAATAATAGGTATCACTAAAATTCAATGTCCTAAGATCATGTATGTAGGCGCCTTCCGTGTGAACTAATTCTCCAAATAATCCTTTTTTAGCCATATTATGAACACTAATTTCGAAGAAATCATACATGCAGTTTTCTAATTGTATACAATGTTTTTTTGTTTTTTCAGCTGTCTTAACTAATTCCCAACACTCTTTAATGGTTAAAGCTGCTGGCACTTCTACCGCTACATGTTTTCCGTGATTCATTGCATAAACTGCAATGGGTGTATGTAATTCCCAATGAGTACATACATAGATTAGATCAATATCATCTCTTTCGCATATGGATTTCCAATCAGATGGGCTATAATATAGATCAGGAACTGTTATATTATCATTTAAGAAATACCTTTCTGCAGATTGATTTACCTTAGAAGAGTCTATATCTGAAATAGCCTTAATTTGAACACCAACTATTTTAGGTAACCGTTCCAAAGCCATTTGACCTCTGTTCCCCAAACCAATGATGCCAATTCGAACCGTATCTAATGGGGTCACGTAGTGTTCTAGCACATGATTGGTTTGGCTTGATGTAGCTTTTGAATTCCAAGCCTGAAATAGCCCATTATCTTGTGCAACTAGAGTAAGCGCAAATAAAAAAAAGGTTAACGAAAAAAGGCTAGATGTTAATCTAGTTCGCATTAGCACGTATTAAATTAAGTGCTGAGCCTGCTCTGAACCATTCAATCTGCTGTTCGTTGTAGGTATGATTTAATAAAATCTGATCCGAAGATCCATCTTGATGCACAACTTCCAACGTTAATGATTTGTTAGGTGCAAAAGAATCAAGATCTATAAAGTTAAATGTATCGTCTTCTCGAATCAAATCGTAATCACTTTCATTATCAAATGTCAATCCTAACATACCTTGTTTCTTGAGATTGGTTTCATGAATTCGAGCAAATGATTTTACGATCACTGCTGAAACCCCCAAATGTCTGGGTTCCATAGCAGCATGTTCTCTAGATGATCCTTCCCCGTAGTTATGGTCACCAACTACTACTGATGGTACTCCTGCGGCTTTATAAGCTCTAGCGGTAGCGGGCACTTCTGCCTTATCACCAGTAAGCTGGTTTACTACTTCATTAGCTTCTCCACTAAATGCATTAATGGCTCCAATTAAACAATTATTAGAAATGTTATCTAAATGCCCTCTATATCTAAGCCAAGGACCAGCCATCGATATATGATCTGTAGTACATTTACCTTGCGCTTTAATAAGCAATTTAGCTCCATTTATATTTCCTCCATTCCAAGCTGGAAAAGGAGTTAAAAGTTGTAATCTCTCTGAGTTAGGATTTACTTCTACTAGAATAGAATTACCATCCAACGCTGGTTCTTGATAGCCATTGTCTTTGACATCAAACCCTTTTTCTGGTAGTTCTATACCAACTGGCTCGTCTAAATATACGTTCTCGCCATTTTCATTTGTTAATGGGTCAACAATGGGGTTAAAGTCTAATTTACCCGAAATAGCAATAGCGGCTACCATTTCTGGTGAGGTTACAAAGGCCATGGTATTGGGATTTCCATCAGCTCTTTTTCTAAAGTTTCTATTAAAAGAATGCACAATGGAATTCGTTTCTTGCTTATCTGCCCCAGGTCGATCCCACTGACCAATACAAGGACCACATGCATTGGTAAATATTTTGGCTGACTCAAACTTTTTAAATGTGTCCATCAAACCGTCCCGTTCAGCTGTATACCTTACCTGCTCTGAACCAGGGTTAATACCCAAAATAGCTTTTGGCTTAACTCCTTTATTTACTGCATCATCCACTATTGATGCAGCACGAGTCAAATCTTCATATGATGAATTGGTACAAGAACCAATAAGTGCCCACTCTATATCAGTAGGCCAATTATTTTTAGATGCCGCTTCTTTCATTTCGGCTACTGGAGTAGCTAAATCTGGTGTAAACGGACCGTTAAGATGTGGGGTTAATGTATTAAGGTCGATTTCAATAACTTGATCAAAATATTGTTCTGGATTTTGATACACTTCAGCATCTCCTGTCAAATGATCAGCAATTAAATCAGCGGATTTTACCACCTCTTCTCTACCTGTTGCATTGAGGTATCTTCTCATAGAATCATCATACCCAAAGGTAGATGTAGTGGCACCAATCTCAGCACCCATATTACAAATGGTTCCTTTTCCAGTACAAGAAATAGATTCTGCACCTTCACCAAAATACTCTACAATACAACCTGTTCCTCCTTTAACGGTTAAAATACCCGCTACTTTTAAAATCACGTCTTTAGGTGAAGTCCAGCCGTTCATTTTACCTGTCAACTTGACCCCAATTAGTTTTGGAAATTTCAATTCCCAAGGCATTCCTGCCATTACATCAACTGCATCTGCGCCACCAACTCCTATAGCAACCATTCCAAGTCCACCTGCATTAACGGTGTGAGAATCAGTACCTATCATCATTCCACCGGGAAAAGCATAATTTTCTAAAACAACCTGATGAATGATACCAGCTCCTGGCTTCCAGAAACCAATTCCGTATTTATTACAAACTGAACTTAGAAAGTTATATACTTCATTGTTTTTATTGATGGCTTCTTGTAAGTCTTTATCGGCCCCTATTCTAGCTTGGATTAAATGGTCTGCATGCACTGTGGATGGTACAGCAGCTTTTTGCTTACCTGCTTGCATAAATTGAAGCAAAGCCATTTGAGCGGTTGCATCTTGCATGGCTACACGGTCTGGAGCAAAATCCACATAAGAAGCTCCTCTTTCATACACTTCGTTCGCTTCACCACCCCATAAATGAGTGTAAAGAATTTTTTCTGAGAGAGTTAATGGCTTTTGTAAAAGTGTTCTTGCCGCTTCAATTTTTTGAGGATATAACTCATAAAGCTTTTTAATCATTTCTAGATCGAATACCATGTTTTAATTTTAGATTTCGAAAATAGAAAATTGTATCGATTTTAAAAAACGAAAAACTAGTTAAAGTAGAATATTTTT
>JAYPLD010000052.1:8635-14315 GCA_038129265.1 Crocinitomicaceae bacterium
AAGAAGGTCAATAGTACCATCTATTAAAATGGTTCTATTAGGTGAATTATGTACATAATCATTTCCTAAATCATTGGCCAATTGATGATCATCTATTCCAAAATGATGTAAGGTTTTCAAAAAACGCTCAGATCTTAGTTTTTCTTTAGTAATTAAATTTTTACGATAGTCTTCCCAACACTGATGATTTATCTTTTTGTACACTTTTATAAACTCATTTTGAAGTGAGATACCTCTCTGATGAAGCTTGTGTACATGATATAAGTTAACCAATTCTTCATGGGAATTAGTTTCAAAATCCCACAATGTTCGATCTAAATCAAAAAACAAGTGTCTAATACGCATTAGTGAAAAATAAAGTGATTTAGGTATGTGAGTAATGTAGAAGTAAATATTAATAACGTAGTCACATAAAAGTAGGTAAACCTTCTTTTTCCATAAAACTTAACTACTACAAAGGTACCAATCGGAATAGAAAGGAATAAAGGTGCCAGCGTACACAATAAAAGAAACCCTCCATTGGAATTTTTAATCTTTACAATAATTCTATTTCTTTTCTTGAAGTTCTTTTTTCGTTTCTTGGGTTTAAAATAAGACACCCATGTAGAGGTTGAATTCGAATGAAAAATAGACTTAGCAATGAAAAAAAAAACATTAAAGCAAAAGACAGCTCCAAGAGTTGATGAAACTAATATTTCAGTAAAATTTAAATTGGTCGTGGCCTCAGCAATGGATGCAGCAAATAAGAATTTAACGTGAGCTAAAAAAAAGACATAAATATATAACGACCAACTAATCATCCTTTTTAGTTCCGAAAGCAAGATCTCCAGCATCTCCTAAGCCTGGAACGATATAGGATTCTTTAGTCATCTCTTTGTCTATGGCACCAATCCATATGGTGGTGTCTTCTGGAAGGTGATTTTTTACAAAGTCCACCCCTTCCTGACTAGCAATAACACTAACCACATGTATTTTTTTAGGGATGCCTCTTTTAAGCAGTGCTTTGTAAGCCAATACCATAGATCTACCCGAAGCTAACATAGGGTCATTCAACAGCACTGTTTTCCCCTCTAAACCTGGGCTAGACATGTACTCTATTTCTACATCAAATTCCTCTTCAGAGGTATGTTTTCTGTAAGCCGAAATAAAGCAATTTTCTGCTGCATCAAAATAATTTAATAATCCTTGATGAAGAGGTAATCCCGCTCTTAAAATAGTGGCTAAAACCAATGGTTCATCAATTAAATTCATTGGAGCTGTCCCCAAAGGAGTAATAATATTTTTGCTTCGGTAATGTAAATGTCTACTAATTTCTAAGGCTGAAATCTCACCTAATCTTTCAAGATTACGCCTAAATCTCATGGCATCAGATTGGATATTTTTATCTCTTAGTTCAGAAAGAAACGTATTGTAAATTGAGTTGCTATCTTGAAAGTTGATTACAGTTGGCATTTTTGTATTTTTATCTAAAATAAAAATTTAGTTTTTGATGGTAAAGCAATTGAGGTATAATAACAAGAATTAGTACTACCAACTCCCTTCAAAAACTTCTTGCCAACCCGACCACCTGTCCACATTAGACAATGATTCATTGTGCCAAATAGAAGTAAAAGTACCCTCCACTTCAATCACATTTTTCCGAAGTTGTTGAACTTTATCCAATGCCATTTCCGTATTTAATTTCAAGTGGTCGTTTAAGACTCCATCCATGTAAGCAAAGGGGTGAACTTTTAAAGTGGTTTGGATTTCGTTTTCTAAGTCATAGAAATAAAAAGGCGTACAAGTACCTGCTCTGAAACCAATTTGATCCGCGTAACCCATGCTGTAATCATCTGAAATACCACAAGCTAACAATTGCTGGTATGATTGAGGCAAAGAAAATCTCAAAAAATGAAAACGATTGTGGTATACTGATTCACCTAATATATGCTCCAACCTTTGCTTTTCTACCCTAATCATCTTTGAATTTTTATTTGAGGCATAGGAAGGATGGATACCTATTGTTGAGCATTCTCTAAGTTGATTTATCAACGATTTCAATTTAGGATGGTCAAATCGGATATTTTTATCGTATTGAGCATAATCACCTAGAAGAAAGAAAAATAGCAGATCCAACTTATGATTTTGACTAAAATGTTGAATATAAGAGTAGGTGTCATAAGGGTCTTTCTCATTTCTCATATGAAGACCCCATCGCTGTTTTAATTTAGTAGGGTTTGTTAAACTATCTTTAAGCGTTCCTGCAGAAGTTCTTAAGATCCCCTTATACTTAAATGCGTAAGCATTATCTATGTCTATAGTGCAATATTGATTATACTTTCTTGAAATCTGATAATTTGAATTAAAATGATGATTTACATGTTCTAATAATTTGAATACCCATTGATCTACTATGGGATTGTATTGCTGCTTTTCCTTTACTAAAATAGACTGATTAGCTACGAATCTACCGTGGGTATCAAACTGAGAAGAATCATATTCTTCCATTCTAGAAATGAGGTAAAATATAGCGCTGAAAACATCGAACGAATGATGGCCACTTTTCATACGAAATAGGCAGAAAAAAGACAAATCGGATCCCAATTTGGGATGAGAATGATCTTTTGAAAATAACAAACCTGATGGGTAAATTTGATAACCATTGATTGGTAATTCTTCATCTGAATAATTTATCACATGATCGGTCAAAGAAGAATCATCAGTACAAATTTGATAGGGTATTTGAGCAATTTCTTTAAAAATAAAGTCAACTGTATAGGTAAGTCTATTGGATTTATTTTTGGTATATATTGAAATCATCCAAACTGATTGTGCATTTCCTGCAAAATAAATTCTGCTGCCTTACCATCACCAAAAACAGGGGGGAAATTCAAATTTTCAACTTTCAAAAAATGGTTGACTGCATGAAGAATTTTATCTTGATCCGTATCTACGATAGTGGCGCATTTGGCCTTCACAATTTCAACCCATTCCGTTTGAGGTCGCAGAATAACACATGGTTTTTGAAAGAAGTAAGCTTCTTTTTGAACTCCTCCACTATCAGTAATGATTAGAGTCGAGTTTTTTTCCAATGCAATCATATCCAAAAATGAAGCTGGAGGAATAATCTTAATGTAGGGAGAATGGTCAACCTTTGCTTGAATGGCTTCATCCAATAATGCTTCTTTCATTTTTAATGTCCTTGGATGAAGAGGAAGTACTAAAGAAATCTTATGTTTTTCTGTTAGATTTAAAAAGGATGAAAAGATGGAATTAATTTTTACGGGGTCATCCGTATTATCATTACGATGAACAGTGGCTAAAATGTAGGGTTGATCTTCAAGATCTAAATTTTGTAGAACTGTTGATTTTTGGTCACTCAGTTCCGAAAAATATATACTATTATCATACATGACATCTCCGCAGTGGTAGATATTGGGTTCATCGGCAGAGGCCTTTTGACTTACATGAGTTGAAAACCCTTCTTTAATCAAATTTTGATAGCCCGTTTCAGTTGGTGAAAACAACAACGTTGAGCTATGATCGCACATTATTCTATTAATTTCTTCAGGCATTTTTTTATTGAACGATCTCAATCCAGCTTCGATATGAACAATAGGTACATGAATTTTAGATGCGGCTATAGCAGAAGCAAGGGTAGAGTTTGTGTCACCATAAACTACAATTGCATCAACATTTTTTTCAAGTAAAACTTGTTCTATTTTTTCTATCATCAGAGCCGTTTGTTTACCGTGAGATGATGAGCCTACATTTAGATTTATGGAGGGTTTTGGAATGTTTAATTCTTCAAAAAAAACATCGGACATATTTTGGTCATAATGTTGACCCGTGTGGAGTATAAGCTCTTCGATTTGAGGAAATTTATCGTTAATAACTCTTGAAAGAGCAGCTGCTTTAATGATTTGTGGTCTGGCACCTACAACGGTAATAATTTTCATTTACAATACGATGTTATGATCTTTAAAGCTAAAATAGCTATTATCTGCTATTATGAGGTGGTCCAATAATTTAATGTCAAAAATTTTTGAAGCTTGAAGAAGTTTTTTAGTAATTGAAATATCGGATTGACTAGGTTGTATATTACCAGATGGATGATTATGTAAAATGATAAATGAAGTACTTTCATTAGATATTAGTTTTTGAAAAACAACCCTTACATCAACTATAGTTGAAGTTAAACCACCCGAAAAAAGATGGATTACATCAATTACTTTTGATTGCTGATTTAAGCAAACCATCCAGAAGGCTTCTGTGGAAAGACCATAAAATTTACTTTTCATGTAATGAAAAACCAAACTGCTATTCACTAACTTCATTCCTTTTGATTGAGGAAACTGAATTCGTTTAGATAACTCAAGTGCGGCAATAATTTTAGCTGCTTTAGATGGTCCAAGACCATTTACTTGACATAAATCTTTTACTTCCATTTGGTAAAGTTGATGCCACTTATTGTGGGTCAAGTTTTTAATTTCCTTAACAATGTGGTGAACATGATAATCTCCACTTCCATTTCCAATCATTACCATAAGTAATTCACTGCATGAAAGAGAAGATTTACCTAAGAAAATTAATCTTTCTTTAGGTAGGTTAGCATTTGCTGATTTTAAGTTTTGCATATTCACAAACTAAAATCCAACACATATTTTTTTTATGTTCTTATTAGTTAGTCTAATTATTTAATAGAACTACTTTGGTGCCTACAGAAAGAAGATCAAATAATTCCATGATATCATCATTTTTCATGCGAACACATCCATGAGAGCTGGGCCGACCTATACTAGCCTCATCACTGGTTCCGTGGATGTAAATTCCTCTTGAAAAAGTATCGTATTTTTTACCTTTATTTATGCCTTGCTGAAGCCCCTTTAAACTTAAAACTCTAGAAGTGATTTCGTCTTTTTTTATGGAAATTTCTGACTTATTTACGGGAACCACTTTACCTGTATTTTTTTTGTTAATAAACAACGTGCCTAGAGGGGCATTACCTCCTATTTTTTCTGCAATTTGGTGTAAACCGGTTGGAGTTTTGTAACTCCCCATCAGATTCCCTGCTCCTTTAGATGAAGTAGAAATAGGATAACTTGAAACAATTTGGTTGTTTTTAAAGTAATACATCCTCTGTCTTCTAATTCCAACATACAAAAATTCACTTAATCTTTCTGATGGATAAACTACTGAAGTGTAGTCTAAAATAAGTTCTGATAAAGCCGCATTAGATGAAGATTGTTGACTTGTTACAGCGGAAGAAATAAATAGAAATAAAATCAAAATGCATCTCATAACTTAAAAATAACACAAAAAAAAAGAGCCCTAAAAGGACTCTTTCAAATTTTGGATTGAAAAAAGTTATAGCGAATTAACGTGCTTCGTCAACTTTGACTTTAAATTAGCTGCTTTATTGTTGTGAATTATATTCTTCTTAGCTAATTTATCTAGCATTGAACTTACATAAACTAACAAGCCTTGAGCATCTTTTTTATTAGAAGTTTCTCTTAATTTCTGAATTGCAGTTCTAGCAGACTTATGCTGATACTTGTTTCTCAACATTTTTTCTTTGTCCGATTTAATTCTCTTTATAGCTGATTTATGATTTGCCATAATATTTTTCTTTTTTTTAGTAGCCCGTAGGGGAATCGAACCCCTGTTTCCAGGATGAAAACCTGGCGTCCTAACCCCTAGA
>JAYPLD010000053.1:0-1482 GCA_038129265.1 Crocinitomicaceae bacterium
CACACCAAACATATATTAATACATTTGACCGATTTTAATGTAAAAAACAGATCTAAATTCACTTTTCGTAACTTCTATCACACTTTATCAAATGGAGAAAAATAAACGAATTGAAATCTACAAAAAACTAATTCTACCTAGACTGATCGAAGAGAAAATGCTCATTCTTCTAAGGCAAGGTAAAATTTCCAAATGGTTTTCTGGTTTTGGACAAGAGGCCATTTCTGTTGGGACTACATGTGCTATGGATGATGATGAATTCATATTACCTATGCATAGAAATTTAGGTGTTTTTACATCTAGAAATGTAGATTTATACCAACTTTTTTGCCAATTTCAAGGAAAGCCTGACGGTTTTACTAAAGGAAGAGATCGATCATTCCATTTTGGCTCAATTCCACATAAAATTGTAGGAATGATATCTCATTTAGGTCCACAGCTAGGAATAGCATGCGGAATAGCCTTAGCCGAAAAAATAGAAAAAACCAATCGATCAGTTCTTGTATTTTCTGGAGATGGCGGAGCTAGTGAAGGGGATTTTCATGAAGCGCTAAATGTAGCTTCGGTATGGCAATTACCTGTGATTTTTGTTGTTGAAAACAATCAATGGGGATTATCTACACCATCCAAGGAACAATTTAATTGTAAACAATTTATTGATAAGGGAATAGGATACGGAATGGAAACCGTACAAATTGATGGAAACAAAGTAGACAAGGTTTACCAAGCTATTCAAGAAATCAAAGGAAAACAGCGAGTAAAACCAGAACCCTTTCTTGTAGAAGCTATCTCATTTAGAATGCGTGGTCATGAAGAAGCTTCAGGTACGAAATATTATCCTGACGGATTGCAGGAGAAATGGAGTAAAAAAGATCCCATTACACATTTTGAAGAAAAGATATTAAATGAAAAATTACTTGAAAAGACTGAAGTTGAGGAAATAAAATTACAACTAAAAAAAGAAATTAGTGAGGCATGGAAAAAAGCAGAAAGAGCACCAAAAATAACACCAAATCAATCAGAAGAAATTGAAGATATCTATGCCCCATTTGCACAGCAGACTGAAAACAAGGAACTTAAAAATAAAAGTGAATTAAGATTAATCGATGCCATAAAAGATAGTATTGATCAAGCATTAAATAAGTTTCCCGAATTAGTCATTATGGGACAGGACATAGCGGAGTACGGAGGAGTTTTTAAGGCTACTGAAGGCATGGTAGAGAAATATGGAAAAGACAGAGTAAGAAATACGCCTTTATGTGAATCTGCCATTGTAGGAGCTGCCCTTGGACTTTCTATAAGAGGTAAAAAAGCCATAATGGAGATGCAATTTGCCGATTTTGTGACCGTTGGATTTAATCAAATTGTAAACAATCTAGCCAAACTGCATTATCGATGGGGTGAAAATGCAGATGTGGTAATAAGGATGCCTACAGGAGCAGGAGTTGGAGCCGGTCCATTTCACTCACAAAGTAATGAAGC
>JAYPLD010000053.1:1582-3014 GCA_038129265.1 Crocinitomicaceae bacterium
GAATTAGAAGAAAAAATAGACCAATTAATACGATATTAAATGAGATTTATAACTGCTTATTTCCTGATAACTTTTTCCCTGAATGCTGTTGGTCAGTTTTATGCCAAAAAAGATCATTTAGAGTATGGATTTAATATTGGAACTTACATAGCCAATAACAATACGAGTATTCTTTATGATGCCCACACCTATGTGGCAACATCTTTAGAAAGCATGTTGAATAGAAATAACCCCAACTTCAATTATACGTCAGGGATTAACTTCCTTGATACTCAGTTTGGAGGAATGGGAAATTGGGTGATTGATAATACGGCTCTCCCCGCTGAAATGAGCTATAATCCTGGTTTTTTAATTGGGCTACATGTGGGTAAGCATCATCCCAAATTTAAATATTACTTAGATTACAATTTAGCAGATATCAACGTAACTGGCACATCTCAAGTTGTTGATGCCATTTACAACCCTGGTGATGCTAATTTTACATCTCCAGTAATCATCTCCATCAGGGGTAGAGAAAGACGAAATTTATTTAACCTCGGTTTAGTGTTGGATTTTATCAATGAAGAAGATTTTCACCTAGGTATTCCTTTTGAATTTCAACTTAATCAAGTAACATTGATTAATAATGAAATATATATGGATGGTGTAAATCAAGCTCACAACGTCAATCATGTACCTGCCAACCTTACAAATACAACTCGAAACAATAACCCTAGCGGGTTTGGATTTGGCGGAGGAAGTGGACTCATACTTACGTTGGATATGGCAGAAAACATTATGATATCATTTGGTTATCAAGGCTATTTTGCTCAATCAAATTTCTCTGCAAACCTCAACCCATGGGGATTACAACACACTGCCTTTGCGAGAATGATTTGGATGAAAGAATAATATGATAAGAGTCTTTTTTCTAATAGCAGTCTCTTTTTTTCTTAATATAAAACCATTATTCGCCAAACCGCTAAAGGATTCAAACAACACCATAAAAAAAGTCATCAATATTGGAGTTCCGTCAGCAGCAGTAATTTCACTAGTGGGCATCAACGAAGTATGGTATAAGAATTACGCAAGATCAGATTTTCATTTTTTTGACGATTTTAAAGAATGGAACGGAATGGACAAAGTAGGTCATGCATGTACGTCCTATCAACTCAATAAATTTAGCTACACTTTATTCAAAAAAAACAATATTAAAAACCCGTTATTAAAAAGCTCCATTTACACTTTTGGTTATATGCTAGGCGTTGAACTATTAGACGGCTACTCAACAGAATGGGGCTTTTCCATTTATGATGTCATTGGAAATGGAATAGGGACTTTTCTTTACAGCTTTCAAGAATCTAAACTTAAGAGTCAACCGTTTAAAATTAAGTTTTCTTTCACCAAAACACCATACGCAACCTGCAGACCCTCTTTGTTAGGTGAAAATAGA
>JAYPLD010000053.1:3114-14232 GCA_038129265.1 Crocinitomicaceae bacterium
TAGTTTTTTTATAATTATTTTTGTTTCAAAGCCAAAAAATAATGGAATTTGAAACCATACTATCCTTAGCAGGAACACTTATTATGCTCATTGCTCTTCAGGTTGTTTTAGGATTTGATAATCTGTTATACATCGCATTAGAATCTAAAAAAGCCCCCACTGACCAACAAGCTAGAGTCAGAAAAATAGGTATCGGAATTGCCATCATATTCAGATTACTTCTTTTGTTTATACTCATAAATCTAATCGCCTCTTTTGAGGAACCCTTTTTAATTTTTTCAAATGCTTATGTTTCAGCCCAAATGAACCTAGAAAGTTTAATCATTTTACTTGGTGGTATTTTTATTCTTTATACGTCTGTTAAAGAAATCTGGCACATGATTACGTTTGAATATACCGAGACTACAACCCAAAAAGTAAGTACGAACAAAGCCATTTTCATGATCGTATTTATGAATTTAGTTTTCTCCTTTGACTCTATATTGAGTGCTATGGCACTTACAGAAAATAATTGGATCATTGCAATTGCTATCATAACGGGTGGAATATTGATGATTGTAGCTTCCAATAAAGTGGCTGAATTTTTACAAAAAAACAGGATGTACGAAGTCCTAGGATTATTTATCCTTTTCTTGGTTGGGATCATGCTAATTTCGGATGGTGGACATCAAGCACATCTTAAAATTTTTGGCCATGCAATTACCGCGATGAATAAAATTACTTTCTACTTTATATTAGTGATTCTAATACTGGTTGATGTAGTACAAACTGCCTATCAAAAAAATATTCTTAAGGGGAAAAGTTAATTCAAATCTCATTCGTTAAATTTGAATATGAGAATTGTTTTTTCATTAGTCCTTTTATTTTGTCACTTCATATTATCAAGCCAACAAAGTGGTTTCATTTTTATTGAAAATAAAGGACAATGGCATCATGATGTTTTATTCAAAACAGATTTAAAAAACGGACATCTTTATGCCACCAAAAATGGATTTGTATATGATTTTTATGATGAAAAAAAATTGTCAGATTTTTATGAAAACCACTACAACAATCTCCATTTATCAAAGAATAAAAATTTAAAAAAGCATGCTTACCATGTCCAATTTAAGGATAGTGATTTTTCAAGGGTAATAAAAAATCAGCCCACGAAACATATATTCAATTTTTTCAAGGGAGATAAAAAATCATGGAAATCTAATGTAAGAGGTTTTCACCAACTAACTTACGAAAATGTATATCCTGAAATTGACATCCAATTATACACTAAACTCATCCACTTAAAATATGACATCATTGTAAAGCCTGGAGGTGATCCTCATCAAATTAAGTTGTTTTACAATGGAATTAATGATATTACCATAAAAAAAGAAAGACTTCATATATACACCTCAGTCAACCATGTAATTGAGGATAAACCATATGCATATCAACTAATAAATGGGGAGAAAAAGGAAATTTTGTGCCATTATAAACTCGATAAGCAAACCTTATCATTTGAATTTCCCTTAGGGTATGACAAAAACCATGAACTTATAATTGATCCTACCCTAATTTTCTCCACTTTCTCAGGGTCATACTCTAATAATTTTGGCTACACTGCAACATTTGATTCAGATGGATTTCTCTATTCAGGAAGTAGTGTTTTTGGAAGTCAATATCCAACTACTCTTGGAGCATACAATGTAAATTTTATGGGAGGAGATGTAGATATTGGCTTAAGTAAATTTGACACCACTGGTTCTTTTTTGATTTATTCTACCTATTTAGGCGGTAGTAGCGAAGAGTTACCCCACAGTATAATCGTAAATAATATGGACGAATTATTCATATTGGGGACCACCTCATCAACTGACTTTCCTACTACTACAAACAGTTACGACACCAGTTTCAATGGTGGGACACCCTTAGATATGTCTAACGGGTTAGGAATAAATTACATAAATGGATCCGACATTTTTGTTTCTAAAATCAGTGCAGATGGAGCAAATTTATTGGGTTCAACTTACATTGGTGGAAGTGGAAATGACGGACTAAACAGAACCTCAATAACCGCTTCGGATGACACATTAAGGTATAACTATGCTGATGAAATTAGAGGAGAAATTGAAATTGATCAAAATAACAACATCTACGTAGGAACCTGTACACAATCTACTGATTTCCCAACTACAAATAATGCCTATCAAACCAACTTCGGAGGGGGTAGTCTAGATGGGTGTTTATTTAAGCTGGACAATAAATTACAAAACTTAGTGTGGTCTACCTATATTGGAGGAGAAAGGTTTGATGCCGTTTATTCTATTGCGCTAAACGATTCACTGGACGTAACCGTGTCTGGTGGGACTAATTCATTTCAGTTCCCTACTACGGCTTCTGCAATACAACCTAATTTTCAAGGGGGAAGATGTGATGGATTTGTGTCTGAAATCAAACATAACGGAAACCAATTGCTACATTCAACCTATTATGGATCAAACGAATACGATCAGGTATACTTTGTGGATTTAGACAGAAATCAAAATAAATATGTTTTTGGTCAAACAGAAAAGCAAGATTCTTCTTTTATAAGTAACGCCCTTTGGAACATTCCAGGAAGTGGTCAATTTGTAAGTAAATTCAATCCTGATTTAAGTAGCAGAATCTATTCTACCGTTTTTGGCTCAGGAAATGGGGTAAACATATCCCCAACTGCCTTTTTAGTTGACCTATGCAATAAAATGTATCTAGCGGGCTGGGGCGGAACGGTTAACCAATACCCAACATACGCAAACAATGCGGGATTTACCAACAACATGCCTATTTCAAGCGATGCATTTCAAAGTACAACCGATGGAAGTGATTTTTACATCATGGTACTAGAAGATGATGCCTCAGGATTGGTTTACGGATCCTATTTTGGGGGCTCTAGTTCAACTGAGCATGTAGACGGAGGAACATCTCGTTTTGATAGAAAAGGAAAAATTTATCAAGCGGTATGTGCCGGTTGTGGCAACAATTCCGATCTGCCCATCTACCCTACTAATGTAGTTTCTGCCACCAATAACAGCTCATGTAATCTTGGCGTATTTAAAATGGAATTTGATCTCCCTTTTGTGCTGGCAGATTTTGAAACACCGCCAATTGGTTGTGAACCTCAGACCCATCAATTTAATAATACCAGTGTACACAATAACACTAGTATTTTTACTTGGGATTTTGGCGATGGCTCATTTAGTAATTTAGAAAATCCTTCTCACACCTTTCAACAAGCAGGTACATATGATGTAGAACTGATAATTAGCGATACAGCAGCCTGTAACTTCAGTGATACAGTGGTAAAACAAATTATAGTCATTGGAGATACTTCCTATCATATTGGTGATGTAGATTTATGCTTGGGAGAATCCATCCAAATTGGAATAATCCCCAATCCAGACACCTCTTTTAGCTATCAGTGGATACCTCATCAATTCTTAAGTGATTCTAGTGTTTCTAATCCATTTGCCAATCCTCCTTCTTCAACTACATATTCTTTGCTCATAAGTAATGGAATTTGTACAGATACCGCTACACAACAAATTAACATCATCAACCCAACAGCTGCCTTACCAAACTCCTATACACTATGTGATTACGATGATATTATTAGTCTTTCTGCAAATAATTTAGACCCTAATAGTCAAATTATATGGTCTAGTTCTTCCTTGTTTTTAGACACGCTAAATAATACGAATTCCATCAATGTATCTCCCAATCAAGACACTTGGTATTACATAAAAGTCAATAACGGTAATTGCAACTTTATTGATAGTACCCTAGTGAATGTATCCATAGGTTCCCTTCAAATTATTGGAGATAGTGTGTTGTGTTATGGGGATTCATTGCTATTAATAGCCGAAACTTTTCAACATCCTGACTCCATAAACTTCACATTTAGTCCAGACAGCATAGCCATCTCCAATTTTCAAAATGATTCCGTATGGTTTGCATTTACTCAAAATAACACCATTTCTGTTTCCGTAAACGACCCCATTTCGGGTTGTACACTTACGGATTCAATATACATCTCGGTCGATTCTCTTCCTTATTTAAATTTGATAACTAGTTGCAGTTTTCCTATTATTTCTGCAGGTGGCAGTTCACAATTAAATGTCACACCCAATGGCTACCAATATCTGTGGCAACCAGACAATACTCTTGATAATCCATCGGTTCAAAACCCCATAGCTAGTCCTGTGATTTCAACCTGGTATACTGTAAATGTAAACAGTAGCACCTGTACCAAATCAGATTCCATTTTAATTGAAGTTTTTGAGCTTACTTGTGGACCACCGGATGTATTCATACCTAATTCTTTTAGCCCAAATAATGATCAAAACAATGATATTTTTAGAGTTAGAGGAAACTATATTTCAGCATCGAATTTTATCCTTCGCATTTTCGATAGACTAGGAAACTTGGTATTTGAATCCAATGATCAGTCTATAGGCTGGGATGGGTTTTACCAAGATAAAGCATGTGATCCAGGTGTGTTCGTATATTATTTAGAGCTTGATTGCCTTGATGGTCAACGATATTTCAAAAAGGGAAATGTGACACTGTTAAAATGAGTAAAAAACGATTCATCATATGTCTTATTATTTTAATGGGTTCCAAGATTAACTTCTACAAGTCTCAGGATCTTCACTTTTCCATGTATCCCTTATCACCGCTGAATTTGAACCCTGCTTTGACTGGAGATTTTATTGGAGATATTAGAGCTAATTCTATACATAGGAGTCAATGGGCTGCAGTGACCGTTCCTTACAGTACCTACTCTGTATCCTCTGACATTAAAACAAATAAGAAAATTCCTTTGGGGATACTGCTAAATCAAGATAGAGCTGGGGATTCGCAATTCAATACGTTCCAAATGAATGTGAGTAGTGCTTTTAATCTTATTGAGGATTCTACTCAACAACTTAGAGTTGGATTTCAAACAGGAATAACGAGCAGAGGAATACAATCTAATGCTCTTACCATGGACGCGCAATATAACGGAGTACAATTTGATCCAAACCTACCTACAAACGAATCGTTTCAAAACTATAATCGAATTTATGGTAATTTGAATGTGGGTATCAACTACCAATATCAACTACAAAACCATTTCATTCAATTTGATGTAAGTTGTTTTAATCTAAACCAAAGTAACCAAACCTTTTTTGGTGCGACACCTCCAGTTTCTTTGGACTTAAAGTGGTTTAGTAGGATTAATCACCGTTTTTTGATCAATGATTTTTTTACCTTATCTAGTTCTATTCTATTTACTCATCAAGGACCACATAAAGAACTATTACTTGGGTCAGAAATTCATTATACACTTGCCGAGCTAAGTTTTTTAAAAAGAGCTTTATGGTCAGGGATTTATTATCGATCTAATGATGCTGTATTTTTATCTAGTGGTGTGATTTTTGATGCTTGGAAAATAGGGTTGGCTTATGACATTAATTTTTCAAAATTGGTTCCAGCTTCCAATAATAGAGGGAGTTTTGAAATTGCTTTGTGTTATATATTAAGAAAGAAAATGAAATTAGAATCTCCCATATTTATATGTCCAGACTATTTGTAACATATCTACTCGTTTTTTTGATCGGTTTTTTGCCAAAAAACACCCTGAGTCAAAATACAGATGTTATGGTTGACATAGGGATAAATGCCTACCAAAAGAATGACTTCGGAAAGGCTCATTTACTTTTCAAAAAAGCCATAAAAATTGACTCTTCCACCTTGAGGTTACAATTTTACTATGGACTTACCTTGTTAAAACTACATGATTATAAGTTTGCTAAACATTACCTATCAAAAGTGGTACAAAAAGACCCATCGGGTAGAATATTTCCCGAGGCAAGTTACTACATGGGTATCCTATATAAATTAGATCATGAGTACAATAAAGCCATAAAGGAGTTTAAAAAATCAAAAGCTCATTTTATGGCAGATAAACAAAATTACTACTACAAAAAATCATCAAGGGAAATAAATTCTTCAATCTATGCTATGAGACATCAACATGATGTAATTGACATACAAGTTTTTCAAGCTCATGGAAATGTGAATGGAAATAATGCAGAGTTTGCCGGTTTTGAACTAGATGGAGAATTATACTTTACGGCAGTCAAGGAAGAGAAATACGCAAAAATTTACATGTTAAATAGGAAAAATGTGATTCAAGAGTTAGATCCAGTTATAAATCATCCACATTTTCACAATGCTAATGGTGCTTTCTCTAGTAATAAACAACATTTTCTATTTTCTAGGTGTGATACGATTGGACATTGTAAAATAATGTACACCAAAAAAATAAAGGACAAATGGATTGAGCCTATAGAATACAATAGCGAAATAAATATTGGGGCACATAACATCACTCAACCACATTTTTCAACTATCAACGGTGTGAATTACTTATTTTTTTGTAGCGATAAAAAAGGATTTGGAAAACTAGATATTTGGTATGCTGAAATTTTAGACGATATGTCCATAGGAAAGGTGTACAACGCGGGGAAAAATGTAAATTCTCCAGACCACGACATTACTCCTTTCTTCCACGAACCCTCCAATCAACTTTTTTACAGTTCTACTTGGCAGAATGGATTTGGTGGGTTTGATATTTTCTCTAGTCATTGGAATGACTCTATTTTTGAACCATCTTTAAATGTGGGGCAGCCCATTAATTCTTCATGGAATGATACTTATTTCTGGATAAATGAATTTGGGAAACATGGATACTTTTCATCAAACAGAGAAGGTAGCAAATACGATAGCATAAAACATTGTTGTCCCGACTTGTGGGAATTCAAAACAAGAAAACCCATAGTCAAAAAAGAAGTCGTAGATACCTCCATGAGCTCCAAAGACCTATTTAAACACAAAACAGGAATTACACTACCATTAGCCCTTTACTTTCATAATGATGAACCCTCACCCAAAAGTTTAGATACAGTCGTTGCTATTGCCTATCCTGAAACATATCAAAAATACATCTCTCTTAAGCCCCAATATATACGTGAATTTTCAGCTAGCAACTCAAATGAGAATAGGAAATTAGCTATTGATCAAATTGAATATTTCTTTAGTGAATATGTGGATAACGGCCTTGAAAAATTAAACAGGTTTACTTCTCAACTTAATTCATTACTTCAGGAATACCAAACGGTAGAAATTACCATTAAAGGATTCGCCAGTCCACTGGCTAAGTCGAATTATAATTCAAACCTTTCAAAAAGAAGGATTAGTAGTCTTATTAATTATTTTCAGCAAACGGATAATGGAAAATTTCAAGAATTCATAGACCAAAAAAGGTTGATTATTCATGCCGCTCCGTTCGGTGAATCTAACGCTAACCAATCAACTAACGATGATGTGAAAAATACGAAGGAATCCATATACAGTCCGAAGGCTGCTCTAGAAAGAAGAATTGAAATTCAAGAAGTGATTTTTCATGAATAGTAAATTAATGTTAAATTTTTTAACGCTTATCATCTTTATATTAAACAAATACATATAGGCTTCATTTTTAATTAATTTTAAGAAAAAGCAGCAGATATGTTAAGTAACATTAATATCAAAAAAGAACTTGAGTTAGTTCAATCCAAACAAGAAAATCAACTACTTGAACTGGTTAATAACCAACTTTTAGATGACCAAAAAATAGAGTTATCTATTCAAAAAAATCTAAACCATTGTGCTTCTGCAGATTATAATCCGGATTTAGTTAATTATAATGAAAAGGATGTATATGATATTGATGCCATTAGATCAATTGCTGTTAAATACAGGTTACGATTTTTACCTACTAAATACTTCAAAAACGAAATTCCCCAAGAAGCTATTTTTAAAACCAAAAATCTAGAGAAAAAAAACAATACTAGCATTAAGAACTTTCACATACTTGCCCCTGCCACATCATTTGATTTGGAGGATGTAAACAAAGATCCCTTATTGTTTGCACCACTAAGCAATGGCAAATACCTTCTTATACATCAGTGGGGAACCGATTTATCTTGGTTTAAAAGACTTACCGCAATTCCTTTAAAGAGCTTAGAATCCATGCTAATTTCAGTTGGAGTTATGGCTTTTTTGATTGCAATGGTTACACCCACATGGTTAATTCTCAATAGTGCCGAAATCGATATGGGCTATTTTGGATATCATAGAATGGCTTGGTTTATGTACGCTTACATTTTAATATGTTCCATAACCACTTTTATATGTTTTTCCCAAAATATATACCCAAGTGAATATCAGTGGAATAAAAAGACTTACAATTAAACTTTTCCCAGGCAAATTTTAAGCCTAATTATCTTTTTCACAGATTCATATACCTCCTTTTTAAAGGTATCATCCAAATGCATTTGTGTCAATATGTTAAATAGTACCTGTTCTTCATCCACAGGCATTAGCAGTTGATCACACCCAGCTTGAGCAGCCTTTAAACCGCATTGTTCAACATTTACAACTCCACCCATATTCATAGCATCTGTAATAACAAGTCCCTTAAACTGAAGTGAATCTTTTAGTAAATCCGTTACGATCTTCCTTGAGCAAGTTGAAGGCATGTCTTGGGTGTCAAATTCAGGATTATTTTTAATGGCTAAGTGGGCCACCATGATGGACGTAACTCCGTGTCCAATCATCGGGATATAGTTTTTTACCTCTTTCATTTCACCATCTATGTACACCAATTTTTTATGGGTATCCCCTACTACAAAACCATGACCTGGGAAATGCTTAGCGGTAGCAGCAACCTGATGATCTTGAGTAACACTGATAAATGCTTTTGAAAAATTAATAACGGTATCCATATCCAAACCAAAGCTTCTGTTGCTGACTACTTTATTGGGTGAGGCATCAATAACAGGTGCAAAATTTTGATTAATGCCAATTTCATTTAAGTCTTCCGAAATAATTTTGGTGAAATAACGAACACTATCCAGGTGCTTAATGGTATTGGTTTTGGGAACTATTCTAGTTCCTTGTATTTTTCTATTAACAAGAGTAGGTTCTGCATCAGCACTGTAAATTAAGGGCAAATAACCATGATTTTTCATCAAACTATCGTAGTACTTCACTTCAGTTGTAAAACCTGATTTTGTTCCGTTCAGTAATAAGATTCCTCCTATCCACCCTTTTGAGGCCAGCGCTGTTACATGTGTTGTTGATTTTCCTAATCTCCCAGTCGCAGGAACAATCATTTGCCCTACTCTTAAGGTATCATTCATTTGCTTAAAAACAGCTTCTACTTTTTCATCTAGTTTGGTATTTTCAGTTAAAAAATCTGCTAAAGTAAAAACGGTATCTACGTTAGATTCGTTGACCAATTCATCAGTAGATGAATTCGTGTTGTTAGCAGATTGAGTATGACAGGAATTAAATAATAAACCTAACCACAATAGCACAAAAACTCTCATAATTCTTTTTTTATCAAATATAAATTGGGTAATGAATGGCTTTGTAAAAAACAGATATTCTTCTCCATATATAATTGTTGAAAGGAAATAATTACATTTGCTCAAATTAAAAATGAAGATGAAATTAAAGTTCGTTTTATCCTTTTGTTTATTAGTAGGATTATCTCATGCTCAAACTGTTCTGCTGAACGAATCTTTTAATAATGGCTTACCCTTAAACTGGACACTCATTGATGGTGATATGGGCACGGCAAATAGTGATGTAACCGTTTCACACTTATCAGGTTCTTTTCATTTACTTGAGGATTTAGACTCTACCGGAACTGGGGATTCAGCTCTCTTAGCTACCTCCTGGTTTGATAATGATACTACCCCTGCTAGTAATTACTTAATTACACCTGCCATTACTTTTCCCACTGATGGTAATTATCTTCATTTTCAAGCCAAGTCATATGACGGGTCTTACCCCGATGGCTTAGAGATTTTTTACACCACTGATATAAATTTACTGGATAGTGTAAACTCCTCTAATAATTTATTTGACACTATTGCGGTACCACCACATTGGACAAACTTTAGCGTAAAAATGGATTCACTGCCTTTGAATTCAACTATATACCTCGTTTTTAGGCATTATGCAGATGATCAATTCATTCTAGGAATAGATAACATTAGTGTGATTACCGGTGATTTAACTACAATCGAATCCTCTACTATTTCAAAACCTTTTGTATATCCTAATCCATCCAATGGTCAGATACAGGTTAGTGAAATTGAAATGAACGAGAGAATACAAATCACTTCGCTATCGGGTCAAGTAATTTGGAAAGGAGTGGCATCTTCTTTAGATGAAATCAAGTTTGACAAAGGAGTTTACATGCTCAACTCAGCCAACTACTCCACTTGTTTCATGGTGGAATAATGAAATAAGGATAGGATAGTTTTTAAAAATTTGTTAAAAAAAGCATCCATATTATATTTAAAATCGTTTTTGGAACAACATTTGTTTATGTTTGATAACATCTAGATTTATGAAAAAATTATTACTATTTAACTTATTATTTTCCACCTTAATCTCATTTGGGCAACAGAAGTTGGAATTTAAGATTAGTGGTTTACAGGATACTACCGTATTCTTAGCTCGGTACTTTGGTGAAAAACTGTATTATGCAGACACTTCAACTTCTAAGAACGAACGCGTGGTATTCAATTCAAAATCTTTAGTAGGTGGTGTATATGCAGTGGTTTGCCCAGGATCGAAGTATTTTGAATTCATCGTAACTGAAGAAGATGTGATGATGGAAACAGATCTGAACGATTTTGCGGGAAAGATGAACGTAAAAAAATCGGAAAATAACAAAGTATTTTACAACTACATCAATTACTTGGGAACCAAAAAGAAAGAAGCGGCCATGCTTCAAGGAGCGAAGCATAAAGACAAAATGGCTGCTCTGGATAAGGAAGTTAAAACGTATCAAAAAGAACAAATTTTTGATCAATCCCATCTTTTTGGAGCTAAAGTATTAGCCATGTCTATTGATCCTATTATTCCCGCTGCGTATCAATCCAATGATACGTTACGATATCGATATTTTTTAAACCATTATTGGGACAACATAGATGTAACCGATAAACGAATTGTACACACCCCTGTGTATCACAATAAATTGAATCACTTCTTTAA
>JAYPLD010000054.1:0-14035 GCA_038129265.1 Crocinitomicaceae bacterium
GAGTCTGATATCAAAAATGAATTTAAATATGCTGTTGGCAATGCATCCATAAGGATGATATCATAGGACTTAAATTGTACATTATCCACCAAATTAATCCTAGAAAACACTTTATTATCTTCCAAAAAAAGTAAAGAATCTAACGAAATAACCACTTCTTCAAAAAGATCAATTTTCAAATTCTTTATAAAGGGAAAATTTGAGAAACGAGGTTTCAATAATTGACTTTTATTTTTCTCATGTGAAACTCCACTCAATTTTATTTCATTTGAATTGTATTCTAAATCCATTTGAATCCATTCGTCTGCTTGAAAAAAACGTTTAACTTCATTAGGTTCATTAGATAAATTAACAGAAAATGAAAGGGGTGAAGAACTTGTACTAAACTTCAAGTTTTTTGCAAATTCTGTTTTTGTTAATGAGTCTCTTGCAGAATTCATATTTTTTTTAAATGATTCCAACAAGAACTCACTACTAGAACATATCAAAAAAGGAGGTATTAGGGCGGTGTTCTCGCAAAATTCAAATTGGATCGAATTTCCAATATTGCTTATATCTACATCTTTAATGATGTTCTTCACCATCAACCAGCTCTGAATACTATCTTTTTGGTATAGCCCTAAAAACACGTCTCCATTTCCAAAAAGTGAACTAAATAAGGAATCATTTAGAACAACATTAACTCTATTTAGAAACGAGATCCCGTTGCTATCTTGATTTGTCCACGCTGACCATAGCATATTTGTCTCTGAAAAATGCCTTAAGGTCTTCGAGAAGTCCTTAAATCGAAAAAAGGAAGATGGCTCTGATGGGAAAAAAGGTATGGGGGAAAGATTAACAAATGATTGCTCATTCAGCTTGTTATAAATAGAATGACACAGAACAGAAAGAATTGTTGCTATAATTAATCCTAAAATGACCCTTTTAATCATAAATCAAAAGTAAAAATATGTCTTTGCAGGAAAGAATTAACTAGAAATACATTTTCACAAACTATTGTCAGCTAAGGAGAATCAGCCTGATCTTGATCGGAACGACCTCATTAAAAACGTGATCACCAAAATTTCAAAAAAGACAAGTACATAATGTAAATAATAAACTTGATTTTGACTTACCATGGTTTTTAAGCTTGAAAGTTGGCTTGAGCTTAATTCTTTTTCACCATAAACTTTATCTACCTCCACGTCTGGAATTTGAAAGCCTATTAGTAGCTTATTTTCTTTGGTAAGGATATATTGTTTTTGTGTCTCACTTATTTGAACATTACTATTATTAAGATCGGCTGCTTTAACTCCTATAAACAAGAAAATAATATATGATAACAATAAACCCACCATATAGCCCGCTTGCTTAGAAATATCTACAGCCTTAAGAACAGACTTTTCCTTTAAAAGTAGGGTTTCAACTCGTCCTAAATATGAGCCAAAAATAAAGGTGATTTGATAGCCTATATACACACACAAAGCAATTTCATAACTATAAGAAAAAATTAAAAAGGAGATTATGACACCAAGAATAACTAATTCAACGAAAAGAGAAATTTTATAAAAAAATTCAATGTTTAATATTTTCTCATAAAAAGAAGCAACAGCCATCAACCCAAACGCCAACACGATTCCCCCTACAGAATAAATGGCGGGTTCAAGTGGGCTGTAAATAATGAAAATACTTCCGATTGAAGTGCCTAAGAATAAGGAATTGAAAAATTTATATACAATAAAATTCTTATGGTTCAGATGCAAATTATGAATTTTCAACTCCATTATTTTTTAATCAATCTTGGATTTAAAACACGTTAAATTTCCAATAAATATGCTAAAAAAGGGGAAGTAATTCATATTTCTTTGTGAATAGATTATGTTATTCATTGTATTGGCATGATAAAATAAGTTGAAATTTATGCTGTTTAGTTAAAACACATGGATAACAAAACTCATTTAGGCTTATTTCCGCTTCGAATTTTTCTTTTTCCAGGAGAGCAAACAACTTTACACTTGTTTGAACCACGTTATTTGCAGTTATCTACCGATTGTATCAACAATAATGAATGTTTTGGTATACCATATCAAGGGAAAACAACATTAAGTGAATTAGGCTCACTGGTTAAAATTGTTCAAGTACTAAAAAAATATGAGAACGGAGAAATGGATATTCTCATAGAATGTACAAACAATTTTAAAATAAATCATTTTGAAAATAAAAATGATCAGAAATTATATCCAATGGGGACCATTACAACTCTGCCAAAGTATGATTTTAAGCCTACCAATGAGTTAACTTCACAAGCTGAAAATTATCTTTCTTTATTATTAGATGAAAATGAAGAAGCTAAAACTCCTGAACTAGTCTCATTAAATAATCTGATTAATTTGGTTAACCTTACTGATGATGAAAAAATTAAATTTTTAAGTTTTAGTGAAGAAAGAAAAAATGACTTCTTAATTAAAAAATTCAAGTTCATGACCATTTTATTGAGTCAAGAAAAAATGGTAGACCAGAATTTTTATCTTAATTAAATTTCGAATTTGACTTTAAGTAAAAAAAGTATCAAAATTATTGTGCTTTTGTTAAAGTTTGCCACCGTAATTTTATTTACTATTCTACTCCTAAATGCAGACTGGAAAACTTGTATTCCTGTTTTTAGCAAGCTTAGTTTACTAAATATTTTGCTTTGTTTCCTCTTATTTTACTCAGGTTATTTTATTAAAATAATAAGGTGGAAGAATATTCTTAAGGGATATGATATTCAAGAGAACTATTTTACCTTATTCAAAGTTTTTTTAATAGGAGGTTACCTTGGTCTTATATCACCAGGGAAAATTGGTGATTTTGGGCGTTTGTATTACTTAAATGATAAAAACGATTCAAATGCCATTCTATCTAGTCTTATCATTGACAGAATTAATGACTTAATTGTATTATTACTTTTAGGGGGAATTGGTTTTTATTATTTACTCACATTTCATAAAATACCATTGCAAATAAACCTAGCTACCATTGTTATTGTTATAGTTTTGATTACTGTCTTTACTTTCGTCATTTATCATCTTTTTAAAATGAAGATATTGCACTTTTTATCTGTTTTCAAAAGTGGAATCTCATTTTATAACACTATTTTTCAGCTTACTGCTACGATTTTTGCCATGATATTATTATATGGAACCTTTACAGTGGTTGCAAATGATATTGGTTTTGAAATCCCATTTCTAGATGTTTTTTTCATTGGTGTATTTTCAGGTATAATAAACCTACTTCCCATTAGTATTCATGGTATAGGAGTTAGAGAAATCTCATTAATTTATCTATTAAGCTTATATCATATCGTTTCTGATATAGCTCTAGCTTATTCTCTAATTATTTTCGCACTTCAAATAATGAGCTTATTACCTGGAATGTATTGGTTTTATAAAAATCCAATTAAAGTAATTTGATTATTTTCTAAGGTGATTGTTATCCTGAATATCCATCCACATGGCGAATAATAAAGACTGAAATCCTGAGATAGTTAAAAAGATAAAAATGATTAAAAAATCAGTTGGGGTTTTACTATCAGGTTGTAAGAAATTTAAGATTAAATGATAAGCAAAATAAACGTTGACTCCAAAAATTAAAAATGCTACATTATATAGTAAGAATAAAGGATGGAAATCTCTGAATAAATATTTCGTCCACAGCCTTTTAACAAAGCCTTTGATGAGTAGAAACAATATTGGGAAGCTTACTTTAAGGACTTTTAATTTAGACTTTTCACCCACACCATAAACAGGCTTAATTTTCACTTCTCTTATCGTACAAAAGGCAATATTTAGCTTGATTAACATATCGTTTGGCATTCCATATCTTTTGTAAATTTTATATAATGGAATGGAATTAATAGCATGTTTAGAAATGGCTGTATAGCCTGTTTGAGTATCTGATACGTGCCAATAACCCGATGAAATTTTCGTTAATATACTAAGTATAGAATTACCCAAAAATCGAACTTTTGGTATGATTACCCAAGCGGATTTGTGTTGCAATCTATTGCCTTTCACATAATCTATATTTTCATTTACTACAGGATTACAAATCGATAACAATTCATTAGGATCCATCTGACCATCACCCGCCATTACAGCCACACAATCAATGTTATGATCCTTACACCATTTATATCCTGATGCAATAGCTGCCCCAACACCTCCATTTTGAGTATGTTCAATCAGAATGATTTTTTCATGCTCTTGATTTTGGTTATGATTTTTTTGAGGCGTAAATAATTCTTTTTCAGATTGAACTCTCTGAACAAACTCGATGTCTGCTCTATTGTAGGGTGTAGGTTCAGGTAAATCAAGAAAAATGGATTTTAATTGAATATCGCTTTTATTGCTGTCCTTTTCCAGATAAGCTTTCACTATGTTTAATGTGTCGTCTTTTGAACAATCGTCAACAACCACAATACGGTCGACAAAACTAGGCATACTATCTAATACCATTTCTATCTGAGTCGACTCGTTGTATGAAGGGACAACAACTGCTATGGTTTTATCATTTAACATGCATTTATTTATTTAATCCGCCTAAGGCCCAATTTAGATTATTTTTAGCTAATTGAAAATCAGGATCTAAAATTAGCGCTTTTTCACAGGCGCTTTTTGCTTTTAACCACTCCCCTTTTTGATTGTAACAAGCACATAAGTTATTGTAGATAAGCTTGCTATTTATGTTTTTTTCAACTGCATTTTCACAGTATGAAATAGCTTCATCATAACGTTGTATCGAATATAGTTTCTCTGTTAAATTTAAAATTAAATCTTCATTTTGAGGATCATTTTGAAGTTGGGCAATCAGAATCTCCACTTGTTCATTTTCTGATCGGGTATAAGAAATTATAGCCTCTTTTAAGCTGATGCTGCTTAAATGATTTGGACTCTTTGCTAAGGCTTTATTAACTAAACGAAGCGCCTTTTCATACTGATTATTTTTAAACAAATATCTAGCGTAATAATATTCTGGGTCAGGAGCTGAAGAATTTAAATTAATAGCCTGATTAAAATAATTTTCAGCCTCTTTTTTGTTCCCTTTAGCCCCATATAAGATGGCTAAATTAATTTTAACCGTGTACCAATAAGGGGATCTTTCATGTGCCTGAATAAAATAACCTTCAGCCTTATCGTAATCACCCTTTGCCATCAACGATAAACCATAATTCATCAGGCCTCTACCGTTATTTGGGCTCTTAATTGTTACATCATACCATAATGATTCTGTGGATGACCAAACTTTATTTCGTTCATATGTACCAACGGAATAGGATGAAATGAGCAATAAAACAACGAATACAAAACTCATTTTATATGTGCGTTTTTGTATTAAGTCATAATAATAGAACCCTGCAAATCCAACGGCAATAAACATGCCCATAAAGGGGAAAAACATCCTATGATCATTCGCAATTTGGAACAACGGAACAAGAGAAGTGGGTAAGAGCGCAACAAAAAACCAGGCTATTCCAAAGGAGATGGGTCTAGTTTTTTCATTTTTGGCACATTTAAAAGCTGTAAATAGAAGAGTTGAAATCAAGAACAAGCCTAGTAAAATTCGCTTATCGTACCAGGGCGTGATAATTTCGATATCTGGATCTGCGCTTAAACTTGTTGGAAGAATAAAGTTTCCAAGGTAATGTAAGATAACATATAGCTGTGTGGAGATATATTCAAACTTGGTGACGGTAAAGTTTGATGAAACCGTTGAACTTGGAGTCAAATAAAGCTGATTTATTAGAAAAAGAGCTATTCCAAATGTAGCGGGGACCCACATAATCTTAATCACTGAAGTGATCCATCTAGAAATAGAACTTTTTACCAATGTATAATGGGCCTTTGGCTCGAATAAAATAATGTAAAAAAAGAGAATGGGTATAAACATGACGGCAGTCTGTTTAGTCCAAATACCAATTAGAAACGAGGGCAAATAGAGATAATATTTCCTTGTTTTTTGATTGATAAATAACAAAAGAGAAACTAAAACAAATAAAGAAGAAAAAGAATCTGATCTAGCACAGATGTAATTTATGGTTTCTGCATTTATGGTGTGCGTAGCGAAAAATAGGGAAGTTAGAATAATGAAAACTTTAGCCTTAAAATCAAGTAAAAGGTTTGCTTTTTTTGATAAATGAACCATTAAAATCAAAAACAATAGCACAGTAATGACATACCAGAAAAAAATATGAATATGGAAAGTAGTCGGATTTAATTCTCCAGATATGGCATAATCCACTGCATTTAAAAAGGTAACCATTGGTCTATATGCTCTATTGGCAGGAAGAGAGCTGAACGTTTCTGGATTAGAAAAAAAATCAGTCCAGTTTTCTAAACTCGTGATAGCACTGTTATTGACTATGGTATGAGAATCATCAAAAAAGAATGGGTTATGAAAATGATTCGAATAGACCAATAAGGTGACAACTAGAATGAATAAGAAGCCAATTAATAATGTGTTATTTTTTATAGTAGATAACATCAATTCTTTTCAAGCATATTGTGGTTAAAAATATGATTTAATTCATCAGCTGCTTTATCCCAACTGAACTTAACCGCTTGGATTGGGCCTAATTTAGCATAAACTTCGTGTTTTTCTACTGCAATTGAGATGCCTTTTGATATGGATTTTACGTTAAATGGGTCCACATACACAACCGCTTCACCCCCCACTTCGGGAATACTGGTAATGTCACTAGTTACTACAGGAATTCCGGCCATCATCCCTTCTAAAACAGGGAGCCCAAACCCTTCGAAATAAGAAACATAAATTAATGCCTCACTGGAGGCCACCCATTTGCTAAGATCTAACCCTGATTTCCTACCCAGCATTTTAATATAAGGTGAAATTTGAGTTCTTTGAAATTCTTTACCCCACATGGGTTCACCTATAACAATAAGATCAAATTTTCCATCTTTATTGAAATCGTTAAAGGCTTCAAACATTCTCTGAATATTTTTTCTTTTATGCAATGAACCCACATACACAAAGTAGGGTCGCTCTTGATTTTGTTCGCTCTTAAACTGTTTTTTATACTTCTCTTCTAGGGGTTTGTAAACAGAATTCCCTCCATTATAAATCACACTTACTTTGGATTGATCCACTTTGTAAGTACCACAAATATCCATTTTAGAAAAATTAGAAACCGTTACAATTTTTTTAGCTCTTTTTGCAAATAATGGCATGTACTTTTTGTAATACTTCAAAATATGTTTTGGGACATCGTGAGGATAATGCTCAAAATTTAAATCGTGAATTACCGCGATTTGTGGAACAGATGTCGCTAAGCTGATGAAACCGTCAGGGGAAAAGAATAAATCAATTTTATTTTTTTTGAATAATCTGGGTAATCTTACATTAAACCAAAAGCGAAATAAATGAGGACTTCTAGCAGATGGATAAACAATTACATTGGTAATGTTTCTGCCTACCACTAATGGCTTCGTTTTTCGATCATAGTAAAAATAAAAATGATCATCAGGTCTAAGTTGTACAATTCGATTTAGTATTTCAAAACTATACCAACCAATACCTTCTAGTTTATGCTCAATTAAATGCCTAGCATTTATACCAATATTCATGTTAACAAATGAATTATAAGATGATCTTGGATGAAAGTATAAAATAATACTTTAGCGTCATGAAAAAATTACTCTGTTTAACATTGGTAACTTCAGTTTTATGGTCATGTGTGAGCCCCATTCCAATTCATCGTTTTGAAGAAGAAATTCCTAAGTTAGTTCCTGACTACACCACACTTGATCAATGGCTTGCACATCCCATGAAATTTGATAATTCCGATTTACTTCCCAAGAACTTATTGGATGATACCTTGTGTTTAGATTCCATAGATGTTTTTTTCATACACCCAACCACCTACTTGAAGGGAGATCAATGGAATGCGGATATAAACAGTAAAAAAATCTATAGAAAAACACACAATTCAACAATAAAATATCAAGCTAATGTTTTTTGTGGACTAGCTAACGTATATGCCCCTGTTTACAGACAAATTCATATTCACGGGTACAAAGACAATAACAATGGCTTAAAAGCATTTGACGTAGCATACAAAGACATTGAAAATGCGTTTAAATATTACTTAAAGCACTATAATCATGGTAATCGAATTGTAATCGCTGCACATAGTCAGGGTACAAATCATGCTGAAAAACTATTTACAGACTTTCTTCTAGAAAATGACTCTATCTTGCAAAAAGTAGAACTGGCCTATCTCATTGGAATGCCAGTACACAGTTTAATTAAAGATTATCCTGCTTGTGATGATCCTTTAGATAAACATTGTTTTTTAAGCTGGAGGACGTTCTCTCATGGGTTTTATCCTAGCTACAAATACAGTGATAAAATAGCTGTCACAAATCCCGTTAATTGGAGAAGAAATGGAGCAGCAAGTTTGTATAATTCTCATGAAGGAATATTGTTTCGCAATTTTAAAATAAAGCATCCTAAATCTCTAAGTGCTGTTGTTCATCAGGGCTTACTATGGGTAACTTTTGAAAGTTTTCCTATGCAGAAAATCTTTGAAAGGAATGATTATCATATTGCCGATTACAATCTGTTTTGGTTGAATATAAGACAGAACTTTTATGAGAGAATGAGGCCTAAAACGGAGGATGAAATAACTAATTAGGAAAAAGTTGTTTGATTTGGCTTTCATTTAACTCAATCCATATTTCATTTTTCCTATTGAGCACTTGATATGGGGCTTGATAAACTGCCACTGAATAACTATCGCCTATCTTGATCCCTAGATTTTGCAAAACTTTCATCATCTCTCTATGCTTTCTTTCACAAATTTCTTGTTTGGCATATCCACCAAATTCTAAAACAGCAACGTATTGATTTTTTACGACATCAAAAAAGATATTTTCATTATTTGGCTTTGGCAACTCTTTTCCTAGCCAACTTTCAGGCATGATAAAAGAAAACGTAGATGAACTGTCAAGTTGATATACCACAGGAGATGTCATGGAAATTTGCACTTCTTCTTGATTACCCCCAAAAATATAATTTGCTAATATGCCAAATTTTCCATTAGATGAAGACATGTCATCTATAGAAACCGATGCCTTTTGATAATTCAAATATTTTTTAAAAATAATTCCATTTTTCACACCAATTAGTTCGGGTTCCATTTTAGGGGTTTTATTGGTTACGTAGGCACCATACAGTTGCCAGCTGACCAGGACAGTGAGTCCAAGAATTAAAAAAATGACTATTGTTTTCATGTCTTGTGATTAAACAAATGTAATCAATTTTGTCTTTTGTTTAACTTTGGTAATAAATTATTAAACAAAGTGTACTTAGGAATAGATGGATGTAAGTATGGCTGGATATGTGCTCAGCTAAAAAATGAAGCCGTTTCATTAACACTTTTTGGTCACATCAATGAGGTTAAAAATATGGATAGTCAACGAATTTTCATTGATATACCCATAGGGCTAGGTGATCAATTTAATACCCGAACAATCGACTTTGAACTTAGAAAGTTATTATCCAAAAAAAGAAAAAGCAGTGTTTTTACACCCCCAATTAGAGAAGCGCTAGAAGCTCCTACATATCAACTAGGAAATCAAATAAATAAATCTATTTCCGGAAAAGGAATATCCATACAAGCCTGGAATATCGGTCATAAAATAAAAGAAGTAAATCAATTTTTGTCTCAAAACCGTTTTTATCAAAAGAAAATGAGTGAATCCCATCCCGAACTTTGCTTTGAGCTATTAAACAACGGACCCTTAAATCACTCTAAAAAAACACTTTCGGGCATGGAAGAGCGCATTAAAATCATCAATAAATACATTAATATTTCATTTCAAGAAATTAGAAATTTTGGAAAAGAATGCAAATCAGACAAAGCGAAATTGGATGACATTATTGATGCAATAGTACTGTCATTGAGTGCAATGCGTTGGGAAATGAGCGGGAAAAGACAAATTACACAAGAAAAAGAAAAAGACACATTCAAATTACCGTTTAACATCAAATACTAAATGGAAGAAATCAACATCATATTTCCAAATCAACTTTTTAAAACTCCTTCTCTAAATAAGGAAAATAGGACCTTTTTAATAGAGGAGTATTTATTCTTTAGACAATATAATTTTCACAAGCAAAAGATACACTTTCACAGGGCAACGATGAAAAATTATGAAAAGCATTTAACCTCAATGGGTTATAGGGTTACCTATATTGATGCTTTAGACCGAAATGCCGATATAAGAACTTTCTTAGAAACGCAAGTCAATGAAAAATGTACATTATATTGCTACCATCCTGAAGATAATTGGCTACAAAAGAGAATAGAAGAAAATTGTTTGAAAAAAGGGATAAAACTGGTAATGGTCGACAACCCGCTATTTTTAGCCAGTCAGGAAGAACTAAATGTATTTTTCAAAAAAGAAAAGAAAAAGTTTTTCCAAACCTCTTTTTACAAAACACAACGCCAAAAATTCAATCTCCTATTAAATGAAGAGGGCAAACCGGAAGGTGGTAAGTGGACTTACGATGATCAAAATCGGGAGAAATATCCAAAAGACAGAATTCCTCCAGCAATACAATACCCCAAAAAAAATAACGAGTTCGAGAAGGCTTCGACTTATGTAGAAGATCATTTTAATGCCAATTTTGGCGTGATCAATGAAGATAAAAGATATCCAACTAATCATGAAGAGGCTGAAGCCTGGTTAAATCAATTTTTAGCTATACGTTTTAAAGAATTTGGACCATACGAAGACGCTGTAGTCAAGGAATACTCTATACTCCATCATAGTTTATTATCTCCCTTAATTAATTGTGGATTATTAAGTCCTAAAGATGTGGTTCAGCATAGTATGACATACTACCGTGAAAAAAACATACCTATTAATTCATGTGAAGGTTTTATCCGACAAATTATAGGCTGGAGGGAATTTATTAGAGGAGTATATGTAGCAAAGGGAACACAAGAAAGAACTACCAATTTTTGGGGGTTTACTAGAAAAATACCAAATTCATTTTACGAAGGGAATACGGGAATTGAACCAGTTGATGATACTATACATAAAATAAAAGCTTCAAGCTATGCCAATCATATTGAAAGGTTGATGATTATGGGGAATTTTATGCTCCTATGCGAATTTGACCCTGATGAGGTATATAAATGGTTTATGGAAGTTTTTATCGATTCCTACGACTGGGTAATGGTACCTAACGTCTATGGAATGAGTCAATTTGCGGATGGAGGACTAATGTCTACCAAACCATACATAAGTAGCAGCAATTACATTATTAAAATGAGTAATTACAAAAAAGGAGATTGGTGTAAAGTTTGGGATGCATTATTTTGGAACTTCATGGACAAGCAGCGTTCATTTTTCTTAAAAAACCCTAGGATGCGCATGCTTATTAGCAGTTTTGATAAAATGGATCATACGAAAAAAGAAAACTATCTAATAACGGCAGATAATTACTTAAACAAGCTTTAAATGGGACTGTATAACATAACATATAAAAATAAGGAAACCGAAAAGGAAATAAACGCTGAAATGGGTAAACCGTTTGGTTTAATTGAAAAACTGAGACTTGGTGGTATTGGTTCAAGAAGGATGATTATTGAAAATTTTAGCGAAGACCTCAAAAATCTTGCATTAAAAGTAAGTGGAATCCAATATGCTAACATCGAATTGAGACCTAATGGTGTTATTATTCACATTAATCAAGGCATCTATACGCACGCCTGGACCATACCTTATTTTAGGTTATCTATTTTTAATGGTGATTTTTTTACCGTTCATGGAGGAGGTAGTCACATTCAATTTAATAAAGAAAAAAGCTGGAAAGAAAACAAAGAGTTTCTTCAAAAAATAGTAAAATTAAAGTCAGAATTCGTTCCCGCTTAATTATGTATCCATACGTCAGATTATTTCGAGTCATTTTAACCCGCAGTTTCAGAACCAAAGTCGATTTTCACAATCAAGGTGAAGACAGTATCAATTTAATGGTACTGCCCCAAGACATTGATCCATTTATGGAATTAAATAATGGTAGATATGTAACTCTTCTTGATCTCGGAAGATTCGGATATTCTATCAATGTGAACATAAATCAATTCTTAAAACAAAATAAATGGTCATTGACCATTACAGGAACATATAACAATTATCGTCACCGATTAAGGCTATTTCAACGGTTTCAACTAAAAACAAAGTTGTTAGGATATGATGAAAAGTGGTTCTACTTTTTTCAAAAAGCAGTAAAAAATGATAAAACCTATATGGCTTCTGTAGTGCGATTTGCCTTTACATCAAAAAAAGGTATCGTTTTCCCCAAAGAAGTCATTAAAGCTATGGGGAAAGAATATAACCCTAGTAAACTAGATGAGTGGGTTCACGATTTTAGCAAACACCAACTATTTAAAAAATAAAAAGGAGGACTAATGTCCTCCCTTTCACCTTTATGTTATAAGTGAAACTGAATTATGCAGTTTCTTTTGTTGAATTAACTGCTAAGTTGTAAACAACTAATCCAAAACCTATTTTGTTGATAGCATCACCAATGTTGTAAATTACATCCATTGCTAAATCCATACCGAAGATTTGACCTTCAGCACCATACCAACCAGCTGTTCCAGCCATATATCCTATTGGATAAATAGCCCAACCAATTAAAACAAATTTACATAAGATGTTGTGAGCTGCTAATACATTTCCTCCAGCTGAAGTAGCAAGTGATTTTGCTTCTCCAAACATGATTAAATATACAATGTAGAAGTATGCTGCACCAGAAATACCACCCCAAAGAGCAGCTTGATCTCTGTTTACACCTTCACCCCAATATCCTGTTACAAGCATTACTACTGAAGCTCCGATTAATGTCCACATTAATCTTTTAGTCGCACCAGCTGCTCTAAGGATTAGGTAAAATTCAACACACATTAACGGAACAGTAAGTACCCAGTCAACGTATCTGAAAAATGTTGGAGATTCCATATTGGTTGCCCAATAATCTCTCATGTAATAGTAGTGTACTGCTGCGATAAACGTAATCAAACCAGACACTAATATTGATGTGCGCCACTTTTTATCGAATGAACTCATCGATAGAAAGAAAAACGCAGATGCTGCCATCATAGCCATACAACCAACGAAGAATGTAAAACCTACATAATCGTCAGTAGCCATTTTTGGCACAGCAAGAAAGAAATTGTTTAAAGTTTCCATTTAATTAAATTTTAGGTTTGTTCAACAAATTTATATATAGTTTAAACAAAACTCCAAATATTTGTTAAATTATTTTTTACAAATACTAAACATTTTTTCATTTATATGATTAGTAAGTGTTTATTTTACACTTTCTTTATTTTCCCAAATTTTATTAAAAATGAGCTAAAAAGTGTAAAAATGACAATAATTACTTGTGAATTTGGGGTTAGATATAAAGCAAAAACAGTAGATATTAGAACTATACGATTTTTACATCATAATTAACAATAATAAAAATATTACACTTTAACAATATGAATACACTTCGATTAATTGCTTGGATGGAAGGGGTTTCTTTTCTTCTTTTTGGAATTTCTATGCCTTTAAAATATGGTTATAATATTCCAGAGCCTAATTATGTAATAGGAATGGCACATGGGATATTATTTATACTCTATAATCTATTGATATTATGGTACGCTAAACTTAAAAATTGGAACGTGAAGGAAATCACAATCCTGTGCTTTTTATCACTTGTTCCATTTGGCACTTTTTATGGAGATTACAAATATTTAAAAAGTTAACGCCAAAGATTAAGTCATATAACAACTATATATCTAGCTGACACTAAGAATATCATAACTCATGTTCCTAAACTGTACGCTATCTCCTTTCTTTGTGTCTTTAAGTAATCTACCAATTGGAGATGCAATTGAAATCACAAAATAATTTTCGTCTTGAATTTGTATTCGACCCCAACCAATGGAAATAAAAAAATAGCCTTTATCCGTTTTAACTAAACTACCTACATC
>JAYPLD010000055.1:0-9018 GCA_038129265.1 Crocinitomicaceae bacterium
TAAGACAATTAACTGGTCTTGAACAGGACAAATTAAGAGCAGAATACGATAATTTGCTTAAAACCATTGAAGATTTAAAAGATATTTTAAACAGAGAGGAGAGGCGAATGGATATCATCAAAACTGAACTTGAAGAGATAAAGGCTAAGTATGGTGATGAAAGACGTTCAACGATTGAATATTCTGCAAATGAAATGCGAATAGAAGATCTTATTCCAAATGAAGAAGTTGCAGTTACCATTTCTCATGCAGGATATATCAAAAGAACAAGCTTAAGTGAATATAAAGTTCAAAATAGAGGAGGAGTCGGGTCAAAAGGATCCTCAACAAGAGAAAAAGATTTCTTAGAAAAGTTATTCGTAGCAACTAATCATAATTGGTTATTGATTTTTACCGAAAAAGGAAGATGTTTTTGGATGAGAATTTTTGAAGTTCCTGAAGGAAATAAATCTGCTAAGGGAAGAGCTATTCAAAATCTAATTAACATAGAGCAAGATGATAAAGTAAAAGCTTATGTAGTAGTTAAAGACTTAAAAGATGAAGAATACATTACAAATAACTTCATTGTAATGTGTACTAAAAAAGGAGTCATTAAGAAAACAAGTTTAGATGCTTATTCTAGACCTAGGACAAATGGTATCAATGCCATTGGCATAAGAGAAGGAGATGAATTACTAGAAGCAAAACTAACCAATGGTGAAAATGAAATACTGCTGGCTATCAAATCAGGTAGAGCTATTCGTTTCAATGAATCTAATGTTAGACCAATGGGGAGAACGGCATCAGGAGTTAGAGGAATATCTATGACAGATTCTGATGAAGTTGTGGGTATGGTGACGGTAGAAGATTTTTCCAAAACAGTTTTAGTGGTATCCGAAAATGGATATGGTAAAAGAACATATTTGAATGATCCGGAAACAGATGAGCCTATATACCGAGTAACAAACAGAGGAGGTAAAGGGGTTAAGACTTTAAATATTACAGATAAAACAGGTAACCTAATCGCTATAAAAGATGTAACTGATGATGATGATTTAATGATTATTAATAAATCAGGAATTACCATCAGAATGCATGTAGCTGATATTAGATCACAAGGTCGTGCAACCCAAGGAGTGAAATTGATCAATTTAAAAGGAAGTGATCAAATTGCAGCAGTGGCTAAAGTAGAGCGTGATGAAGATGAAGAAAATTTAATAGATAATGAAAACAGTGAAGATTCTGGCAACATTATTGATAACGAATAACTAAAAAGAACATGAACAAAAGTATATTAACCATAATGGGAGTAGCTGCCTTACTTAGCGGTAAAGCACAGAAATTACAACTAACTGAAGCGGCAACAGAATACAAAAATAATTTCAGTAAAGCTTGGATGATGCAACCTGATCAGTTGGAATCTAACAAATCTGTATTAATCAAAGCCAAAAAAGCCATTGATGAATCTTATGCAAAGCAAACAGAATCTCCTGTGCTAAAGTTAAAAGATGAAACTAAAATGTATTATTACAGAGGTATGATATATTTAGATTATATCATGATGGCATCCATGGATGAAGGTATAATGAAAGAATTAGAGGCGATGGAAGAAGAACAGCTTGAATCAGCTTCTTTTGGATCATTGAAAAAATGTATTGAATTGGATACAAAAAACCAGTGGAAAAGTGATGTTAACAGAAGAATCGAGAGTTTAAGAGCAATTATGTTTAATGCGGGTGCAGAAATGTTTAACCAAAAAAATTATGAGGCTGCTTATGAAGCATTTGATGGATCTGTAAAAATGTACGATGTTTTAAGTAAACCTGATACGTTAGCCATGATTAATGCAGCTTTGGCAGCAGAAAACTTAAATCGTTTTGATGAAGCTTATGATTACTACAAAATGTGTGCGGATAACAATTACGGTAAAGGTGCTGAAATGTATCAATCTATGATTAGAGTATTAAATTCCCCTAAAAACGAAAACAAGGATGATCAAAAAATACTTTCTGTTATTGAAGAAGGAAAAAACAAGTTTCCCAATGATTTTGTTCTTAATGTAGAAGAATTCAACTTTTGGTATAACAAAGGAGATAACGATAAGGCCCAACAAGCCTTACAAAACGCAATTGAAGCAGATCCTTCAAACAAAATACTTCATTTTAACATTGGAGTAACGTATGATAATTTAGCTAAAACAGAACATGAAGCAAAAAACCACGAGAAAGCTTTTGAATATATTGAGAAGGCCGTAACTGGATATAAAAGTGCTATAGAATTAGATAATGAATATGTAGATGCTTACTATAATTTAGGAGCTTTATACGTAAATGAATCGCAAGAAATTCAATCTATAGCAAATGATTATGATGGAGAAAAGTATGAGCAGGAAATGAAGAGAGGTCAAGAAACCATGCAAAAAGGAATTCCATACCTAGAGAAGGTGCTTACATTTACTCCAAATGATAAAAATACGTTATCAGTACTGAAAATCATTTATGCGAACATGGATGACATGGAAAATTACAAGCGAATTAAAGCCCTACTGGAAGCAGCTAATTAATATATAGCTACTTCATGATACATTATGGTAATCTAAGGAAAATGACTAGTGAGCTCCACGATGAAGTTCACTACGAAATTCCTTTATATGATAAAACCTCTTTTTCGGAAAGTATAAGCTTAAACCAGCTTATTGGCTCAACCCTTAATATCTCTTATTCAGGTATTATAAATTGTGTCATAAGTGGAAAAAAAATAAATAAAACGTATGGAGATGGAATGTCATATGATGCCTTCAAATCATCTCCACTTGCAGTAGAAAGCATTATTCGACCTGAATTAAGTAGAATCCACGAAGGTGTAGCATTAAGAGATTACGATTGGGAAATGGCACACCATATGCAACCACATATTGTTTATCTTTCTAAAACAGCGGGTATTAAAGTAGGTGTTACTAGAGAAACTCAAATTCCATACAGGTGGATTGACCAGGGAGCTGTAGAGGCTTTGATTTTAGCCAAAACTCCTTATAGACAAGCGGCTGGATTAATAGAAGTTGCTCTTAAAAAACACATTAGCGATAAAACAAATTGGCGAAAAATGCTCCAAAATAATTTATCAGAAAGATCACTTTCAGATGTCAAAACTGAGCTTACAAATTATTTAGATGATGATCTTAAGCAATACATTACCCATGATAGCGAGATTAGTAAAGTGAATTTCCCTGTGATTAAATACCCTACAAAAGTAAAATCAGTAACATTAGATAAAGTACCTCAAATTGAAGAAAAACTAGTAGGTATAAAAGGACAATATCTTTTGTTTGATAATGATACAGTGTTTAATGTAAGAAGACATGCTGGCTATCTCATTCAACTTTCTTTCTAAATATATTTCTTTTCAGTTTTAAGGCCATTTCAATACCCAGTTCAAAGCCATGTCTATAATCTATTTGAAGTTTTTTTTGACTTGTTGAGTAACTTGTAGTTTCTAGATAATTTTCTGGCATGATTTGATGAATTTTTAGTGGATAAGGATCAGTTTCCAAAAAATTTGCAATTTCATTGTATTTAATATGGTCTGAATCGAATGTTTGACTTAACTCAGGATTATTTTTATGCCAATAACTCCCGAATTTATTCATGTAAGTCCAATTTTCTCTATGCTCTTTTGGGTATGTTCTAATGACTACCATTTCTTTGTATCCTAGTTCAATGGCTCTTTTTACCGGTATTGGGTCACTCCAACCTCCATCTAGTAGCTTTATGCGATCATCAACTAACTGAACACCTTTAGTTAAAAATGGTAAAGTCGCACTTGCCTTTATCACATCAAATAAGTTATTTGTATTTGGAACAATATAGATGGGTTTGCCTGTATAGTATGATGTAGTCACAATTTCAACCAATCTATTTGCTGAAAATCGTCTAAACTTTCTTAAATTAATATGGTGTTTGCTTTTAGCATATTGAACTAAGTAATCTAAATTTATCATTCCTTGCTCAGAGAACATATTTTTCCAATTGATGAATTTTTCATCATCATAAATATGTTGGAAGATGTCATACGCACATTTACGTTGTCGACTTACATAATAAGCCAAACACATCGCTCCACCAGAAACTCCAACCATATATTGGAATGGAAAAAAACGTAAACTCATAAATCCATCCAATACACCAGCAGTAAAAATAGTTCTGAGGGTACCTCCCTGTATAACTAGTGCGATTTTTCTCATCCTCTGTAAACTTTTGGAATATTAGATAAATTTAAGTCATCTAAATTTATATATTTATCTGAACAAACAATTACATCATGTCCTATCAAAAAAGATTAAAAGATTTTTTTAAAAAAAATGATCCCGATCGACTTTATTTAGCTAAACAAATAGCAAGAAATTTTAGACAGGATGAAGACGCGGTTTTTAAAAGATTAGAAGAAATATACCAAAAAGGGGGACCTTCTAAGCTTGTCTATAAAGAAATCACCAAATCTATTGAACCTAGTAGACCAGTACATTCTTCAGATACAGATCAGGATAATGTCAATTCAGAATCTTCAGTGGATGTCTCAGTTTCAAAGCCTGCTAAAAGCAAGAAGAAACTCATTTTAATTTCACTTATTGTATTATTACTTGCGGTAGGAGGATATTTCGGCTTTATCATGTTTACGGGTGATAGTAGCCATGTGGAACCTGTAGAAGGAAATGAAGTTCATGCAGAGCACTCTAATGATGGATCACATCATGAAGTAAATGCCGAAAAACCTCAAGTGTCAGAAGAAAAGACGGATTCAACATCTGATGACCAAACAGAAAATGATAGTACGCTAAATGAGATAATAGAAGCAGCGGAAGTACTTGAAATAATCAAATAATCAGGGATTGATTTTGTGAGGATCATTATTCTTCTCATCAATCTCGTCCTTTATTTTTTCCATTTGTAAAGTTATACCGTATAAAATTTTATCCTTTTCCTTTAGCCAATCTAAAGACTCCTTCCAAGAATCACCGCCTCTTGCCATATGAAATAACGTGGTAAATTCATTTTTCTTAAGCCAATACCAAGCATCTGTTTTCCCTTCAACACCATGTATCAATGCTAGTAAATGAGCATAGTTATTTTTCAAAAGCCACTCTCTTGATGAACTATCGTTCATCAATGCGAAACAAAAGACTCCCAATTCTTTGTACTTACTTTTGAGCAGGAATGATCTTATTTCTTTATTTCCCCCAATGGCTTCTTTCCATGCTAATAGAATTTTAGCGGGATAATTTAAATTTCTGATTTTAATGGGCTTCATTTTCAGGAATCAATGCCATTTAGCATAATGGTAATTATTTCTTGAGCGGCCTTAGGAATATTAGTTCCTGGACCAAAAACGGCTGCTACTCCTTCATCAAATAAATAATCATAATCTTTTTTAGGAATTACGCCTCCAACTATGACCATGATGTCTTCTCTTTTTTGTTTTTTCAACTCCTTGATTACTTCTGGCACTAGTGTTTTATGCCCTGCTGCAAGAGACGAAATGCCAATAATATGAACATCATTTTCAATGGCTTGTTTTGCTGCTTCAAATGGGGTTTGAAATAAGGGTCCCACATCCACATCAAAACCAATGTCAGCAAATGAAGTAGCAACTATTTTAGCTCCTCTATCATGTCCATCTTGTCCCATCTTAGCAATCATTATTCTAGGCCTCCTGCCAGATTTAGATTCAAATTGTTTTGCTAAGTCTAGTGCTTTAATATAATTTTCATCGTTCATAAGTTCACTTGAATATACACCAGAAATGGTTTTGATAGTAGCTTGATATCTACCAAAAACTTGTTCCATTGCATTAGATATTTCACCTAGTGTGGCTCTTTCTTTGGCAGCATTAACAGCTAGTTCCAATAAATTTCCATCTTGTTCCTTAGCGCATCTAGTTATAGCATCTAGTGCTTTTTGCACTTTAATATGATCTCTGTTATTCTTGATTTTTTTTAATCTTTCAACTTGACTCTCAATAACCTTTTTATTATCTACTTCAAGAGTCTCAATGTCAGGTTCGGTCTTGGATTGGTATGAATTTACCCCTATGATGAGTTCTTTGTTACTATCTATTCTAGCTTGTCTGATGGCAGCTGCTTCTTCAATTCTCATTTTTGGCAGTCCAGACTCTATTGCTTTAGTCATACCGCCTAAGTCTTCCACTTCTTTAATTAAATCCCAAGCATTTAGCGCTATTTCTTCCGTTAGCTTTTCAACGTATTCAGAACCACCCCAAGGATCTATCATCTTCGTGATATCAGTTTCTTTTTGTATAAATAATTGCGTGTTTCTAGCAATTTTAGCTGCATACTCACTTGGCAAGGCGATAGCTTCATCCAGTGAATTGGTATGCAATGATTGTGTTCCGCCTAGTACAGCAGAAATAGCCTCAACACATGTTCTTGTAACATTGTTATATGGATCTTGCTCTGTTAAACTCCATCCTGATGTTTGAGAATGAGTTCTCAGTGCCATTGACTTTGGATTTTTTGGATTGAAATCTTTAATTATCCTTGCCCATAACAATCGAGCGGCTCTCATTTTGGCAACTTCTCTAAAGTGATTCATCCCAATTCCCCAAAAAAAAGACAATCTAGGAGCAAAATCATCAATAGCTAGGCCCGCATTGATTCCAGTACGTATGTATTCTAGACCATCGGCTAAAGTATAGGCTAATTCTAATTCGGCACTAGCACCTGCTTCATGCATATGATATCCAGATATGCTGATGGAATTGAATTTTGGCATATACTTAGAAGTGTATTGAAAAATATCACCAATTAATCTCATACTATGGGATGGCGGATATATATAAGTATTTCTTACCATGAACTCTTTAAGTATATCATTCTGTATTGTTCCTGATAGACTTTTTAAGTCCACTCCTTGTTCCATAGCTGCGACAATATAAAATGCCATTACGGGTATAACAGCGCCATTCATGGTCATAGATACAGACATCTTATCTAAAGGGATCTGGTCAAATAATACCTTCATGTCTTCCACAGTATCAATCGCTACACCAGCTTTTCCCACATCGCCTGTAACTCTTTTATGATCAGAATCATATCCTCTATGAGTTGGTAAATCAAATGCAACTGAAAGTCCTTTCTGTCCAGCAGCTAGGTTTTTTCTGTAGAATTCATTGGAAGCCTTTGCAGTACTAAAACCAGCATATTGTCTGATAGTCCAGGGTCTACTAAGATACATAGTGGAATACGGTCCCCTTAAGAACGGGGGGGTACCAGAATGATATGCTTGATGAGATAATTTTTGACTTTTTTTAGATTGGTAATCTAATGGAATATGTTCAAAGGATTTTCTCATGAAATTAAATCTTGAAGATATAAAGGGGTTTTCATTTTTTTATTAAAGTGAATTTGATCTTCAACAGTTGAAAAAGCATTAAAACCAATTATTGTTTTTTCATTCTCCTGCAAGGCAAGTAGTCTTTTCTTGCTACTTTCTTCAACAATCTTATTAAATTCCTTTTTACTAGTTATTGATGTGAAGCCTCCATTTGATTCAATTGTTTTGAATCTGCTCCATGAAGAATCACCTAACTTTTTTTCTAATTGATTTATGATATAACAGCCTTTTGTTGCATCTACATCACTAAATAAATAAGATTCTTCTTTTAAAATAATTGGAATATTACATGCAATTTTATTCCAATAATCACCATCAAAAATGGCATCTTTCGATCCTAACTTAAATCTTTTTGAACCGGAAATGGTACTAGACATACAAGCTACAGTTAATCTTAGAATATGATGCTCTTTTTCAATGGGGCTAATATCAACTTGATTGAATGAGGTTTCTATTTCAATAATACAATCTAAATCATGAACCTTTACTATGGTATTAGCAAGTACAATTAGTGACTTTATTTTAGCAATATTTTCAAATAGGGTAGTTCCTAAAGAAGTTGAAATAATTATTTTTTTTGGAATAGATATTTCATTAGTAAGATAATATTCAATCAGTTCATTTAGATAAGAACATAACCAAGCAAGCTCATGATCTAAATCAAAAATTCGATTTGAAAAATATTCCCCATCAATATATAAACAGTTCATGTCATGATCTTCCAATTTTTCATTTAATTTCTTTATGTTTTCAGACTTAAATACAAAATCATGATGAATTAGACGGGATGGATGTGTAGTATTTCTGATAGAACCAGAGAATTCATTTGCTTTAGCCCAATTAATCCAAGAATATTGCTGGTCAGTGTTAAGCTCATTTATATTGACATGGGTGTGTATGATCTCATTCATTACACCTGAGAAAATATTTTCTTTAAATGGGATATTATTCAAATAAATAGAATTTGCACCATTACTGAGTACATCGAGGATTTTTGAATTTAAAGCTAAATTGGTATTGAATTCCCAAGAAATTTCTTCAGTAGATTTAAATGGTTTTTCATTGTAATAATCAGAAATTTCAGTTGGATCAATTTTACCATAGGTTGTGTTCCAATTTAAACTGTCAATAGGTTTGCCTTTTAAGTCTTCAAGAATTTTATCTCTCCATTCAGCAGGAGTGGATGATGCAAAAGATGACCATGGATGTGTTTTTTCCATAAAGAATTAAAAAAGTAAATATACACATAGCGAACTATAATTGATAATCCACTTTAAAAATTATATATTTAGGATAAGATGATATTTGCAGCGATAGATATTGGTTCAAACGCGATAAGATTACTTATTGAAGAATCTAATGTAGTAAGTAAAGATGACTTTTATTTTAAGAAAATTTCTTTAACTAGAATCCCTATACGTTTAGGCAAAGATGTTTTCTCCAAAGGTCATGTTACAGAAAAAACAAAAAATAAACTTATTGATGCTTTTAAAGCTTTTAAACTTCTTATGAAAATTAATGAAGTTGATTTTTATAGAGCATGTGCAACCAGTGCTATGAGAGAAGCTGAAAACCGTTATGAAATTTGTGAAAGTATACTCCAAAACACCGGAATTGATCTAGAAATTATTTC